>CACZQP010000106.1 GCA_902783385.1 uncultured Lachnospiraceae bacterium | reverse complement strand
TTCCTCCGGAATATGATCGGTGAACAGGACCTCGAACGGCCGCTCGTATACCTGCGACATGAAGTGCGCATCGAACGCGCGGCTCCCGCCTTCACGGTACGCATCCTGCAGGTATTCATACAGCATGCGGTTGTCCTTTACATAAATGCGGAATCCGCCCTTCATCCAGAGGAGCGTTTTGATCATCCGGTCGATATAGTAGCAGTCCGCCTCACGCATTTCGGCGGTGCCGTGGATATAAGTGGAAAGACGAGAGATCTGTCCGCCGGAGCGCTCCAGCGCGAGTTCTGCCGGTGTGCGCGTGCCGGCGGATGACAGAAAGGATCTGCGGAAAAGTCCGATCGGGAGAAAGCCCGGATCAAGCGAAGGAGCATAATGAACAGGTACATCGATGCGGTGCAGTTTCATGGCGTTTGTCCTCCTATTCTTATGATATCATTGTTATATGAAAAAACAAAAGGAACCGATAAGAGTCACGGACATCGCCGCGCCGGAGCTCGACATCTACGCCCGTGCGCGGGAGCCGGAGCTGGCGCATTACTTTGAGCCGGACGGCGGGATCTTCATTGCCGAGAGCCCGAATGTGATTACGCGCGCGCTGGACGCGGGGTATGTGCCCGTCTCGCTCCTTGCGGAGGAAAAATATCTGGCGGATAGCCCTGACAGTCCTGTTGCCCGGTGCGGGGATATTCCCGTCTACACGGCGGAGCTCTCTGTGCTGAATCGGATCACAGGATATCCCCTGACGAGAGGACTCCTTTGCGCCATGCGCCGCCGTCCGCTCCCGGAGGTCCGGGAGGTGCTTCGCGGGGCGAGGCGCATCGCGGTTCTTGAGAATATCCAGAACCCGACGAATGTCGGCGCGATCTTCCGCGCAGCCGCGGCGCTCGGCATGGACGGCATTCTTTTGACGAAGGGCTGTGCGGATCCGCTGCAGCGGCGGGCAGTTCGCGTCAGCATGGGGAGCGTCTTCCAGATCCCATGGACTTTTTTCCCGGGCGGGGAGGGAGCGCAGCCCGCGGACATAATGCTTCTTCGGCAGGACGGATTCTTTACCGCGGCCATGGCGCTTAAAAAGGATGCGCTCTCACTGCAGGATGATGCGCTCCGGGTAAATGACCGCATCGCAGTGATTCTTGGCAATGAGGGGGAGGGGCTTGCGGAAGAGACGATAAGCTCCTGCGACGCGGCGGTCTGTATTCCCATGAAGCACGGCGTGGATTCGCTGAACGTGGCGGCGGCGGCCGCAGTCGCATTCTGGGAGGTGTGCAGATGAAAGGAGGTGTGATGAAATGAAACGGATCGTGACAATGCTTCTCCTTATTTTTGTTCTGACGGCTGCAGGCTGCGGAAGGAAGGAAGAGACGTCGGACGCGCCGATACCGGTGTGGGAGACGATACCGGAGCAAGTGCCCGCGGTCGCCGGCGTCTCGAAGCCGCAGGTCGACCAGGAGAGGATCATCATCGAACACCAGGGCATGTGGAAGCCGCATCTGGATTATGCGAATGACTACATGGCGTTTTCCATCACGGACCTCGACGGGAACGGCCGGAAGGAAGTCATCTCCTCGCAGCAGGGCGGCTCCGGAAACTACACCTACAGCCGGATCTACGAAGTGACGGAGGAAATGGACGGCCTTGCGGAAATCGGGGAAGCCCTCGGGGCACTCGCCTCCCAGCCGGACCTCATCGACGACAGGTGGGACTGCTATTATGATGCATCGCAGGATGTCACTTATTATATCGTCAGCGACCTGATGAAGAACGGACCGGCGCAGTACAGTGAGACGACTTATGCGATGCATTTAAAGGACGGCGTGCTCGCCGTCACGCCCCTCGCGGTAAAGACGCAGACCTATTCCGAAAAGGACGGACCTGTCTGCAGGTGTGAGGATGCGCAGGGAGCTCCGATTACGGAAGAGGACTACAGAGAGATCGCGCAGAGTTCCTTCCCGGGATGTGAAAGAAAATCGATCGTCCTTCACTGGACGAGAATGCAGTAGAAAGGCAGTCGTTTCATGAATACAAAGACAAATGCCTTACTTGGGAAAATGAGGATCTTCCTTGTCCTGCTTCTTTCCCAGATCCTTGCGGTGACGGCCTGCGGAATGACGGGAGAAACCCCGAAGGCTGAATCCCCGCAGGAGAGTGCGGGGATGACCGTGACGGCATTCAAGATCGGCAAGGCGGATGCGATCGTCCTGGAGGCAGGCGGCAGCACAGTCGTCATCGATACCGGGGAGGAAGAGGACGGCGAGGAAATCCTGACCTATCTAAAGCAAAACGGCTGTGAAGCCGTTGACCTTCTGATCATCACACACTTTGACAAAGATCATGTCGGCGGCGCGGAGACGCTCGTGAAAGGAATCGATATCCGGGACGTCGTGATCCCGGACTATGTGAGGGACAGCAAAAAGTACGAGCGCTTTATGGATTCACTGAAGGAGAAGGAGATCGAGCCGGAGAGGCTGCGGGAGACGAAGCGCCTTTCGCTCGGAGGGATGGAGTTTCGGATCGATCCGCCCGGGACCTATGACGAGACGGTCTTTACGGAGAAGTATGACAACAACTGCTCGCTGCTCACAAAGGTAACATATGGAAACAGAAGCTTCCTGTTCACCGGGGACATCGAGGCGCAGCGCATCCGCGCGCTGCTTAAAGAGGGTGCTGACCTCAGCGCCGACGTTTTAAAGATGCCGCATCACGGCAGGTATGACGAGCTTCTTCCGGACCTTCTTGACGCGGTCTCGCCGGAGCTTGCGCTGATCTGCGATTCGGATAAGAATCCCGCAGATGAAGAGACGATGGATCTTCTCATGAAAAGAGACGTACAGACGTACGAGACGCGCCGCGGCAATATTGTCGTCAGCTGCGACGGGGAGAGGATTGTGGCCGGAAATCAAAAATGACGCACGTGTCGCCGAAAAGAGCGCACAGGCAGTGCGTTACTACAGTTTTGTCATATTTTACTATTCTGAAAAAAACATTATGCAGGTATAGTATTTTTTAAAAAATACTGTTATGATATGAATAGTTATAAGCTCCTTTTTTGTATATTTTTATAGTGATTCTTCAATAAATGTATTTAGGAGGTAGGGCTATGGGCAATGAATCTGAAGTCAGAATCGAAACAAATGAAACAGTATCCGCGAAGCTGGACAACATTACCGCTTCTCTGAATGAGATTGCGGCAGCGGAAAAGAAAAACTCCGGCAGCAACCGGATTTCTGCAATTGCGAGGATTCTCGGTCTTGCTGTTCTTGCAGCGGTATGCTTCATGGTCATCCCTCCGGTACTCGGCATTGTCGGGAACCTGAACAACACAGTCGCCGGCCTCGCAACGACGGTCAACGATGTGAATGCGCTGGTCAAGTCCGCCGACGGCACGGTGCAGGAGCTGAACGGCGTCGTGATGAATGTCGGCACCGGCGTCAATGATACCTTCACGGAAGTGGAAGGCCTTGTCCGCAACGTCAGCGATCAGGTCGGCACACTCGGCGCTTCCGTCGACAGCATCAACAATGCGGTCACGAGCGTAGAGGCAGTCGTTGTCGACAATGCGGAGAGCATCAACAAGACTCTGGCGCAGATCTCCGAGATCGACTTTGATGCGATCAACAACACGGTCCGCTCCACGTCCGGCGTTACGGCACAGCTCGATGCGATGATGGGCGATGTCGGCAACGCGGTGAAGAGCGTCGACAGCACAGTCGCAGTCGTCAACGAGGCGATCAACACCACGACCGGCCAGATCGAAGGCATCATGGGCGATGTCAGCAAGACCGTTACGGACGCGAACAAGACCGTCACGGATCTGAATGCTGCTGTGAACGCGGTTGACGTTGCCGCCATCAACAAGGTGGTTGCGGATACCAACAGCCAGATCAACGCAGTGGATGTCAACTCCATCAATCAGGCGGTGGTCGACGCAACGGCTTCCGTGAATGACACGATCAATGCGATCGATATGCAGGCGATCAACAAGGCGGTCGTCGACGCAACGACTTCTGTCAATGATACGATCAACACGCTGGATGTCGATGCGCTGAACAAGACCATCACGGAGCTGCAGACAGTTGTCAACGAAGTCAATGCGGTCGCCGAGGGCGTCAACGGCGCGGTCTCCTCGCTGGATCAGGCAGTTCGCGGCACGGCTGACTCCATCAACCAGAGCGTGAACAACGTCACAAACAGCATCGATGTCGACGCGATCAACCAGACGATCGAAGAGCTGCAGAAGAGCGTCAACGATCTGTCCGCAAGCGTCTCCTACGGCACGCGCAGCATGAAGTAAGAAACAGCTTTCGGAAAATAACTGATTCAAATACGAGGCGGCTGTCCCTTTCGGGCAGCCGCTTTTTTTGCGCCGCAGTTTGGGTGTAGAACAAAAGCCAGTTTTTGGCGTCCTGAAAGAAGAAAAGTCATTTACTTTGCAGGACAAAAAGACAATAATCTATTAATAAGTAACAGAGCGGACTTTTTGTCCGCAGAATACAGACGCAAAGCGCAGAAGGAGGAACCAAAATTGCAGTTCAGCAATCACATGGATGAGATCCAGCTCTCCAAGATCAGGCAGATCGGCGAGCTGGCAGGAGAGATGGCCGCGAAGGGCAAATCCGTGATCAAGCTCCAGGTCGGAGAGCCGGATTTCGCGACACCGCAGCAGATCATTGATGCAGCGATCAGGTCCCTGCAGAACAAGGAGACGCACTACACGCCGAACCGCGGCACGATGGCGCTGCGCAAGGCACTCTCCGACAAACTGAAAAAGGACAACGGGATCATCGCGGATCCCGCGAAGAATATCATCGTTGTAGAGGGCTGCGCAGAGGCGCTGATGGTCTCCACGCTCGGCCTGATGGATCCGGGCGAAGAGATGATCATCATTGAGCCCACCTTCATCAACTATATCCAGCTGACGAAGATGGCGGGCTGCACACCTGTGATCGTTCGCGCGCGCGAGGAGAACAACTGGCTGCCCGACATGGATGACATCCGCGCGGCAGTAACGGACAAGACAAAGATCCTGCTCCTCAACTCCCCGACGAACCCGACCGGCGCCGTCTACCCGAAGGAGCTCCTCGAGGAGATCGCGAAGCTCGCGATCGAGAAGAACTTCATCGTGGTTTCCGACGAAGTCTATGAGAAGCTGATCTACGGCGACGCAAAACACATCTCCATCGCGTCCCTCCCGGGCATGGCGGAGCGCACCGTAACCATCAACGGCTTCTCCAAGGCCTATGCGATGACCGGCTGGAGACTGGGCTATGTCGTCGCTGACGAAAACCTGATCATGCCGATGCTCAAGGTTCACCAGTACGCGACGACCTGCCTTCCGGAATTCGTCCAGGCGGGTGCGGTGGAAGCGCTGGTCAACAGCGATAAGGAAGTCGAGGCGATGCGGCAGGAGTACCAGCACAGAAGAGATATCTTCGCAGAGCTTCTCCGCGGGATCGACGGCGTCACGCTCCGTGTCCCGGACGGCACGTTCTACATGTACCCGAATATCTCGAAGTTCGGCATGAAGAGCTATGACCTTGTGTTCAAGCTTCTGGAAGAGACCGGCGTTGCAACGGTTTACGGCACGGCGTTTGACCAGACGGGCGACAACAATATCCGCATCAGCTTTGCAAACAGCGAGGAGAACCTCCGCGAGGGCGCAAAGCGCATCAAGGCATTCCTGGAGAACCTGTAATCGTGCATTCATGCGGCGCGCGGATGCAGACACGCGCAGCATCAATAAGGTAATCAAAAGGGGGTAATTATGGAAGGAAAGAAAAAAGGAATCGGTTTATCGGCACAGATGCTGATCGGCATGATCCTCGGTCTGATCGTCGGCGCAATCGTAGGCCCCGGCATCGCATGGGTGAAGCCCTTCGGTACGATTTTTGTCAACCTGCTGAAAATGATCATGGTTCCGATCATCTTCGTGTCGATCACGCTCTCGGTCGCACAGGTCTCTGACCTGAAGCAGTTCGGCCGCATCGGCATCAAGATCTTCGTGTTCTACTGCATCACGTCCGCGCTTGCTGCCGTCAACGGCATTTTCTGGGCGTCCGTGATAAGGCCCGGCATCGGCTTCTCCCAGGCGACCAACGGCGCAGTCGAGAAGGAGATCCCGGACATTGTCAGCACGCTGGTCAACATCATTCCGACAAATATCATTGACGCGCTGGCAAAGGCAAACCTGATGAGCATCATCTTCTTCGCAATCCTCTTCGGTATTGCGATTTCGCTGACCGGCGAAGAGACCAAGAAGCCGCTCATCGATGTGCTTGTTTCCCTGAATGAAGCAATCCTGAAGATGATCCGCATCTGCCTGAAGTACGCTCCGATCGGTGTCTTCGCACTGATGGCAAACCTGGCGGGCGCAAACGGCCTCTCCGTGATTCTGCCGCTCGGCAAGTTCCTCGTCACTGAGTATGCTGCGATGCTGACGCAGATGTTCGTCGTCTACGGCATCCTTCTTGCGATCATGGGCAAGATCAATATCTTCAAGTTCGTCAACCGCGTGAAGTCCGTCCTGATCATGGCATTCACAACGACTTCCTCTTCCGCGACCTGCCCGCTGGAGATCGAGCTCTCCGAGTCTCACATGGGCGTTCCGCGCAGGATCGGCGGCTTCTCCTTCCCTCTGGGTTCCACCGTCAACCAGGACGGCGCCGGCCTGAATATCCCGATCTGCCTTCTGTTCACCGCACAGATTTACGGAATGAAATTTACACCTACTGAACTCATCATGGTCGTGCTTCTTGCACTGGTCATGTCGATCGGCGCGGCAGGCATCCCGGCAGGCGCTTCCATCTTCATCCTGATGATCCTGGGCCAGTTCGGTCTGCCGACCGACGCGTTCGGCCTCATCCTTGCCAGCTATGTCCTGATCGACGTAGGTCTTACGACGGTCAACATCTGCGGCGATATGGTCTGCACGACTTCTGTCTGCCGGAGTGAGGGCGTCCTCAACACGGCAGTCTGGGAGCCCGGCTATGATCCGGAAGCGGCGCTTGCTGCAGAGAAGGCTAATGCATAATCATTGACTTCCGCGGTGCTGCACTCATCGCAACAAGAATGACAGAAGAAGTGTCCGAAAGGGCACTTCTTCTTTTTTGGTAAAGAGCGGAATTGACGCCGCGGACATTTTGTGATCTGCCGCTTTGGCAGTATGATATGATAAAATGATTGGAAACGTAAGAGAACACAGGATTCCGAACGGGAGGCATTATGCGCGTAGGGGAGTTTCAGAACTATATTGACGGAAAATGGCAGGATGCGGTAAGCGGGAAGAAGACGACGGTCTGCTGTCCCTGCGACGGCGAGCCGGTAACGAGCCTTGCCTGCTCGGACGGACGTGATATCGACCTTGCGGTCGCCTCCGCAAGAAGAGCGTTCGAGGAGGAGGACTGGGCTTTCAATCCGAGGCTCCGTTCGGACATCCTGATGAAGTGGGCAACGCTCATGCAGGAGGATTTTGCGCATCTGTGCGAGATCCTGTCCCTGGAGTCCGGAAAGCCGCTTGCGGAGTCCCGGATCGAGATCGGCAATG
Organism: uncultured Lachnospiraceae bacterium; assembly: GCA_902783385.1. Classification (GTDB taxonomy): domain Bacteria; phylum Bacillota; class Clostridia; order Lachnospirales; family Lachnospiraceae; genus CAG-791. The sequence goes on along the minus strand of CACZQP010000106.1, from coordinate 1,176 downwards.
CCATCAATTATATGAAGTATGCGGCGTCATCTGCGCGTACGCTCTACGGCTCGACATCGACTGTGGCAAAGAACCGCCTGTCCATGATGAACCGCGAACCCTGCGGTGTGATCGTCGGTATCGAGCCATGGAACTATCCGGTGACGCTGATGGTCCGCGATTCGATCCCCGCGCTGGCAGCGGGCAACACGCTGATCGTCAAGCCCGCGACGCAGACCTCCGGCTGCAGCCTTGCGGTGATAAAGCTTCTGACAGACAATGTGCCGGAGCTGCCGAGGGGTGTGATCAATACCATCACGGGTCCGGGCGGTGAGATCGGCCGGATCTTCTCCGAGCATCCCGGGATCGACATGATCACGATGACCGGAGGACTCGAAACGGGCAAGGATATCATGCGCCGCGCGGCGGGCACGATGAAGAAGGTATCGCTCGAGCTGGGCGGGAAGTCCCCCAATGTCGTCTTTGCAGACTGTGACTTCGACAAGGCACTCACGTGGTGCGCGAATGCGATCTTCTCCAATGCGGGCCAGACCTGCACTGCAGCTTCGAGACTCGTGCTCGACGAGGCGATCGCCGACCGGTTTCTTGAAAAGCTTGTGGAGCGGGCGGAGAGTATCAGGCCCGGCTATTGCCTGGACCCCGAGACAACGATGGGCCCCGTGGACAACGAGAGCCAGATGAACAAGATCCTGAACTATATCGAGATCGGAAAATCCTGTGCAAAGCTCCTGACCGGCGGATACCGGTATATGGAGAACGGATGCGACAAGGGCTTCTACATCGCGCCGACGATCTTCTTGAATCCCCCGGCGGATTCCCCGATCGTGCAGGAGGAGATCTTCGGCCCGGTGCTGGTCGTGCAGACCTTTAAAACGGAGGAGGAGGCCATTGCGCTTGCCAACGGCACGAAGTTCGGCCTCTGCGCCGGTCTCTGGAGCACAGACTTTAACCGCGTCATGCGCGTCTCCAGAAAACTGAAATCAGGAAATGTCTGGGTCAACCACTACACGGGCTTTGCGCCGGAGTGCGAGACGGGCGGCTACAAGGAGAGCGGGCTGGACCGCGCCGCAGGCGTGGACGGCTTTATCAAGTACACCGAGATCAAGCACATCAACATGGAATTCGGCTGACGCTGCAGCCGGATGCGGGCCCCGGGGAACGTCCCCCGGGGCCTTT
>CACZQP010000105.1 GCA_902783385.1 uncultured Lachnospiraceae bacterium | reverse complement strand
TTGATACCTACATTGCAGGGATTACGCATCTGGAAGACAAGTCTGTTCTGGAGACCATAAAAGTCGGTGATGAGCTGATTCTCCAGCGGGAGGATAATCCGTTCGATAAGAAGGCAATTCTTGTACTGAACGCTGAAAAGAGAAAACTGGGCTATGTTCCTGAGAAGGATAATATTGTGTTTTCCAGACTGATGGATGCCGGAAAAATGCTGAAGGCAAAAATCGCTGAAATCAAACCCGGGGAATGGTACACCAGGATCAATATTTCTATTTTCCTTGTAGACCTATAATGGGAGGACTGATGACAGATGATCGATCCAAGGACAGAGCAAAAAGCCGCAGAATGGGCTGACGACATTCCGGACCCGGAAGAGGAACGGCCGGTGCCGTATGAGGAGACATATCGGGATGGTAGCGCCAAACATGAATGCTGGTCGGAGGAGTAAAGAATGGTTTCGATGATTCTGTTCCCATCGTCATACTATGGAACTGATCAAGTCGATGAGGATATCATACCAAGGATCAAGATTTTATACTGGTTTTAGATGCTACAACCAGCAGTTGCATTATACAGTGGCAAAAAACGGAGTTGTTCTCTCGAACTTCTCCGTTTTTTTGTCGGGTCTTCGCGCAACAGTCCTTAAGTATCTCACTCGATTTGCGCCAATACGGTCTCTCCCGGTTCGACTGTCACATCGGCAAAGTTGAACGGTTGACAATTCAGGGGATCACACTCCGTCTTCGTTTCGGCAGCCTGACCGTTGATGGTGATCTGCCCCTTGCCTTTGAAGCAGGCGCGCCAGGTAATGGAGTGATCACATTCGTTGGTCAGCTCGGTGCAACGGTGGCCCGTGTGCTCCACGGACACGCGCCCGTCGAGGACGCATATGTGTCCAAGCGCTGCCCATTCTACGTCCGACAGTCCCGACAGCGTGCTTACTCGGCCAAACTCCGCATCGGGCCTTACGCCCATGAGCCCGCTAACGATTGCGCCTATCGCCGCATAGCTTGCCTCGGGATACTCGCGCCGGGGAAGTGTCTTATCCATCGCACGCCGCAGCGCCCGGAGCGCGCCGTCCTCGCGGCCATAGCGCCACATCGGTTCCGGAATGTGGCTGAACATCTCGATGGTCTGGTTGTTCCCGGGATCTCTTTCCAGCATGTCGAGAATCGGCGCCGCCTCTTCGGCAGTCCCCATCCCGCGGTAGATGAGCTCCTTATTGCGCCAGAAATCGTGCTCCAGAAACAGGATGTTCCCCTCCAGATCCATACCAAAGGCCAGCCCCTTCTTGGGGTTGAACCAGCGGCTGCGGAAGTCGGCCATCAGGGCCTTCTACCGCCTGCGGTAGATGTGCGCGTATTCCTCCAGACCTTTTACACGGCACATCTCCGAATAACTCAGATACGCCTGGGCCATGATCATCACAAGATCCGTGCCGACCCGCAGTTTTCCCACGGAGGCCGGCCCCTCATCATAGGACGGAAGGCCTCTGCGCCCCTCCGCGGGCACACTGTCGGGGATGCCGTCGCCGTCGCGGTCCCAGCGGGAGACATAGTCCTCCATGCTCATCGCGCAGAAGCGCGTTATATCGTCGTTCCACAGGTACCTGTCATCGCCCGACCAGCGCCACATGCGGTATATGGCGTCCACGACGTCGAAGTTCGCTGGCAGGGTGTAAAAGAAATCGGCGTCAGAGTCATAGTCTATGGGGGCGGGCCGGTCGTAGCGGTCGATCTCCCAGTACGAGCAGAAGTCGCGCTTCTCACTCAGCCCCTGGGCGAACTTCAGGAACATGTTGTAGTTGTGTTTCCCCAGGCCCAGCGCCTGCGCGCCCATGCATTGGTGTGATACATCCCTCATGCAGAAGGCATTCCGCGTCGGCAGGGCCGCCTCGTAATAGTCCCCCACGGGATAACCCTCGAAGACGTATTGAAGCGCCTCTCGCTTCAGAAGGTCGAAGCCCCTCTCGAGGTCCCGGTCACTGGAATGAAGCGTCAGATCATTCTGTGTTCTTAGCGCCATAAGTCTCTCCTCCTCAACATATCGTCATTCGGGCTCCATGGGCTTAGTATCTGTCTGTTGCTTACTCCTTCTCATTTCGGTAGCCGCCATTGCGCCACTGTCTGGGAGAAAGACCTGTCTTTTTGCGGAACACACGTGAGAAAAACAGCACATCCCGGTAACCGCAGGCAAAAGCGATCTCACCGATCGAATATGGCGTTTGCAATAACAGGTCTTTCGCGTGGCTGATGCGAAGATCGGTTATATATTCAACGATCGTCTTCCCGGTCGTTTTCTTAAAGCAGCGGCTGAGCCAAGCACGGCTCATATCCATTTCTTCAGCCAACCGGGTTACGGAAAGCTCGTTCATATAATCCCGTTCGATACGTGCCAGCACTTCTGCGACCCGGCCGTCAGAATCATTCTTTTTCCAGTCCGACGTTTTTCGGATCCGGTTAGGCGCATAGCCTCTGCCCTTCATCAATTCCTGAACGATCCGCCAGAAAAAAGGCATCATGCTGATATAGGAAACATCGCGGCTCATCGCCTGCGGGAGCTGCTCAAACAGTTCTTCCACAGCTTCCATATCCATGATATCAGAGAGCACCCTTTCTTTTCCAAGACCGATGCCTGATAGCAGCTGACTGCTCCAGGCGCCGTAAAACCCGATCCACATATAACGCCATGGTTTTTCCCTGTCGCTTTCATAGCTCATCATATTGCCGGCAGATAAATGAAAGATCTGGCCCGCTTTCGCAGGAAAGCTTTCTCCGTTGATCGTTACCTTACCACACCCTTCGAGGACAAAATGAGAAGTCTCATAATCTCGCACCGTAGGTCCAAAGGAATAGCCCGGTTCCGTTGTCTGAACGCCGATCTGGACCAGCTGAAGTGCATCCGGCTGCTCCGGCATAACATAGTGCACGACAGAGCGCCTTGTACCGTCCAGATCTAACATCATGACCGGACACATGCCAAGCGTAAAAGGCGGTGCCGCAAGCGGCGCGACCGGCGCAGCATCGGAATCCTGCTGAAATGCCGTATTCCTGAACAGTCTGCTGTTATAGTGGACCAGCGTTCCGTTCTTCAGCAGGCGACTGATGTTGGAATGCGTCAGCCCCAAAGCAGTAAGGTCTGCCAAAGTAAAAAATTGTTTAGGCGGCAAGGCGTTTTTCATAGATCAGTATGCTCCTCAATATCGCATCTGCCTGATCACGGCTTTTTTTATTTCCCATCATCTGTTTCATCAGGTTGCGCGTCTGCACGAACTGACGCATCAGTGCGTTCACGTCCTGAAAGGTTATCCTGAGTTTTGTCAAGCAATTTGTTTGTCAATCATGCTTCCGGGCAAAAATCCCAGACCATGCAAAGGAAAGCGCTCGCCGTCCAGGTATAGCCGGGCGTTCTGAGACCTTTGCCTGTCAAGGCGTCAAAGTTCTCATAAAAACCGTGAGCTGTCTCTGCGCACATATCGCAGAAGCGCATGGCGATCTGACGCGCGTCGTCAAAGCGTCCCATACGTCTGAGGCCGTCCGCGATCAGATAGGTCGTAGGCGCCCAGATGGGACCGCGCCAGTACCCGTCAGGATCGTATTTGGGACTTAAGGGGCTTTCGGTCGCAAGGCCATAGGCAGTCAGATTGCGGGCTTTCAGGTCATTGATCATGATATCCGCGATATCCCGGGGCAGCAATTCTCCAAGAACCAGCGGCAGATACAGAAGGATGCTGTCAGTATCCTCGATCATCTCCTGCGTACGGCACAGGCGCGGCGCAAAGCGCTTCATCTGTTTTTTTCCTTTCACGTTATTATAGATTCTGCTCTTTGGCAGCCTTCAGCGCGACCGCCTGTCCGGGCTTCAGGTCCAGGCTGATCTGACTGCCGGTCACGTTCACCGAACCGATAAAATGATTTCCGTCAGCGGAGATCTCATACACGTCGGCATGCCTGAAGGATGCGTCCGGCACATTCCACAAGCCTGCTTTGCCGTTCTCCGAATATGCAATAAAGGTTTCGTTATCGTCCGTAAGAGGAAGAATGACGTCACCGCCCCGTTTCAGTTCGATCCCGTTTTTCGTGATTGAACGGTCCGAAGCGCGGGAAACGACTTCCTCAGAAAAATAAACGGTATACCTGTCTTCAGGCGCTGCCGCCGGGTCCTCCGTGTAACGCAGGCGGCGATACCTGTTCAGGTAAAAATAGGGCACCTGAAGCAGGCAAAATTCCCTGATGAACGCCGGCGCCCAGGATGCGGGATCGTTACCGTATTTGCGCCAGATATCCTCTCCATGCATGTCTCCGTAGAAGACTTCAAGCTGGCCCTTTTCATTCAGATGGCCGCTGTACAAAGATGGCGGAATATCGATACATTCCTGCATGGTCATAGCGCTGGTCCACCAGGTGGCCGGGATCCTGCCAAGCGTGCGCATGGGGATATCTGCCCAGCTGCATTCCGTAAGCTGCTCGCCTCCGGATGCATAAAGCTTACGTATGGGATGGTTTGGAGATTCAGCCCTGAAGTGCGCCTCGCGATAGGTGTATTCGCTCGTCACATCGATACCGAGACTGTGGATATAGTCCAGCATCTTGTTTCTGGCCTCATCCTGTTCCTCGGCATAGGTCGCCGGATTCAGGCTTTCGGCAATGCAGAAATTATCCAGGTGTACCGTGCCTGCCTCCCGTACCGGTACCGCTTCGCAGAAGCGGTCAAACAGCTTTTTGAACAGGCCGCTTTCCCAGAATTGTTTATAAGATGTTTTATATGCGTCGCGGCCGTTAAAGATCTCGATCACAGCCGGTCTGCCATCCTTATCGTTGCAGACGGAATTGGTCCTGACAAATTCCTCATGACTGGCGTTGGCGCTGTATTCATCCGCCACATTGCCATGGAAGCTGATCACGGTATGGTATTTCTTTGCTTCCTTGATCAGCCACAGAAGGCTGTCCCTGCCCGTTGCGTCACAGTCTCTTTTCAGCCAGTCATTCACCTTATCCATTTCCGGATAGCAATCGTCGTGCCCCAGACACTGCCAGCCGACAAGATAAACGATCTTCTGAATGCCCTGGGTAATATGATCAACGGCTTTGACGATATCCAGCGCCTGTTCAAAGCTGACGTATACTGTGGAACGGTTATTCTGAAAATCGGGATCAGCGAGATAGAGCTTCATCCATAGCGTTTTGGAATAGTCATAATTGAACGTATAAGCCATGAATCAAGACCTCCCTAAAAGATATTCCTTCACTGGCCTTCCTGCTGCGCCCGTTCAGGTGCTGCTGCCGGTTAATTCAATACAGTGCGCTTCTTTCCTGCAAATGCGGCGCTTAAACAATAATATTACTTCCGTATTTTGAGTCTGTCCGCAGCCCGTTACCGGGCTGCGGACAGATTTGTCATTGATTCAGATTTCAAGCCAACATAACAAAGACTTATCAGGAAACTGTCCTGGCCGGACATCACGGTTCGATGCCAAGCTTCTCGCAATTGGCAAGATACTGCTGGGTATAGCACTCAGAAAGCTTGCTTTCGCCCGCGTTCGTGATCTCGTTGAGCATCGCGTCAAACTGCGCGCTCGCTTCCTCTTCGGTCTCCGCGTAAACGACGCTTGCAACATAATTCTTTTTGATCTGGTTGATCCTGCTCCTGATCTCCTGCAGCTCCTCATCCGAGTCCGGAACCTTTATTGAGAACTGCGACATCGGGATAGATACTTTTCCGCCATAATAATCTGACTTAAGCTTCTCAAAGTCGCTTGAAGTATCCCAGTTTACCATATTGTTGTAGAGCGAATTCTCACCATACCAGAGTTCATGTAAACCGGCCTTTTTATGCGATCCGTCCCAGTCAGCGTTCTGAGCAGCGATATAACCGGGATAGAAGGTCGGACGGCCTTCATCGTTGATGAAATAATGCGGACCGGCAGCGTAATCGTCTTCATTAAAGGCGCCGCCGTCTTCCGGTTTGGGACCTTCGATGCCCCAATAGAGCACTCTGGAGCCTTCCTGGCTGGTCATGAATTCAAGCAGGCGGATCGCACGGTCCGGATACTTGCAGTTTTTGGAGATCATGATCGCTTTCCAGCCCCCGCCGATGCTGGAAGTTGAATAGGTCTTAAAGGAATCAAACGGTCTTATGACATTGTAGCATGTATCAACACCGTCGACCTTTTTACCGTCTTCAGCCGTATTCCATTTGTAGCACGCGATTTTTCCGGCGAAAACATTTGCCTGAACGTCGAAGGAATCCAGAATGTCTTCCTTGGTGAGCAGACCTTCACGGTACAGACGGTTGGTAAACATTGCTGCTTCCCTGGCTTCGGGTGTAAAGGCATTGTCATGTACCTGCTTGTTCTCATCCATAAAATACGGGGGCCTGCCAAACCAGGCATCATACTGGGAATAAGGAGAAGACCAGTTATCGGTAGGTCCTACCCAGGCATAGCAGTCAGGATGATTTGCCTTGATCTTGAGCAAAGCATCGATGAATGTTTCGGGGGTCGTCATTTCCGGACGGCCGATCTCGTCGTACCAGTCCTGTCGAATCAGGTTGGCAGCCGGTGTGCCAACGCTGCCCGAAAGTGCTCTGGCCTCAAGGTACCGCGCACTCGTAATGGCGTTGACAAACTTATAGGTTTTTCCGTCCTCCCACTGGTACTCAGTGAACTGTTCCGGATCCACCAGTTCTTTGAAGTGAGGGGCATAAAGCTCGATCAGATCATCCAGCGCCCAGATCGAATCCGTTGCGATCGCCTGCGCCATGAAATTATTGAGAAAATCGGCGCTCGCTTCCGTGACAATGATATCCGGCAGTTCATTGGCGGCAAGCGCAAGGGTCAGGCCTGTTCCATCATTATCGCCTGTCGACGTACGCTTGATGGTAACACCCGTCGCGTCCGCCAGCGTTTTAATGGATTTGCAGCTTTCATCATCGTAGACCGACGTGTCTGAGGTGCGTATCTCCAGTGTGACCGGACTGGTATCAAGCAGCCAGTCATACTGGCTCTCATCATAGGTCAGCAGCCATTCAAAGGCGAACGCGTTCGATACGCCCAGCGCCAAAGTCAGTGCAAGTAAAAGTGCCAGAAACTTTTTCATAAATACTCTCCTTTCAACTTTCATATTGTTAACAAGCAATAGGAAAAACAGGCTGCCCTCCTTTCATCCGTAATTGCTCAAAATCAGGCTTTGACCGACCCGATCAGCATTCCTTTGACAAAATATTTCTGGCAGAACGGATAAACTGCCAGGATCGGCGTGATGGTGACCACCAAAGCCGCATAGCGAAGATACTTGGTTGCGAGCATGTTTTTATCCACGCCGTAAGACAGATCCGCGACATTCCTCAGTTTGCCCTCTTCCTGCGCGATCAGGCGCTGCAGGTACGCCGCAAGCGTGACCAGATCCGGACTTGTGGTATAGTAGTTCGTGGAAAACCAGTCATTCCAGTGCCCTACCGCCGCAAACAGCGCCATCGTCGCAATGATCGGCGTACACAGCGGCATTACGACCTGCAGAAAAGACTTAAAATAACCGCAACCGTCGATGATCGCCGATTCCTCGAGTGCCTCCGGCAGCTGACGCATGAAGGCCTGTACCAGCATGACATTGAAAAACCCGATCCCGAAGCTTGGCAGTACATAAACCCAGAAGGTATTCAGCAAATGAATGTTACGCAGCGTCAGATAGTATGGTATCGTTCCGCCGCCGACGTAAGAGGCAAAAATGAGAAGCCCTTTATAGAAATTGCGGAAATACAGTTTTTTCTTGCTCAGGGCATACGAAGCCATCATAAGGCTCGAAACCGAAAAGACTGTGCCTACCACCGTCCGGCTGACCGTAACAATAAACGCCGTCAGAAAGCCTTTGTTCTGCACGACCGTCCGGATATTATCGAACGTCGGCACACGCGGCCACAGATAAATACCGCCTCTGATCGAGTCAAAATTATCGTTCAGCGCTATGATCAGGCAATACCACATCGGATACAGGGTCGCCACCATGGTCACGATCACAAAAATATTTGATATGGTATTGACCACATGGTCTTCTGAGCTCAGCCGCATTTTTCTCTGCTTTTTCATATCTGCTCCTCCCCGCTCAGAAGATCGAAGTTTCCGTGACTTTTTTAGAGATAAAATTCGCAATAACCAGCAGGATCAAAGATGCGACTGACTGGATCTGGCCAACAGCCGTTGAATA
>CACZQP010000104.1 GCA_902783385.1 uncultured Lachnospiraceae bacterium | reverse complement strand
CGGCGTCCGTGTACACAAAGTACAAACCATATGGGAAGATAGCGACACCTGGAGGGTAGTCCATTGGACAAGAATCACTAGGAGAGGGTATCCATCGAAACATGATGAATACCCTCTTCGAATTTACCTGCTTTTTGCGGTGGAGAGCATGAGTTTGATCCGGTTGAGCTGGTTGACTTCGCTCGCGCCCGGGTCATAGTCGATGGCGGCGATGTTTGCCTGCGGATAGAGTCTTCGGATCTTCTTGATGACGCCCTTGCCGACGATATGGTTGGGGAGGCATCCGAACGGCTGGATGCATACGATGTTTGCCACGCCGTCCTGAATGAGTTCCACCATTTCGCCCGTCAAAAACCACCCTTCTCCGGTCTGGTTTCCGATCGAGACGATGGGCTTCGCGTAGTCCACAAGTCTGTAGATGCTCTTGGGCGCGTCGAAGTGACGGCTCTTTTCGTAGGCCTCGTAGACCGGTTTCAGCATGCGCTCGACCGCATGGATCCCGACGCGGCACAGGAGCGCTGTCTTTTTGCTGGTGCCCAGGTGCTTCGCCTTGTAGATCTGGTTGTAGAAGGCGTAGAGCATAAAGCCCATCAGGTCCGGAACTGTCGCCTCGGCGCCTTCTCTCTCGAGAAGCTCTACCAGGTGGTTGTTTGCCGCGGGGGCAAATTTCACGAGGATCTCGCCGACGATGCCGACGCGCGGTTTTCTTTCCTCGCGCACCGGGATGGCGTCAAAGTCGCGGATCATCTCCGTGCACATGGCGCGCACGCGCCGGTAGGGAATCCCCCGCATTCTGCTCAGGAAATCAATACATTTCCTTTCCCATTTCTGATGCAGTGCATCCACGGAGCCGGGTTCGATCTCGTAGGGGCGCATGCGGTAGATACACCGCATGAGCACATCTCCGAAAATGACTGCCGCAGCGGCGCGGGAGAGTTCCTTTATGCCGATCTTAAAGCCGGGGTTTTCTTCAAGGCCGGACATGTTGACGGAGATCACGGGGATCTGTTCCATCCCCGCCTTTTTCAAAGCGCGGCGGATAAAGCCCATATAGTTGGATGCCCTGCATCCGCCGCCGGTCTGGGACATGATGACGGCGGTGCGGTCCGGGTCATACTGTCCGGACTCGAGAGCTTCCATGATCTGCCCGACAACAAAGAGCGAGGGATAGCAGGCGTCGTTGTTGACGTATTTCAGTCCGACCTCCACGGCCTGACGGTTGTCGTTCGGGAGCACGCGGATATTGTATCCGCAGGCATTTAACGCCGGCTGCAGGAGATTGAAGTGGATCGGCGACATCTGCGGACAGAGGATCGTGTAGTTCTTCCGCATCTCTTCCGTAAACCGGACGCGCGGCATCACGGCGGACCCCTGCACACATTTCTTGTTCTTCATGTCGCGGATCCGGATCGCCGCGATGAGCGAGCGGACGCGGATGCGCGCGGAACCGAGGTTGTTGACTTCGTCGATCTTCAGGCAGGTATAGATCTTGTCTGCGGCGGTCAGGATATCGCTCACCTGGTCCGTCGTGATCGCATCCAGCCCGCAGCCGAAGGAGTTGAGCTGGATCAGGTCCAGGTCGTCTCTCGTGCTGACGAAGGAAGCCGCCGCGTACAGGCGCGAGTGGTACATCCACTGATCGAGCGCGGTGAGCGGTCTCTCCACACTGCCGAGGTGTGCCACGGAGTCCTCCGTCAGAACGGCGATCCCGTAGGAGGCGATCATCTCCGGGATGCCGTGGTTGATCTCGGGATCAATGTGGTAGGGGCGGCCGGCAAGGACGATGCCCTTGACGCCGTGTTCCTCCATATACCGAAGCGTGCGCTCCCCCTCGCTGCGGATATCCGCGCGCGCCTTCAGGAGCTCGTCCCATCCGCGCTGTGCGGCCGAGGCGATCTCCGACGCGCCGATCTCGGGGAATGCGGCGATGAGTCCGTCGGTCACGGTCTTTAAGCTCGTGAAGGCAAGGAAGGGATTGCGGAATTTTACCCGGCCCTCCGTGATTTCTTCAACGTTGTTCCGGATGTTTTCCGGGTAGGAGGTGACGATCGGGCAGTTGTAGTGATTCTCCGCACCCTCCGATTCCTTCCGCTCATAGAACAGCGAGGGATAGAAGATGAAGTCGATATCCTGCTGCATCAGGTGCCCGATGTGCCCGTGCACGATCTTTGCGGGATAGCATTCGGATTCGCTCGGGATGGATTCGATGCCCAGCTCATAGATCCTGTGCGACGACAGGGGAGAGAGCACGACCCGGTAACCCAGCGCGGTAAAGAACGTGAACCAGAACGGGTAGTCCTCGTACATGTTGAGGACGCGCGGGATCCCCACGGTGCCCCGCTTTGCCTCGTCGCGGGAGAGCGGCCGGTAACCGAACGTCCTGCCGAGCTTGTATTTGAACAGGTTCGGGATGTCGCTCTTTTTGATCTCGCGTCCAAGGCCGCGCTCGCACCGGTTTCCGGAGATGAATTCGCGTCCGCCGCTGAAGCGGTTGACCGTGAGGCGGCAGTTATTGGTGCACTGTCCGCAGTTGCGGATCGATGACGTAAAGGTAAGGGCTTCGATCTCCTCGAAGG
>CACZQP010000103.1 GCA_902783385.1 uncultured Lachnospiraceae bacterium | reverse complement strand
GACCTGCGATACCTGTTTTCGATCGACGACAACAGATATTTCCTGTATCGCGGCGAGACGGCTTCCTTTGTGCCGGAGCAGGACGAGATGCTGCCCGGGTTCCGGTTTGAGAAGCTCTTAAAGCTCCGGTCGGGATACCCGCAGGAGATCTGCTTTGCCGGCGAGACCGGCTATCACCTGTATGTGTGGTACCGCGACAACTCCTTCTGCGGGCGCTGCGGAAAGCCGATGCGGCACAGCCTTAAGGAACGCGCGATGCAGTGTCCCGAATGCGGCAACATTGTCTACCCGCGCATCAATCCCGCGGTCATTATCGGACTCACGGACGGCGACAGGATCGTGATGACGAAATACGCGGCGCGGGAGACAAAAGGCAATGCACTGATCGCAGGCTTTTGCGAGATCGGCGAGACAGCTGAGGAGACCGTCGCGCGGGAAGTCATGGAGGAGGTCGGCCTGGAGGTCGAGAACATCCGGTATTACAAGAGCCAGCCCTGGGGATTCGAGCTGGACCTTTTAATGGGCTTTTACTGCAACGTAAAGGGAAGCCGCGACATCACAATGGATGAGCACGAGCTTGCGAGCGCAAAGTGGATCCGGCGCGAAGACATCGTCTCGGATCCGCACGGCATCAGCCTGACATCCGAAATGATCCATTACTTCAAGACGCACCCGGAGGCCTTTTCATGAACCGTGTGTTCTGCATCATCGGGAAAAGCGCGTCCGGCAAGGACAAGCTTTATGCGCGCCTCATGGAACGGGACGACATTTCTCTAAGACATGTCGTCATGTATACGACGCGCCCGATCCGGGACAAGGAGGAAAACGGCAGGGAGTACTTCTTTACGACGCAGGAGGACTTCCGGAAGGCACTGGATGCGGGCAGGGTCATCGAGTACCGCGTCTATGACACCTACTACGGGAAGTGGTATTACTACACCATGGACGACGGCCAGATCGACCTGACGTCCGGGAGTTACCTGATGATCGGGACGCTGGAGACCTACGCCGCGATCCGGGACCGCTTCGGAGCGGAGAACGTGATCCCGCTGTATATCGAAGTGGAGGACGGGGAGCGTCTCATGCGCGCCATCCAGCGCGAAAGGAAGCAGAAGACGCCGAAATACGAGGAGATGTGCCGGCGGTTCCTGGCGGACCAGGAGGATTTCTCCGAGGAGAAGATCGCGGCCGCGGGAATCACGAAGCGCTTTGAAAACCGCGAGGGCGAGATGGACAGGTGCCTTGCGGAGCTGGCGGCCTATATTCATGTTTTCTGATATCATCGGACAGGAAAACGTCATAGCGCATCTTCAGAATGCGCTGCGGACAGGCAGCATTTCCCACGCCTATATCCTCTGCGGGGACAGGGGGAGCGGGAAAAAGCTCCTCGCAAGGACTTTTGCGCAGACCATGCTGTGCCGGGACGTGCGGATGACGGAGCACGGGCCGGAGGCTTGCGGCGAATGTCCCTCCTGTGTGAAGGCGCTCTCGGATTCGCACCCGGATATCCGGACGATCACACATGAGAAACCGGCGAGCATCGGTGTGGAGGAGATCCGTGCGCTGCGCCAGGATGTGCAGGTCGTTCCCTATGAGAGCGCACACAAGGTCTATCTGATCCCGGAAGCGGAAAAACTGACGGTGCAGGCGCAGAACGCGCTCTTAAAGACGCTGGAGGAACCGCCGTCCTACGCGGTGCTTCTTCTGCTTGCGGAGGACGTGACCGCCTTTCTCCCGACGATCCTGAGCAGGAGCGTGACGCTCCGCATGCGGCCGCTTTCCGCGGAGCAGGTCGCAGCGTACCTGCAGCGGGAGCGGGCTGATATTCCCGCGCGTTACCTGCCGCTTTATGCGTCTCTTTCCGGCGGAAATATCGGCCGCGCGCTTGCCTGTGCGGACAGCGAGACCTTCGCGGCATCCTGTGAAGCGCTTCTTCGCATCCTGCGGAATGTGCCCGGAACGGATATCATGACCTTCCTCTCCTTTATTCGGGAAGAGGGGACCGACCCGGATACGGTGATCGACCTCCTGACGGCGTGGTACCGCGATGTGGCGCTGCTTAAGCGCACGGGAGAGGCGTCCGCCTTGATTTTCCGCGAAGAAATAAAGTATATTAGTCAATGTGCCGCGGCGCTTTCCTATGCAGGACTGGAGAAGATCTTTGCAGCTCTCCTGCGGGCCGGGAGGCAGCTGAAGGCAAACGGAAACACGGAACTGATCCTGGAGATGCTCTTTGTCGGCATCCGGGACGCATATAAGGAATAACGAAATGGATATGGAAGAAAACATCCTTGCTGCCAGTGAGCAGGTCCCGGCGGAAACAGAGCCGGAAATGATGGAAATGACGCAGCCGGAGGAATTTGGTCTCGAGGCGGAGATGCCTGCCGCAGAGCAGGAAATTTCCGCGCCGGAGACGGCGGAAGAGACAGAGCCACAGCCCGGGACAGCGCGCAAGACGATCGTCGGCGTGCGCTTCCGCACGGCGGGTAAGATCTACTATTTCAGCCCGGACGAGAATATCGTGAAGAAGGGCGACCACGTGATCGTGGAGACCGCGCGGGGCGTGGAGTTCGGCACGGTCATCTCCAATCCCATGGAGCTCGGGACCGACAAGATCCCGAAGCAGTTAAAGAGCATCCTGCGGGTCGCGACGCAGGAGGACATCGACAGGGAAAAGGAGAACCGCATCAAGGAAAAAGAGGCCTACCGGATCTGCCTGGAGAAGATCGCGAAGCACAATCCGGAGATGAAGCTCATCAATGCGGAATATACCTTTGACAACAGCAAGATCCTGTTCTACTTCACGGCGGACGGCCGCGTGGATTTCCGGGATCTGGTCAAGGACCTCGCAAACGTGTTCCGCACGCGGATCGAGCTGCGCCAGATCGGCGTCAGGGATGAGGCGAAGATCCTCGGCGGCTACGGGATCTGCGGAAGGCCCCTGTGCTGCCACTCCTACCTGTCGGACTTCGTGCCGGTGTCGATCAAAATGGCGAAGGAGCAGAATCTGTCGCTCAACCCGGCGAAGATCTCCGGCGTGTGCGGCAGGCTGATGTGCTGCCTGAAAAACGAAGAGGACATATACGAGGAGCTGAACAAAAAGCTGCCCAAGCCCGGCGATGAGGTCGAAGGAAACGACGGACTGCGGGGTGAGGTGGCAAGCGTCAATATCCTGCGCCAGACCGTGCGCATCCTGGTGGAGGTCGACGACGAGAAGGAGCTTCACGAATACGGCGAGGGCGAGTGGACGCTGATCCGCAAGCGCAAGAAGGGCCGCAGCGGCAAGAAAAAGAGCGAAAGCACGGCGAACGGATCCGGCGGACCCTCCGGCAAGGACCAGCAGGGAAAAGACCAGCCCGAAGGAAAAGGGAAAAAGTCCGATGGAGAGGGCAAAAAGCCGGACGGCGAAGGCCGCAGATCCAGGGGGCAGAAGAATGCCGGAAGAAACGTTCCTTAAGCCCGGCGAAAAGGCGGACGACCTGCAGCGCGGCGGACTGAAGATCATTCAGGATCCCCGGAAGTTCTGCTTTGGGATCGACGCCGTGCTCCTTTCGCACTTCGCTGCCGCCGCAGACGGCGCAAAAGTGCTGGATCTCGGCACGGGCACGGGGATCATTCCGATCCTGATGTCCGCGATGACGGGCGCGGAACACCTGACCGGACTGGAGATCAGCCGGGAGATGGCGGACATGGCGGCAAGAAGCGTTGCCATGAACGCGCTGGATGAAAGGATTTCCATCGTACAAGGCGATATCAGAGAAGCAGCCCGCTTGTTTCCGGCTGCTTCTTTTGACGTTATAACTTCCAATCCGCCCTACATGAAGCGGAACGCGGGGCTGACGAATCCTGGCGACGCAAAGGCGATCGCGCGGCATGAGATCCTGTGCAGCTTTGACGACGTGGCCGCGGCAGCGGGTGCGCTTCTTGTAAACGGCGGATGGTTTTACCTGGTGCACCGGCCGTCGCGGCTCCCGGAACTGTTTGGGACGCTGCGCAAATATGCGCTGGAGCCGAAGAAGATGCGGCTGGTATATCCGTTTGCGGACCACGCGCCGACCATGGTGCTGCTCGGGTGTGTGCGCGGGGGCAGGCCGGAGCTGTCCGTCGGAAGCCCGCTCGTGGTCTACGATGCGCCCGGCGTGTATTCACGGGAGATCCATGAGATCTACGGGCCGGAGTGGCCGTCGTAAATGCTGCGAACAGAGCTGCGGAAGTATATGTGCCTTCGCGGGACGCTTTCGCTCCGTGCCGGACGCAGCGGATACATAATGCGCCTGAAAGACGGCGCATAAGTACCGGCGTCCGGCAAGGCCCGCATACGGTACATATACTTCCGCAGCTGGATATACAGCATTGTACGGAATTACGGAGGAAGACATGGACTATACAACGAGCCGGGGAACACTCTATATCTGCGCGACGCCGATCGGGAATCTGGGCGATATCACGGCACGTGTCCTGGAGGCGCTGGAACAGGCGGATGTGATTGCGGCGGAGGACACGCGGAACACGCTGCGGCTCCTCAATCACTTCGGAATCAAAAAACCTCTGACAAGCTATCACGAGCACAATCGGTATGAAAAGGCGGATGAGATCATCCGTCAGCTCCTTGCCGGGCAAAATGTCGCACTGGTCACCGATGCGGGTACGCCGGTGATCTCCGATCCCGGCGAGGTGCTGATCGCAAAGTGCATGGAGCAGGGGATCCCGGTGACCTCGCTCCCGGGCGCCTGCGCGCTGATCACTGCGCTGACGATGTCGGGACTGTCCGCACGGCGCTTCTGCTTCGAGGGCTTTCTGCCGACGGAGAAGAAAGAACGCGCGCGGATCCTTTCGGCACTTGCCGCAGAAGAACGGACGATCGTCCTGTACGAAGCACCGCACCATTTGCGCGCGACGCTGAAGGAGCTTTCGGTATCGCTCGGGGAGGCGCGCAGGGTCACACTGTGCAGGGAGCTGACGAAAAAGTTCGAGGAGGCAATCCCGACGACATTGGGAGAGGCAGTTATCTTTTATGATTCGCAGGAACCGCGCGGGGAGTATGTACTGGTCATTGAAGGCGCGGATCCCGAAAAGCGCATGCAGGCGGAGCGGGAGGACTGGGAAAAACTCACTGTTCAGGAGCACGTCGCCATGTATGAGGCGCAGGGGCTTGCGCGCAAGGATGCGATGAAAAAGGCCGCGGAGGACCGCGGCGTCTCGAAGCGGGAGATCTATCAGGCACTGATCGGATGAGAAGAACGGAGGCAGTAAATGATGAAACAGTTTACCTTGCCGACAACAGAGAAGACCGACGAGATCAGGACAACACTTTGCAGGGAAATCGAAAGCTATTATGAGACCTATCGCAGAAAAACCGGCACGGATACGCAGTGGAAATCTCCACTTATCGGCTTTGCTGATGCAGATGCGCCGGAGATACGACGTCTGCGAAAGATCATCTCACCGACGCACTACATGCCGGAGGACATTCTTCCCGGAGCGACCATCGTCGTGAGTTATTTCTCGGGATATCAGGAGGAAGTCGGGAAGGATAACATCGAAGGGGATGCCCCGTCTGAATTATGGGCAAAGACATACGGGGACACGAATGCAATGTTCCTGGAATTAAACAGTCATCTGAAAGAAGTCATCGAGGGCTGGGGCTTCCACGCAGCACTTCCGGAGGACTATGGAACGATCGGGACGCTCGGTCCGGACCGGATCTACAGCAACTGGTCCCAGCGTCATATCGCCTACGCAGCGGGACTGGGAACCTTCGGGATCAACAACATGCTCATTACGCTAAACGGGACCTGCGGCAGATTCTTCTCCCTCGTGACGGACCTGCCGGTGTTGCCTGACAGACCGGCTGTGCGGGAAAACTGCATCTATAAACGCAGCGGAAAATGCGGCGCCTGCATCCGCAGGTGTCCGATCGGCGCACTGTCCGCCGAGAGCCCTTTTATACGTGAAAAATGCTATACGAAACTCCGTGTGCACGAAAAGACACTGAAGGAAAAGGTGTGCGGGAAGTGTACGGTAGGGGTGCCTTGTACTTTTCGGGCGCCGTGAGGTGAAAGCCTGGAAGAATCAGTCCCGGAAATCAAACAATGCTTTTGGTGTGATCTTCAGGACATGCGAAATATCGGGGTGGAGGTTCATCATTTTGTAGAAACGCAGCGCCTACAGGTTTTTCAAAACAAGTGAAACGCCCGACAGCACCAGCAGTACGGACGTAAGCTTGCGGACGATACTCTCGTCCGTACGACTTGCGCACAGCATGCCGAGGAGGAGCCCTGACAGCGCGAAGGGCAGAAGCAGAAGGGCGGTCTTTATCGTATCCGGCGTAAGCAGTCCCAGCGTGCTGTATAGAATAATGCGGAAGGTGTTGTCCGCGATAAACACTGCACTGATATTCGCCTTGAACGCATCTCCGCCTGTTGTAACGCGGCTGATATAGGCCGCGAGCAGCGCGCCAACGCCGAAAAGGCCGCACATCACGCCTGCCATTACGCCGATGACCGCCAGTACGGTTCGAGAGGAACGCATACTTTTTTTACTGTATTCCCGCGAAAGCATTTCCGCGCCGAGAAGAATCACCACAATGCCGAATACCAGCTTGATGACCCGCGCATCCACGTTTTTCAGAAGAAGCGCGCCGGGAATACTGCCCGCCAGTACCAGGGCCGAAAGGGGAAGATAGACTTTGGGATCGAGCTTTTTCCTGTTTTTCCATGTCAGGATCAGATTCGAGGGATAGCCCAGCAGCAGGTCGATCGGCGAGATGCCGGCATTTGCCGTGCTGAAGCTTAAGATGCTCGTGAAGACCAGCGTGTTGGCAAACGCGCACAGTCCTTTGATAAAATATGCGACGACCGCCGCCGCGATCCACAGGAACAAATGATCCCCCTCCGTAATACTGCAAGTCATTGTACATTTTTTGATTGATCAGCTTATGATAGCGGGGAGGGAGAAAATAAGCAAGTCCGCTGAGAAAAGCCTCTTTAGTCATCGTCCGGCAATCCTCTGGATGAATCCCCATCTCCGTGTTATGCTATAGACAACAGCCCGGCAGGCAGCGCAAAATCCAGTGCGCTTCTAAGGGCTTCGGGAGCAGGTTTCTATACAGTGCCGTAAACCGGCACTTCCTTACGCGGTTATCTCCGCACGAATCCTCGCTTAACGAATCATATTGTTCAGGCGGGGAGCTATGTATTCATGCATATTCTTCCTGCCGATTTCAGGAAGATGCTGACGCTTCGGCGGCATTTCGGTTCTTTTGCTCCCGGGATCGAACTGCGGCGACGCGCTGCATCTCCGGCTCATACGCAGGAGGAAATGGATGGCCTACAAAAAGAAAGACATCGACATCAAAACTAGAATTGCACAAAAGAAGGGTACCGGTTACTCCATCAAACGCAACCATAAGGACGCCGTTTTCCGGAAGCTTTTTTCTGACAAGCACGCTCTCCTGTCCCTGTACAATGCAGTACATGGGACAGACTACAGCAACCCGGATGACCTTCGCAATGAAACGTTGGATAACGCTGTTTATATGAAGGTCAAGAATGATGTTTCCTTCGTGATTCAGTCCAGGCTGGTCCTGTATGAGCATCAGTCGAGCGTCAATGCGAACCTTCCCCTGCGGAACCTGCTTTATGTGTCGGACGTGCTGCATCGGATTACGGACAACGCTGACCTGCATCTGCGCAGTCCGCAGCACATCCCGACACCGGAGTTCATTGTGTTTTATAATGGAGTGGAAGAGCAGCCGGAAAAGGTTACATTAAAGCTGTCTGAGCTATTCGAGGTGCAGACAGATGATCCGCAGCTGGAACTGATTGTCACCCAGCTCAACATCAACCCCGGATATAACACGGAGCTGCTGAAGAAGTGCAGGGAACTGCAGGATTATTCCACCTTTGTCTCGAAGATCCGCGAGCGGACGCGGCGCGGGGAAAGCATCCAGGAGGCAGTTCCGGAAGTCATTGAAGAATGTATCGCGGCGGGAATCCTGAGGGAGTTCCTGCGGCGGGAAAAGGCAGAGGTAACAGCCATGTCGATTTATGAATACGATGAAGAATGGCATCTGGCCAATCTCCGAAAGGAAGCCTTGGATGAAGGGGAGAAAAAAGGCATCACAATTGGCCGCAAGCTGGAGCGTGCCAACACACTCCGGGAAAAAGAGCGGGCGGATGCGGCCGAGAAGCGAGCCAATGCTGCTGTGGCTGAAGCCGCGGCACTTAAGGCCAGGCTAAGAGAGCTCGGCGAATTATCTTAATTTCAATTATAAAATATAGGAACGTGGTGATACGAAAACGGCGGAGCCGCACGAGTGCGCTCCGCCGTTATGATAATTTCTGTTACGTGATGCGTTCGGATTAACCGAAGTATCTCTTCAGAAGGCCTTCGAATGCCTTGCCGTGTCTTGCCTCGTCGCGGGCCATCTCGTGGACGGTGTCGTGGATGGCATCAAGACCCAGCTCCTTTGCCTTCTTGGCAAGCTCGACCTTGCCGGCAGTTGCACCGTTCTCAGCCGCTACGCGGACCTCGAGGTTCTTCTTGGTGGAGTCGGTCAGGACTTCGCCAAGGAGCTCGGCAAAGCGAGAAGCGTGATCCGCCTCTTCCAGAGCGGCGCGGCGCCAGTATTCGCCGATCTCCGGATAGCCCTCGCGGAAAGCGACGCGGCTCATCGCAAGGTACATACCGACCTCGCAGCACTCGCCGTTGAAGTTGGAGCGAAGGCCTTCCAGAATCTCTTCCGGAGCACCCTGCGCAACACCGACAACATGCTCGGCAGCCCAGGAGAGCTCACCTGCCTGTGCGTTGAACTTCGACTTGGGAGCTTTGCAGGTGGGGCATGCCCAGTCTTCCGGAAGTTCTTCGAACTTCTTGCCTTCCGCCTCTTCGTCGTAAACATAACCACAGATGGAACATACGTATTTCATTTTTCTTTCCCCTTTCTTTAAAAGTGTTGTGATGTTGTAATTGCAGATTGTTTCAGGAATTCTCTTTTTCTCCGCAGCAGTCCTCACACTCTCCGTGAAATACCGCCGTGCAGCCTGTGATCCGGCCGGGAAAGGATTCGGAGATGCCGCCGCACATGGCGCGGACATCCGCTTCCATCAGGTCGATCACGCGTCCGCAGGTGGAGCAGACGAAGTGGGAGTGCTCGCAGGTGTTCGGATCAAAGTGCGTGAGCCCGTCGCCGACCTCAATCGTGCGAAGTTCCCCCAGATCCCGGAGCAGCATGAGATTCCGGTAGACAGTTCCGAGACTGATGTTCGGATACGCTTCGCGCACATTCCGGAATACCACATCCGCAGTGGGGTGGTCCGTGCGGTCCTTTATGAAATTCCATATTGCGCTTCGCTGCTTACTGTATCGAAGTTTCATATTGCTCCTTATCAGGAATAATTCCTGTTATTAAAATACTCCTAATGTACTGAGTTAGTCAAGCATAATTTTAGATTATTTTTATCAAGAATAACTTTTATGAGAATTTTGTCGAAGGACGCCCGGGATGCTACAATGAAAAGACACGGAGGAACAGGATCATGGAAAAGATTACCAGCTTTACCATCAACCATCTTGCGCTGGAGCCCGGCGTGTACGTATCGCGGAAGGACCGGTTCGGCGATGTGACGATCACGACGTTTGACCTGCGCATGACGAAGCCGAACGACGAACCGGTCATGAACACGGCGGAGGTTCACGCCATTGAGCACCTCGGAGCGACCTTTCTCCGGAATGATCCCGAATGGAAGAAGCGCTGCGTGTACTTTGGGCCGATGGGCTGCAGGACGGGTTTTTACATGCTGCTGGAGGGAGATCTGTCGTCCCGGGACGTACTTTCGCTCCTGGTGCGGATGTATGAGTTCATCCGGGACTATGAGGGAGATGTGCCTGGAGCTTCCCCGCGCGACTGCGGAAACTACCTGGACATCAGCCTCCCGATGGCAAAATACTGGGCAAAGCATTACCTGGACAACACCCTGTACGGGATCGACGAAGCGCATTTGGTGTATCCGGAAGCATAAGGAGTTTACATGAAGAAGATCGGAATCATCGGCGCCATGGAAATCGAGGTGGCATCGCTCCGGGAAGCAATGGAGAGGCCCCGGATTACAAAGAAGGCCGGCATGACATTCTGCGAGGGAAGGATCGGCAATACGGAGGCCGTCGTGGTGCGCAGCGGCGTCTGCAAGGTGAACGCAGCGGTCTGTGCGCAGATCCTCATCGACACATTCGGTGTAAGCGGCATCGTCAATACCGGCGCAGCCGGATCTCTGGACAATCGGATCGATGTCGGCGATTTCGTGATCTCGACGGATGTCATGTACCACGATGTGGATGCGACAAATTTCGGCTATGCAAAGGGAGAGGTCCCGCAGATGGGCACGCTGGCTTTTCCGGCGGACGAATCTCTCCGTGCGCTTGCGGCAAAGGCCGCGGCAGAGGAGGCGGGCGACCAGAAGGTGTTTGAGGGGCGCATTACGAGCGGAGATCAGTTCGTGCGGACTGCGGAGCACAAGCGGGAGATCATCGCGTCGACCGGAGGCATGTGTACGGAAATGGAGGGCGCCGGCGTCGCGCAGGCAGCATATTTAAACGGCGTTCCATTTGTCGTGATCCGGGCGATCTCAGACAAGGCGGACGAGAGTATTTCGGTCGCCTATGATGTATTTGAGAAAAAGGCGGCTGCGGACAGCGCGCGGATCGTGAAGAGAATGCTGGAGCAGAGTGAATGAACCGATTGGCCGTAAGCGCAAGAAGGAATACGATACTGCACATTTTCCTGCTGCTTTTTGCGCTGACTCTGCTGTCGGCCTGCGGCAGGGACGGAGAAGATCGGGACTTGGAGCAGCCGTCACAGGGCGTGGGCTGGGAGGCGATCCCGGCCAGCCCGGAAGGCGCTGCCCCCACAGCCCCGCAGGCGGCGGAAGCCGGAAGTGCGGCACCATCCGCGGAGACTTCGCGGCCTGAAGAATCGCAGCAAGGCAGCGCCGCTGAGGCCCCGGAACTGACCGGAGACGAGGACGGCGCCGAAGCTCCGGAGGGAGAAGGCACAGAAGCATCTGAGGAAGAAAAAGAAGCAGAGGAAACTCCGAAAGCCGCAGGCGGCAATTCGAAACACGCCGGCAAATACCATTCCTTCGGCGCGTACATAAGCGGCCGGTATTACAGGGACGATGTGGTCAAGGGCTGGTCGCTCGAGCTGAATCCGGACGGACAGGGCTATCTGTATCTGGGTGAAAAGCACCAGGGACCGGTCTCCGCCTGGCAGGTCTCGGATGCCGGCGCGCTGAGCGTCACGGCAGGGAGTAAGACCTTCGCCGGCGCAAGCCATCTGGAGAACGGCGTTCTGCGGCTTGATTTTGGAGACGGCATGGTGATCGCATTTGCGTCGTCGGAAGAGGTAATAGCGGGGCTTGATATAAGCACGCCGTAAGGAGGATGAGTATGTTTCGTGAAATGCTGCGTATCCGGCAGCAGCTGCCGGAAGAAGAATGCATTGAGATTCTGAAGAAAGAACCGAGGGGCGTTTTGTCTGTGCTTGGTGACGACGGCTACCCCTACGGGATGCCGCTGAATCATTTTTACTGTGAAGCGGACGGAAAGCTGTATTTCCACGGCGGAAAGACCGGGCACAGGATCGATGCGGTCAGGAATTATGATAAGGCGTCCTTCTGTGTCTACGATCAGGGAACACGAAGTGACGGGGAGTGGTTCCTGCGGATCCGCAGTGTGATCGTGTTCGGCAGAATAGAGATCGTCGAGGATATGGAAAAAACCATCGAGATCTCCCGCCAGCTGAGCTACAAGTTTACTTCCGACGAAGCGTATATCGAGGACGAGATCCGGCGGGCCGGACCGAGGACACTGCTGATCTCGCTGACGCCGGAGCACATGACAGGCAAGCTGGTGAAGGAATCGTAAGCCCGGAGCATTTTTTATTGACAACTCAAAACAGCGTCTGATACAATACGAACTAATTTCATACCGCACAAATGCATTGACAGGGAGAAAAACAGATTCCCATCGCGTTCCAGAGAGCTGCCGGACGGTGCGAGGCAGTACCGAAGTTTCTGTGTTACTGGCCCTCGAGCAGCCTGCGCGAAACCGCATCAGGGAGTAGCAAGGGACGGATGCCCACCGTCACAGGGGCGGCAATTCGCTGACGCGAAGAAGCTTTTCGCAAAGCCGATTGACAAAGTGGCCGGAGTATTCCGGCAATGAGAGTGGTACCGCGGGAACAGATCTTATGTCCTCGTCTCTCAAAGGGAAACCTTTGAAAGACGGGGACTTTTTTGTGCGAAAGCTTTCCGCAGGGCAGCTGACGAATCCATGCGGGCAGACGGTGCCTGCTCCGGACCTGCCCTGCAGAGTGTTTTGGCGCAGAGCCGGCAAGCCGGCTCCTGGAATGGTATACGATTACAGCTTTATTGAAAGGAGATAGAAGGATCATGATGGACGCAACGAAGTATCACGTCGGGTATTATCCGCCGCCGGCGGAGGAGTATACCTGGATGAAGAAGGACCACATCGAGAAGGCGCCGACGTGGTGCAGCGTGGATCTGCGCGACGGCAATCAGGCGCTGATCGTGCCGATGGATCTGCAGGAGAAGCTGGAGTTCTACCAGCTGCTGCTCGATATCGGATTCAAGGAGATCGAGGTGGGGTTCCCCGCGGCGAGCGAGACGGAATACATTTTCCTGCGCACCATCATCGAAAAGAACCTGATCCCGGACGACGTGACCGTCCAGGTGCTGACACAGTGCCGCGACCACATCATCCGCAGAACATTTGAGGCCGTGCAGGGCGCACCGCGTGCGATCATCCATTTTTATAATTCGACGTCTGTCGCACAGCGCGAGCAGGTTTTCAAAAAGGATAAGAAGGAAATCAAGAAGATCGCCGTCGACGGCGCAAAGCTTGTGAAGAAGCTGAGCCAGGAATATGACGGCAACTTCCTCTTCGAGTACAGCCCTGAGAGCTTCACCGGAACGGAGCCGGAGTACGCAGTCGAGGTGTGCAATGCGGTGCTCGACATCATGAAGCCCACGCCGGACCGCCCGATGATCATCAATCTGCCGGTCACGGTGGAGATGAGCATGCCGCATGTGTACGCGAACCAGATCGAGTGGTGCAGCCGAAACCTGAAATACCGCGACAGCGTGATCCTCTCGACGCATCCGCACAATGACCGCGGAACGGGCGTCGCGGACGCGGAGCTCGCCGTCCTTGCGGGCGCGCAGCGCGTGGAGTGCTGCCTGTTCGGAAACGGGGAGCGGACCGGCAATGTCGACGCGGTGACGCTGGCGATGAACATGTATACGCACGGCGTGGATCCGGGACTTGATTTTTCCGACATGCAGAAGATCCGCGAGAAATACGAGCGACTGACCAGAATGGAGGTTCATGCGCGCGCACCGTATGCAGGAGACCTTGTCTTTGCGGCATTCTCCGGCAGTCATCAGGATGCGATCGCAAAGGGCATGACGTATTTCCGACAGCACAGGCAGCACGAGTGGAACTGTCCGTATATCCCGATCGATCCCACGGACATCGGCCGCACCTACGACGCGGACGTCATCCGCATCAACAGCCAGAGCGGCAAGGGCGGCATCGGATTCCTTCTGGAGCAGAACTACGGCTATTCGCTTCCGCCGAAGATGCGCGAGGATCTGGGATACAAGGTCAAGAGCGTGTCCGACCATCTGCACAAGGAGCTCTCCGTGAGCGAGGTCCGCGACGTGTTCGAGCAGAATTATCTGGACAAGGAAGCACCGCTCAACGTCATCGACGCGACCTTTGCCCAGAAGGACGGCGTGATCTTTGCGGACGTGGAGATCGAGCTTTACGGCGAGAGAAAGCTGTACAAGAGCCAGGGAAACGGACGCCTCAACGCGGTCACCAATGCCATCAAGGATGCAATCGGTGTATACTTCCAGTTGGAGCAGTACTCCGAGCACTCTCTGGATATCGGTTCCACCAGCCGCGCCTGCTCGTACGTGAGAGTCCGGTGGAACGATACGGACACCTCCTGGGGCGCGGGCACAGACACAGATATTATCCGCTCCGGTATCAAGGCGCTGGTCTCCGCCGTCAACGGGAACCGTAAGATCTTTGAGAAGAAGAAGGCAAAAGCCGCGGCAAAGGCACCCGCGAAGAAAAAAGCTGTGAAGAAGCCTGCGGCAAAGACATCCGCGAAAAAACCAACTGCCAAGAAATCAGCGGCAAAGAAGCCCGCAAAGGCTGCCGTAAAGAAAGCAAAGTAAAGATTCAGGAAGGAAGGGAAACGCCATGGGAATGACAATGACACAGAAGATCCTGGCTGCGCATGCAGGGGTGCCCGAGGTGAGCGTCGGACAGCTCATCAATGCGAAGCTAGACGTCATCATGGGGAACGACATCACGACGCCGGTCGCAATCAACGAGTTCGAGAAGGCCGGCTTTACGGAAGTAAAGAATAAAGAAAAGATCAATATTGTCCTCGACCACTTCGTGCCGAACAAGGACATCAAGAGCGCGCAGCAGAGCAAACAGTGCCGCGATTTTGCATGTAAGCATCATATTGAGAATTTCTTTGATGTCGGAAAGATGGGCATCGAGCATGCGCTCCTTCCGGAGCAGGGGATCGTGACGGCCGGCGATGTCGTCGTCGGCGCGGACTCCCATACCTGTACCTACGGCGCGGTCGGCGCGTTTTCCACCGGCGTCGGGTCGAGCGACCTGGCGGCGGCCATGGCGACGGGCGAACTCTGGTTCAAGGTCCCCGCGGCGATCAGGGTGGAACTGACGGGAGCACTGCGCCCCTGGGTCTCCGGCAAGGATGTGATCCTGCACCTCATCGGCATGATCGGCGTGGACGGCGCACTCTACAAGAGCCTGGAGTTTACGGGGGAAGGCGTGAAGAGCCTTTCGATGGACGACCGCCTTTCGATCTGCAACATGGCGATCGAGGCCGGCGGCAAGAACGGCATCTTCCCTGTGGATGAGACGACGATCGCGTATCTGACAGGCCGCAGTAAACGGGAGTGGACCGTCTATGAGGCGGATCCGGATGCGGTCTACGAACAGACCGTGACGATTGACTTAAGTGCGCTTGAAAGCACTGTTTCCTACCCGCACCTTCCGGAGAACACGCATCCCGCAAGCGAGGGGAAAGATATCAAGATCGATCAGGCGGTGATCGGAAGCTGCACGAACGGCCGCATGGAGGATATGGAAGCCGCGTGGAAGATCTTAAACGGAAAGAAGATCGCGGACGGCGTGCGATGCATCATCATCCCCGCGACGATGGAGATCTATAAAGAAT
>CACZQP010000102.1 GCA_902783385.1 uncultured Lachnospiraceae bacterium | reverse complement strand
TTCCATAATTTCTCCGGCCTCAACGAATACACAACGGACTATCGCTACTACTTTGACGCCTCCCACTACCGGCCGTATGTGGGCCTGCAGATGGAGAAGGTGATGTTCGGGGAGTAGGCTTTTCGGGATAAGGGCAGATGCAACGCTGCATTTTTAAACCGGCGCATCCATCTTCCTGTTTACATTCCGCATCCTATCCGCTACAATAAGCCGGTAACAATTTCATACCAAAACACGCAAAAGTATTTTTCGGGGCAGGGTGAAAGTCCCTACTGGCGGTAAAGTCCGCGACCCGCTTCGGCGGCTGACCCGGTGCAACTCCGGGACCAACAGTTAAAGTCTGGATGGAAGAAAAAACTTCGGGTTTTACGGATGAGCGCAAAACGCAATCTCTTTGAGATTTGCGGTGCGCTGCCGGATGAAGCGATTGCCCCGTATCCGAATGCTCAGCTGAAGCTGAAGCAAGGGATACGGGTTTTTGTTTTCCCGCATCCGCCCGGTGCTTTTTACAGCGTTCCGTCGCGCTTTAGTTACGCGGCGAAGGCGGAACCGTGAAAAATACGGAAGCGGAAAGGGAAAGGAAAAAGAAATGATCTCCAAAAATGTACTGACTGCTGCAAAACAAAATGTCTCCTTTGTCGCGGTGTTTATCGGCGCGGTGGCGCTGATGATCGCCCTGGCATATCTTTTCGAGAAGGCCGCGAAGAAAAAGAACCCGCAGGCGGAGCGGATCCTGAGCACGCGCAAGATCGTGATGATCGGCATGTTCGGCGCGATTTCCGGGATCCTTTACTGTTTTGATTTCGCGCTGCCGATCGCGCCCAATTTTTACAAGCTGGACTTCTCGGAGCTTCCGGCACTGATCGCGGGCTTTGCGTTCGGACCCGTGGCGGGCGTACTCGTGGAATTCGTGAAGATGGTGGTAAAGCTCCTGATCAAGTCGACCTCCACAGCCTTTGTCGGCGATCTCGCGAATTTCCTGATCGGCTGCATGCTGGTCCTGCCGGCTTCCGTGATCTACCAGTTTAAGAAATCGAAAGCCACGGCCGTCATCGGCTGCGCGGTGGGGACACTTGTCATGACGGTCTTCGGGACATTCTTTAATGCGGTCTACCTGATTCCGACTTATGTTGCGCTTTTTGGCATGCCATTGGATGTGATTCTCGGGATGGGCCAGGCAATCAACAGCCGCGTCACGGACGTGACGAGCTTTGTGGTCCTGATGGTCGCGCCGATCAACATCATCAAGGGCTGCGGCATATCGCTGATTACGATGCTGGTTTATAAGCGGCTCAGTCCCATCATCAAGTACGGCGCTGCACCTCTTCAGAGCGCCGGAAGCCGGACCTGATGAAGCTCGGGGTCGACAGGAACAGAAAGGAACCCGCCTATCTGCAGCTGTATTACCGGCTGCGCGGGTATATTACGGACGGGACGCTTGCCTTCGGGACAAAGCTCCCGTCCAAGCGCATTCTTTCGGAGGATGCGGGCGTGAGCGTGATCACGGCGGAGCACGCGCTCGAACTCCTTGCGGCAGAAGGCTATATCGAGGCAAAAGAGCGGAGCGGCTATTATGTGCTTTACCGTTCGGATGCGTATTACATGCCGGATCCGGCGGATCTGTCTGTGGATAAGACGGCGGGAGCGCAGCCGGAGAAAAAGGCGGCAAAGGGCACCTTCCCGTTCCCGGCTTTTGCGAAGATCATGCGGCGCGTCCTTGCGGAGCAGGGGGAAAAGATCCTGGTTAAGCCGCCGAGCCAGGGCTGCCCGGAGCTGCGGGAAGCAATCGCGGATTATCTGGCCATTTCGCGCGATATCAGGGTCCTGCCTTCTCAGATCGTGATCGGTTCCGGCGCGGAATATCTCTATATGCTGATCGTCCAGATGCTGGGCCGGGGGCGCTATGCGCTGGAAGATCCTTCCTATGAGAAGATCCGCCGGGTCTACGAGGCCAACGGCGCCGCGTGCGAGATGCTGCCGATGGGCCGCGACGGGATAAAGAGTGCGGCGCTTTCCTCGGCGGAGGCAAAGATCCTGCATGTCACGCCTTTCCACAGCTATCCGACCGGCGTGACGGCGACGGCCGGAAAACGGAGGGAATACATCCGCTGGGCAACAGAGCGGGGAGGAACGCTGATCGAGGATGATTTTGACTCGGAGTTCTCCCTCACGTCCAAGGCGGTAGATACGCTGTTTTCCCTGGAGCCGGAGCGCTCCGTCATTTACCTGAACACCTTTTCCGAGACGATCGCGCCGTCCATGCGCGTCGGCTATATGATCCTGCCGGCTGCGCGCGCGAGGGAGCTTTTGTCCGCGATCTCTTTTTATTCCTGCACGGTTCCCGCCTTCGATCAGTACGTGCTGGCGGAGTTTTTGCGAAGCGGTGAATTCGCACGGCACGTAAACCGCGTACGGAGGATGCGGCGCAGGATCTCCGGGGAGGAGTGCGGCGAAGGGAAATGATGTGTTGAGAAAGACCATAAAAAGTGACATAATACTTATGCCGATGGCGGTTATATGCTCCTAACTGCCGGGGCGGGAAGGAGACTGCAGGAAAAGGTGCGCGCTCTGGTCGAGGTCGTACATATTTCGAAGATCTATAATGAGGGCGAAGGGGACAATGAGGTCCGCGCCCTGGACGATGTTTCGCTCTCAATCGACGAGGGCGAGTTCGTCGCGATCATCGGGCAGTCAGGCTCCGGCAAGTCGACGCTCATGAACCAGCTCGGCTGTCTCGACGTGCCGACGAGCGGCAGGTATTATCTGCACGGCATCGATGTGTCGGACATGACGGACGATGAGCTGTCAGATGTGCGCAACAAGGAGATCGGCTTTGTCTTTCAGGGCTTTAACCTGATCCCCGGCCTGACCGCTCTGGAGAATGTGGAGCTCCCGCTGATCTACCGCGGCGTGGGAAGAAAGGAGCGGGCAAGACTCGCTAACCGCGCACTGGAGGCGGTGGGCCTTGCGAGCCGCAAGACGCATCGGCCGGCGGAGATGTCGGGCGGCCAGCAGCAGCGTGTCGCCATCGCGCGCGCGATCGCGCAGGCGCCGCCGATTATTCTGGCGGACGAGCCGACGGGTAATCTCGACTCCGGATCCAGCCGGGAGATCATCAGCATCATCCGGAAGCTCCACGCGGAGGGACGGACGATCATCCTGATCACGCACGACCCCGGCATCGCAGCACAGGCGAAGCGGATCGTGACGATCAGCGACGGCAAGATCATTAAAGATGAAGAAAACGCGGCTTTTGTCCCCTATGTGTTCCGGGAAGGGGAGGAAGCGCTGTAGGAAAAACAGAGAAAGAGCAGAATCAGGGAGACAAGACGTGGGAAACGACAGCCTGGATATGATGGAACTGGATGAACTGGACCAGGACATGCGCCGCAGCACGCGGGAGAAAAGACGGAAACGGAAGAAGAGACACACCGGCCGCCTGATCCTCCTGTGCCTTGTGGGCGTACTTGCGGCGTTTGTCGGTGTGCGCACACTCACGGCAAAAAATCATGTTCCGACCGTGGAGGCCTATGCGGTGCAGAAGGGAGATATCCGCCAGGAGGTCTCCATCAGCGGCACGGTGGTCACGGACGAGGAGAAAAGCTACTTTGCGAAGGCCGCCATTCCCGTGGCGTCGATTCCTGTCTCTGTCGGCGATACGGTAAAGAAGGGGGATGTCCTTCTCACCTTTGATGATGCAAAGGTGAATCTCGCACAGCAGACGACGGAGCTCTCCCATGCGGCGCAGACCGGCAATTATGAGAATTCGCTCCAGCAGGACGCAAAAAACCGGGC
>CACZQP010000101.1 GCA_902783385.1 uncultured Lachnospiraceae bacterium | reverse complement strand
GACGCGAAAGCTCATCCTTGTTGACAATGAAGACGAGGATGCCCTTGTAGATGCCGTACCAGTTGCCGTCCTTGTCGCGATATGCATCGGAGAGAAGGTGACTTGCGTTGATCGCTTCGTAGGGCTCAAGAAGGCCTTCCGCCGCGACGACGTTGTACGGATCGGTCGTTCCGCCGAACCAGACATCCGCCGAAGGATTGCCGTTTTCTTCCTCGATCTTTGCCTGGACCTCGCCGGTGGAGAGTCTCTGATACTGCACCTTTATGCCGTACAGCTTTTCAAAGCCTTCGCAGGCGGCCGCAAGATAATCTTCCTCGCAGGAGCCGTATACGACGAGTTCGCCCTCAGCCTTTGCAGCTTCGATCAGCGCATCCAGTCCTTCTGCAGGTGCCTCTGCCTCAGCGGGCGCTGCTGCTTCTGCGGGAGCCGCCGCCGGTGCTGCAGGAGCTGCCGGTGCCGCCGGAGCCGCCGCACAGGCTGCCATGGTAAGCGCCATCACACCCGCAAGTGTAACTGCCAGAAACTTTTTCATGCTCTTTCCTCCCTAAGAAATGAGAATACAAGTGAATTTGTGTCGTTAATATTTTACAACGCCGCGGATGTATTGGCAATTTTTTCGGCTATTATTACTAAATCCGTAAAACATTTCCTGCCGTTTTTGCCTTTTCCTTCCGGAACTGTCCGAAGCGGCTGAAAACGCTATATAATACATCATATGCAAAACGTGATCCTCAAAAAACTAAAAGATGATGCAGGAGACGCGGCAGGGGTTCCGCAGATCATCCTCCCCCTCACCGGAAGGACGCGGCAGGAGCTTTTTTCGCAGCTTTCCGCTGTCGTCGCAGCCGCGCCGGATCTTGCAGAATGGCGCGCCGACTGCTTTGAAAACGGCAAAGACCCTGACGCGGCATCGGCCATGGCGGGAGAAATACGCCGCGCGCTGGGCGGCATTCCGCTTCTGTTCACCTTCCGCTCCGCAAGTGAGGGCGGCATGCAAAAAATCACTCCTGCGGAATATGCTGCGACAAACCTCGCCGTGATAAACAGCGGCGCCGCGGACGCGGTCGATACGGAGATCCGAATGGACAAAGCGGCGGTGGAGGAGATCGTCCGCGCGGCGCACAAGAAGGATATCGCCGTCATCGCATCCTGCCACGACTTTTCCCACACGCCCGGGAGCGAGGAGCTGCTGTCGCTGTTTCTTGCGATGTACCGGTCCCGTGCGGATATCTTAAAGCTTGCGGTCATGCCGCAGTCGCCGGACGACGTAAAACGTCTCCTTGAAGTCACCGCACTTGCCTCCGCAGGAGGGTATCTTCCGGAGCGTCTTAAGGGCGGCGCGTCAGCTCCCGCGGCGCCTTTCGACGAGGACTCCGTCCGCGGACTTCCGCCCGTCGTCACGATGAGCATGGGTGATATGGGGCGCGTAAGCCGCATCACGGGGGAACTCACCGGAAGCCGCATGACCTTCGGCACCGCCGGCGCATCCTCTGCGCCCGGCCAGATCCCCGCCCCCGCGCTCCGCAGTGCGCTTTTGGCCGTCCACCGGCATCTGCGCGCCGGGAACATCGCGCTCATCGGATTTATGGGAAGCGGCAAGAGCACGGTCGGCAGGGCGCTCTCCGGCCTCTTTGGCCTCGCCTTTGCGGAGACGGATGCCATGATCGAGGAGGCGGCTGGCATGCCGATCCCGGAGATTTTTTCCCGCTTTGGCGAAGCGCATTTCCGGGAGCTCGAGAGCCGCTGCATCGCGCAGGCTGCCGCCATGTCCGGTGCCGTGATCTCCTGCGGAGGAGGCGCAGTCCTGCGTCCGGAAAACGTCGATGCGCTGCGCAAAAACAGCCTTCCAGTCCTCCTTACGGCATCCCCGGAAACGATCCTTGCGCGGACACAGGCAGATACCTCCCGTCCGCTCCTCTCCGGGAAAAAGACCGCCGCCGACATTGAAAACTTCCTTGCGGCGCGGCAAAGCGCCTATGAAAATGCCGCCGGCATCACAATCGACACCGACGGCAAAAGCGTCTATCAGATCTGTGAGGAGATCGTCCTTTCCGCCGCCGGGCTTGCCGGCTGACGCTGCCCGGACATTTCCTGACTCACGTCAGGAAAATCCGCTTTCCCCCCTGGTATTTTTCCACAACGCCGATCCTTTGCGCGCAGGGAACTGCTCCCTCCAGCTCCGCAAAAACAGCCTTAGCATCCTCCGGGTCCACCGCGATAAGGAGACCGCCCGAGGTCTGCGGGTCATAGAGTGCGTCCTGCACGGCGAGCTCGATCCCGCCGGCGTCCACATAGGGCTCTGCAAAGCTCCTGTTCCGATACATTCCCTCCGGAAGGATCCCGTTGCGCGCGAGTGCGAGCGCCTCCTCCGGGATGGCGACTGAGGCGGCATCCAAGCGGGCCTGCGCATCCGAGCCCTGCATCATCTCGGTCAGATGTCCCAGAAGTCCGAAGCCTGTCACGTCCGTACAGGCATGCACGCGGTATTTCACCATGATATCGCGCCCCGCCTTGTTTAACGTCATCATCAGCCGCGCCGTCTCCTCCGCGCGCGATGCGCCGACAAGCTCCGCGCGGGCTGCAGTTGTCAGAATCCCCGTGCCGAGAGGCTTTGTGAGGAGAAGGACATCTCCCGGCTGCGCACCGCTGTTGGTCAGCACCTTGTCCGGATGTACAAAGCCCGTCACGGCAAGGCCGTATTTCGGCTCTTCATCCAGGATGCTGTGGCCGCCCGTAATCAGTGCGCCCGCCTCGTAGACCGTCTCATACCCGCCGCGCAGCATCTCGTGAACAGCAGAGTCCGGCATACTCTTCGGCACGGCCATGATGTTGAGACAGAGCTTCGGCTCTCCGCCCATCGCGTAGACATCGGAGAGCGCATTGGCCGCCGCGATCCGGCCGAAGGTATACGGATCGTCGTGGATCGGCGGAAAGAAATCCACGGTCTGCACCAGCGCCAGGTCGTCGCTGATCCTGTATACGGATGCGTCGTCGCTTTTGTCAAAGCCGACCAGCAGATCCGGATCCTTCCTGACACGAATCCCTTCCAGAAGCTGTGCCAGCACGCCGGCGCCGACCTTTGCGCCGCACCCGGCGCAGCTTGCAAGCTTCGTCAGCCGGATATCGTCGTTCCTTTCGCCCGTTCCGATTTCCATACCTTCACCCTTCACTTCTCTGTTTCAGTCTCCTTCCGCAATCTTGCGAAAGCCGCCTTTCTCCGCTTCGTAGACCGCTTCCAGGTCCTTGACGAACCGCTCCGCATGCGGACTGTCCGCTTCGTAGCGCACACAGGTGCCGCAGGAAGAACTGAGCGCACGGGGCACCGGCATCATTTCCGTCCTGATGCCCAGCGACGTCAGATCTCTCTTCCCGACGATTGCACCGGCATGTGTATAAAATGTCGCAATGTATTCTTTCACGCAGGAACCCGCAGGCAGATCACCGTTTCACCAGTCGGAGCGTGTACTCTCCGCCTGCCTCTTTCGTCTCGACCGCAAAGCCATGGGTGTTCGCAAATCGCGTGATATTCTCCACACACACCATGCTGTCGACCAGCACCTCCAGCTCGGACGGATCGCTCTTTTTCACTTCCTTCTGCACCATGACGACCGGCATGGGACAGCTTAACCCTCTCGCATCAATCATTTCCGAACCTCCTTATTCTTTTTCGCAGTTTTTAAAAGAGATGGCAAGCAGGACCGCCAGGCCGATCACCACTGCGACCTTTCCGTTGAGTCCGATCCCGCCTACTTTGTAAACACCGTCCGCGACGCTGTCCGCCGCGCCTGCAAGCGCAAAGTTATGTGCGAACGCAGCGCCGGCGATCATTCCCAGCACTGTGACCGCGCTGTCGCCGTTTCCTTCACCCGCAAGGATCAGCTGTCTTAAGGGACAGCCGCCCAGGAGCACACTCCCCCAGCCCGCAAGCGTCATGCCGAGGAAATTCCAGAGCGATGCGGAGTGAGCGACCGGCTGCGACACAAAAGAGAATCCCGCGAAATTCCCCAGCGCATAATTCCCCGCGAGCACTGTCAGGAAAATCATGACGAAGCCGGAGATCAGGTTGAAGTCGCCGAACAGGATGACGTCGCGGATGCCGCCCGCCATGCAAAGGCGCGACTTCTGGGCGAGTGCGCCGACCGCCAGTGCGACCGCCAGCGAAAGGACCGCCGGGGCGTGCATGGAGCCGGGACCACTCTCCGAGAAGACAAAGAGCGCCGGCAGGACGAGCGAGAGGACAAACAGGAAAACAAGCATCCCAGGCAGCACAAAGCCGTCTGTCGCCGAAACCTGATAGCTGCGCTTTAAGGAAAAGCCCTTCTTCAGGAAGATCGTGCCGATAAAGATCCCTGCGGCAAAACCCGCGAGACCGACAAACGCGTTCAGGTCGCCGCCGCCCATGCGGATGATCATTCTTAAGGGACAGCCCAGAAAGACCAGCGCACCGATCATCACGAAAGCGCCCAGGATGAACCGCGTCGCAGGCGCCGATCCCGCACGCGCCTTCCATTCACCGGAAATAAGCGCCGTGAGCATTGCGCCCAGCACAAGCCCCGGGATCTCCGGGCGGAAGTACTGCACGGGCGCCGCGCTGTGGAGCTTTACGGATCCCGCAATGTCTCGCAGGAAGCACGCAATGCAAAAGCCCATGTTTTTCGGGTTCCCTGCCTTCGTCAACAGGACCGCCGCCGCGCCGACCGCGATGCCTGTCAGGATCATCCACGGATTGATTCGTTTTGTCATAATCCCCTCCTCTTTTCTCTGTGCTTTTTTCTGTGCGCCGCACCCTGCACCGGCGTGTGCGGCGCTATGATTCATGTTATTATTTCCCTATGAAGAAAACGATCTGGCTCGATAACGCAGCGACCTCCTTCCCGAAGCCGGATGCCGTCGCAGCAGCCGTCGAAAACTATATCCGCCATATCGGCGCCACGATGGGAAGAAGCTCCTACGAGGCCGCGCAGGACGCCGGCCTTACCGCATATACGCTGCGGGAGAGCTTCTGCCGGCTGTTCCGCTTTGACCGGCCGGATCACGTGATCCTGACAGCCGGCGCCACGATGGGGCTCAACATGATCCTGCAGGGACTGCTGAAGCCGGGCGACCACTGCATCGTCACCTCCATGGAACACAACGCCGTCATGCGTCCGCTCACGCAGCTGCAGAAGCAGGGCGTAACATTTGACCGCATTCCCTGCGGGACTTGCGGCATTCCGGATCCGGCGGACATCCTGCCGCTGATTCGACCGGAGACGCGTCTCGTCCTCGTCACACATGCATCCAATGTCAGCGGCGGCATCATTGATATCGAAGCGATCGGCCGGATCTGCGCCGCACGCGGTATTTTCTTCGCGGTCGACGCCGCCCAGACCGCAGGACACCTGCCGGTCGACTTTGCCGGCGCACAGCTCTCCGCTCTCTGCGTCCCCGGGCACAAGGGTCTGCTCGGACCACAGGGAATCGGTGCGCTCCTTCTTGCGCCGGAGCTTGCAGCTGTGCTCACCCCGCTCATCACGGGCGGCACCGGCAGCGCCTCCGACTCCGAGGACCAGCCGCGCTTCATGCCGGACCGGTTCGAATCCGGCACCGCCAACATGCCCGGGATATACGGGCTGTCCGCCGCCCTCACTTTTCTGGAGGATAAGGGAATCGCGGCGGTGCGCTCACATGAGCTCGCCCTGACGGAGCAGTTCCTCACCGGTCTTTCGGACATCCCCGGAATCCGGGTTCCCGGACCTGCAGGGGCTATGGACCGCGCCGGCGTCGTCTCCGTGGATTTTACCGAGCGGGACAATGCGGAATGCGCCTACCGGCTGGAAAAGGAATTCGGGATCCTCACCCGGTGCGGCCTGCACTGCGCACCTGCTGCGCACAGGACGCTCGGCACCTTCCCGCAGGGGACCGTCCGTTTTTCCTTCAGCTTCTTCAATACACCGGGCGAAATCGACGCGGCACTGCACGCCATCCGGCACATCTCATCCGGCGAACGGTAAATAAATAACACTCGCCTGATAAAAGTATATCCCACAAAGTATCAAAATGCACCCTTTCCCGGGCGCGGACTTTTCATTGCCGTTAAAAGCGGGTAAAATCAGGATTGTTGTTTTGAAGACGCGCCCCGGATACGTCCGGCGCACAGTTATTTCAGGAGGATAATATTCATGAATATCGTTTGTCTGGACATGGAGGGCGTCATCGTACCCGAGATCTGGATCGCGTTTTCCGAGGCCGTAGGCATCCCGGAGCTCAAGCGGACGACACGGGACGAGCCCGATTATGACAAGCTTATGCGCTTTCGCCTCGATATCCTGAAGAAAAACCATCTGGGTCTGAAAGAGATCCAGGAGACCATCTCTACGATCGATCCGCTCCCGGGCGCGCGGGAATTCCTGGACGAGCTGCGCACGCTTACGCAGGTCATCATCCTGAGCGATACCTTCACGCAGTTCGGCATGCCCCTGATGAAAAAGCTGGGGTATCCGACGCTGTTCTGCAACGAGCTCATCGTGGCGCCGGACGGAGAGATCACGGGCTACCGTATGCGCATTGCGGATTCCAAGCGCTCCACGGTGAAGGCGCTGCAGGCGGCCGGCTTCGAGACGATCGCCTCCGGCGACAGCTTCAACGATCTCGGCATGATCGAGGAGAGCAAGGCCGGGTTCCTCTTCCGCACCACGGACAAATTAAAACAGGATTATCCGCAGTATCCGGCTTTCGAGGAGTACAGTGACCTTCTCGCAGCGATCCGGGCCGCACTGTAACACAAACAAGCTCCGTCAAAGTTATACCTCCGCACGGCGCTCCCGCTCCGTAAAAAACGTAACGGCACTAATGCTTTACAACACAAAGCATAAGTGCCGACGTTTTTTAAGGCGCGCTTCGGTATAACAGTGACGGAGCTCTTCTACATCACATGCGGACCGGCCACTGCGGGTCCTTCCCGGTAAGGACATCGACGATGCCCATCGCCGCGTGGGTCGCGACGCGGTCCAGAGACTCCTTTGTCATGCCCGCGATATGGGGCGAAACGATCACATTGTCCAGCTCGAAGAGCTTATTCGGCCAGACATGAGGCTCCGCCTCAAAGACATCCAGCGCTGCCCCGGCGATCACGCCCTGTGTCAGCGCATCGTAGAGATCCTCCTCGTCGATGACGCCGCCGCGTGCTGCGCTTAAGATGCAGGCTGTCTTCTTCATCTTCTTAAAGAAATCCATATTCACCATGTGGCGCGTGCTCTCAAGGAGCGGAACATGAAGCGTCACAAAGTCCGCCATCGCAAGAAGCTCGTCGATCGTATCCACGTAGGTGATATCGGGCTCGCGCCTCTCGGGCGGGATCGGGATTACGTCGTAGACGACGATCTTCATGCCAAAGCCGCGCATGGCCTTGCCCGCGACAAGTCTTCCGATATGGCCGTTGCCGACGACGCCGAGCGTCTTGCCCTCGAGCTCCACACCGCAGATCGTGTCCCTCGTATTGTAGTCATTCTCGGGACTGCGCCATTTCTTTTCCACCTGATAGGTATTCTTCGCGATCTGCAGCATCATCAGGATCGTGTACTCGGCGACCGCGTTTACGTTTGCGGTCGGTGCGTTGGTCACGACGACGCCGTGCGCTTTGCACGCCGGAAGATCCACGTTCTCCACACCTACGCCGTGCGCGCTGACGACCTTCAGCTTCTTTGCCGCGGAGAGGACCTCCTCCGTGATATAGGTGCCGGTGCGGACCAGGATACCGTCGTATTCGCCCACCGTATCAAGATCGATATGCCCGCTGCCGTCACCGACCGTGATCTCACATCCATGGTCGATCAGATACTGCTTGCCGGCCGCTCTCACATCCTTCGGGATCAAAACCTTAAAAGCCATTTTTTCCTCACATTCTGAGTGCACAACACCTGCGGCCCCGGCTGCACTCCCCCGCCGGACGCCGCATATTATATTACTACGGCAAAATAACGATGACAACGAACTCCGGGCATCAAAAAGCAGCCAGCCGTAAAGGGCTGACTGCTCCTGTATTTCTCCTTCTGCCGACCCGGATCTCACCGCACAAAGTGCGTTGAGATCACCGCCTCCTTCTCCGGCAGGCCGTATTTTTCCTTCCCAAGCGCAATGCTCTTTAAAAGGAAGCACATGTTGCGGCCCAGCGTCCGCATGGTCTGCAGCCCCTCTTCGTCCTGTGACGCCTCGCCCGGGAGCCTTCCGTGTACACTGTTCCAGTACTGGCTCGATGCGACCGGCATTCCCGAGATCGTAAAGTACTTGTTGAGTTCGTCAAAGGTCGCGGAGAGTCCGCCGCGTCTTGCGACGACGACGCTCGCTCCGACCTTCATCGTCTTGTCGAACGGCGTGCTGTAGAAAAGCCTGTCGAGGAACGAGATGAGCGTGCCGTTCGCCGAGGCATAGTACACCGGAGAAGCAACGACGAGACCGTCAGCCGCCTCAAACTTCGCGGCCGCTTCATTTACGGCATCGTCGATCACGCACTTCCCGTGCTGCGCGCAATAGTTGCAGGCCATACAGCCGCGGATCGCCTGGTTCCCGACACGCAGTTCTTCGTATTCTACCCCTTCTCCCGAAAGCGTCTCTTCCAGCTCCTTTAACGCAAGAGTTGTATTTCCGCCCATACGCGGACTGCCATTGATGATCAGAACTATCATGGAATCACACTTTCCTCAAAACAGGTTTCCCCGATTACTCTTCCGGCTTGAAATCTTCCTTGCCGACGCCGCAGATCGGACATACCCAATCGTCCGGGAGATCCTCGAACGCCGTGCCGGGTTCGATCCCGTTATCCGGATCGCCGATCTCGGGATCATAGACATATCCACAGGGGTCACAAACATATTTCTGCATAGCTTTCCTCCTTTGATTCAAGTACTGATATTGACCGGACGGATGCCGGTGTATTCAGTTTAAAGGCTCTTCCCCGTCGTTTCAAGTGTCGTCTTCCGCTTTGCAAATCATCTGCCGCACTGGTAGAATTCTTTATATCATTTCCAGAGATCTGAAAAATCACTTACGGAGGAACAAATGGGCATCCTTTCCAACGTCCAGTATGTTTTTGTTTACGCGGTAACCAATATCTTCTGCATCGTGCTCATGATCATCATACTGTCAAAGCTCAGCTACAGTGTCGCGAGCGAGCAGGAGGTCCGGCTGTTCCGGCGCATGGCGTACTGCTATATCATGTTCTGTCTTCTGGAGCTCATCTGGGTCCTCGGGATCCGGGACTATCTGCCGCTCTCCGCATTTGCAGAGGGCATGATCAAGATCTGGGCAACCATCTTCATCCCGCTCATGGTCTACTACTGGTTCTGGTTCGCCGAGACCAGATTCCGGGCAAAATGGACAGCGAGCACCTTCTGGCGGGTCGCCTCCTTCGTGCCGTTCGGGATCCTGCTCGCGCTCTATCTGTCCTCCTTCCTGACCGGGATCGTGTTCCGCGTCACACCGGAGGGACTGGTGGCGAGCGGACCTCTCTATGACTGCTCCGGTATCGTCGACAACATTTACGGCATCTCGATCATCATCCACGCGCTGATTCTGCTGGTCCGCGACCGGGACGGCTACCGCCGCGGCGAATACCTGACCCAGATTTTCTTTATCCTGACGTGCACGATCGGCGGGATCGCGGACATGGCGATCTCCATGACGCCGGTGATGCCGCTGGCCATCGCGCTCTCATTTGTCTTCCTGTTTCTGACGATTCAGGAGTCGCAGATTTTTAACGATGCGCTGACAGGACTGAGCAACCGCCGAAACGCAGACCGGCTTCTTCGCGAGGCGATTGCGGATGCCCGGGCCGACAAGCCGTTTTATCTATTTATGTTGGATCTGGACCGGTTCAAGGAGATCAACGACCGCGCCGGGCACCTCGAAGGCGACCGTGCACTGCAGACGGCGGCAAAAGCATTTGCGGAGGCAGCCGAGCCTTACCACGGCAAGGCCGCCAGATGGGGCGGCGACGAGTTCATGATCCTGGTCCGCGGACAGGGCAAAGACTTTCCGGAGCAGTTTGCCAAGCAGATCCAGGCTGCGCTCAAAAAGGCTTCCGAGACAGAGGGAATGGCCTTCCCGCTTCATGCGAGCATCGGATACGCGCACTGCGATTCCCCGAAGATGCGCCGTGCGGATATCATCGCGTCGGCGGACAGGATGCTGTACGACAGGAAAAACGCATCGCTCATGACGCGCCGGCAGACAGTTCCTTTCTTTTCTTCTTTTCTTCGAGGGATGCGCTGTAGATGCTGTTGCCGAGCACGGCAGCAATGATAATGAAATACCCTATGACACTGTACCTGTCAGGTAGCTGGCCGAACAGGATAAACCCCAGCACTGCGGCGAAAAAGACCTGCGAATAATCCGCAGTGGATAACTCGCGGGACGCTGCGTATCGATAGGCATTCGTCATGCCGATCTGACCGACGGAGGCGGAAACACCCACAAAGATCAGACACAGTAATTGTTTTCCCGTCATCGGTTGATATCCGGCGACGGCAAACGGGATGCAGAACAGACAGGATGTCGCGGAAAAGGTAAAGATGATCCGGTTCCTGTCCTCTCCATGCTGCTGGAGCGATCGGACGTAGGTATAGGAAATACCGGAAGTTACAGCCGTCATGAAGGCCGCCAGCACCGGCAGCATGGCCGTGAAGTCCAGCTGCGGCTTTGCGACGAGCGCGCTCCCTGCGAAGGCAAGTATCATGAACAACAGGTGCGGCGGGCGAAAGTCTTCCTTCAGGATCAGCGCCGAAAACAGCAGTGTAAAGAACGGACTGAGCTTGACGATGACAGTCACGTCCGACACGAGCATGCGGTCCAGCGCATAGTAATTTCCGATCATTCCGAGAAGTCCTGAAAAGCAGCGCAGAAACATGTGCCACTCGTTTCCCCTCTCCGGCCGCAGGCGGACACCTTCCCTGCGCATAGCCAGGAACGTGATCAGCATCGCGATAAAATTCCGGAAAAACATTTTCTGGAAGATCGGCAGATCACCGGCCAGCTTCACCAGGCTGTTCATGACCGCAAAGCCGATCGCAGATGCCAGCATCCAGAGGATGCCTTTTGTGACGTTGGACCTGGTCTGTGTTTTCATTTCCCCGGGCTCCCAAAAGTCCTGTGCAGCAGTTTGTGTATTTCTATGCAACAATACCACATCTCAGCGCAATTATGTCATGACATTTCTCCCCTGATAATTTGCATATGATCTCATAATTCAGGAATGGAATTGACAGGAAATTATCGTTTTATATAGTATTGAACCGCACATTACTGCATCAAAACACCAGCTGTACATATACGAAAGGGACGAGGACATGAAAATCACCAGTATCGAATGCTACAAAGGACCGTTTATCACAGTAAAAGTCAATACCGACGAGGGGATCAGCGGCTTCGGCGAAGCCGGCCTCTCCTACGGTGCCGTGCAGACGGCGGCGTGGGGTAACTGTCAGGATTTCGC
Organism: uncultured Lachnospiraceae bacterium; assembly: GCA_902783385.1. Classification (GTDB taxonomy): domain Bacteria; phylum Bacillota; class Clostridia; order Lachnospirales; family Lachnospiraceae; genus CAG-791. The sequence goes on along the minus strand of CACZQP010000101.1, from coordinate 38,854 downwards.
TAAGCTCGTCATCGGTTTGGATCCCTTCAACACAGAGAAGATCTATGAGCATCTGCACCGCCACACCTTCTGGGGCATGAACGGCGGCGTCACAGTCTCGGCGGCGATGTCCGCGATCGATATCGCATGCTGGGACATCAAAGGCAAGGCGCTGGGCCTCCCCATATACAAGCTTCTGGGCGGCAGAACGAATGAGACGATCCGCACCTATGCCTCTCAGCTTCAGACCGGCTGGAAGACGCTTGTCGAGCGCGAGGACAAGGCGATCCTCCTGTATGATCCGAAGGACTACTATGACGCCGTGAAGGATGCGGTCGCAGATGGTTATGACGCCGTAAAGATCGATCCCTGCTTCGCGGAACTGACCCCCACCGATTTTGCCACAGCTTACCTGCGGCGCGGCGACAATTTAAAGGGCGTCTATCCGGCAGACCTCCGCAAGATTGCAGTGGAGCGCATCGCAGCCGCGCGCGAAGCCGGCGGTGAAGACCTGGATATCATTATCGAGATCCACGGAACGCTGGATGCCAACACCTCCGTCGACCTTGCGAACGCGCTGGAACCTTACCGGATTCTGTATTATGAGGAGCCCACGATGCCCTCCAACCCCAAGGTCTTCCGGCACATAAAGGAAAAGACCAACATTCCTCTGGCGACCGGCGAGCGCTGCTACACGCGCTGGGGCTTCAGGCAGTTCTTCGAGGACCGCACCATCAGCATCGCGCAGCCCGACATCTGCAATACCGGCGGCATCACGGAGGCAAAAAAGATCGCTGATATGGCGGCCGTCTATGACATCGGCGTGCAGTTCCACTCCTGCGGCGGCCCGATCGCGACGGCGGCAGCCCTGCAGCTGGAGGCAGCAATCCCGAATTTTGTGATGCATGAATTCCACAACGGCAATTTCCAGTCCAAATTCCGCAAGGGCGGAAAATATATCAACATGCCGAAGGACGGAAAATTTGAGATTCCGGATCTCCCGGGCATCGGTCAGGAAATGAGTGAAGAAGCAATGGCGACCTACCAGAAGGTCGTGATCGGCGAAGGCGGTGCGTCGCTGGGACTGTAAGGGCCGGGCTTTAAAAACGCCCGCCGGAGTGCTATAGTCATTTCTGTTGGCTTTTGCAGTGACTTGTGCGAAACGCCGACAAAAATACAATTACAGAAAGGAACAACAACATGGCAAGATTTACTTTACCGAGAGACCTTTATCACGGAAAAGGCGCGCTGGAGCAGCTGAAGACCCTGAAGGGAAAGCGCGCGATCATCTGCGTCGGCGGAGGCTCCATGAAGCGGTTCGGCTTCCTTGACAGGGCAAAGCAGTACCTTCAGGAGGCAGGTATGGAGGTCGAGGTCTTTGAAGGCATCGAATCCGATCCTTCCGTGGAGACCGTCATGAAGGGCGCAGAGGTCATGCAGAAATTCCAGCCCGACTGGATCGTCGCAATCGGCGGCGGCTCCCCGATCGATGCTGCGAAGGCAATGTGGATCAAGTATGAGTACCCGGACTGCACGTTTGAAGATATGTGCAAGGTCTTCGGTATTCCCGAACTGCGCAAAAAGGCTCATTTCTGCGCAATCTCCTCGACGTCCGGCACGGCGACCGAGGTGACGGCGTTCTCCATCATCACGGACTATGCGAAGGGCACGAAGTACCCGATCGCCGATTTCGAGATCACACCCGACATCGCGATCGTGGATCCCGAGCTGGCAGAGACCATGCCGAAGAAGCTGGTCGCACACACCGGTATGGATGCGATCACGCACGCCATCGAGGCCTATGTATCCACCGCACATTCCGATTATGCAGATGCGCTGGCAATCCACGCGATCGAGATGATCCAGGCAGATCTGATTCCCTCCTATAACGAGGATATGGCTGCCCGCGACAGAATGCACAACGCACAGTGCCTGGCCGGCATGGCATTCTCCAACGCCCTTCTGGGCATCGTCCACTCCATGGCCCACAAGACCGGCGCCGCATTTGACGACTTCGGCGCGCACATCATCCACGGTGCGGCAAACGCCATGTACCTTCCGAAGGTCATCGCGTTCAACGCGAAGGATCCCGAGGCAAAGAAGCGCTACGGCGTGATCGCAGATTACATGCACCTGGGCGGCGCAAACGATGACGAGAAGGTCCAGCTCCTGATCAAGGAACTGCGCCGCATGAACGATGAACTGAACATCCCGCACTGCATCAAAAACTACGGCGCGGACTCCTATCCGACCGGGCAGGGCTTCGTTCCGGAGGAAGTATTCCTCGAGAGACTTCCCGGCATTGCAGAGCGCGCGATCGGCGACGCCTGCACAGGCTCCAACCCGCGTCAGCCCTCCCAGGAGGAGATGGAAAAGCTCCTCAAGTGCTGCTACTACGACCTTGATGTCGATTTCTAAGCCGCAGCGCCTAAATCACCGCTGAAACAAAAACCGCTATTCTGCGGAAATACCGTAGAATAGCGGTTTTTTGTACGGAGTAGGAGGGATTTGAACCCTCGCGCCGGTTTTGGCCGACCTACACCCTTAGCAGGGGCGCCTCTTCAGCCTCTTGAGTACTACTCCAGTTCTGAACTCCCTACAAAATATGAAGTTATAGACCCTGCGTCCTGTGAGACGCAAAGGTTATTATATCCGAGGGAAAATGCGTTGTCAATTCCGTCCGGATGGTCCGATTACCCCTTGATTTCCGCTGCGATCTCCACTGCCTTCTCCGGCGTGATCTCCCGGGGCTGCCAGCCGATCTTCTGGCCATCGTCCGCATATCTGGGGATCATGTGCAGGTGGAAATGCGCGACCGTCTGTCCTGCTGCCGCGCCGTTGTTCTGGACGATATTCATGCCGTCCGCATGCAGCGCATCCCGGATCTGCGCGCCCAGCTTCTTTGCAAGCTTTATGGCACTCGCCGCGGTCTCCTCCGGCAGCTCAAACAGATCGTTATAATGATCCTTCGGCACGATCAGCGCGTGGCCTTTGGTCGCAGGGCCCAGGTCCATGAACACACGGAAGACATCGTCCTCATAAAGTGTTGCCGAGGGAATCTCCCCGTTTGCGATTTTACAGAAAATGCAGTTTGCGTCTTTCATTTCTCTTCTCCTGTACTGTTGAATCGTTTCTATATACCAAAAAGGCTCAGTGCCCCTGCAATGATCACGCCCGCGATAAAACCGCCGATATGCGCCGCGTTGTCCGTGCTCCTCGACTGGAACCCGAGGTAAAGGCTGTAGCCCACGCCGATCAGCATCCGCGTCATATCGCTTCTGCGGATGTATTTCCGATTGCGGATCATGATGGCAGCCATCGCGCCGACGACGCCGAATACCGCTCCGCTTGCGCCGATCGAATAGAAGCTCTCTCCATGCATCTGCTGCAAAGCGATCGATACCATATTTCCGATGACCCCCGACAGTAGATACAGCAGGAAATAGGAGATCCTTCCAAGGCGCTTCTCCACCTGCACGCCGACGAAATACAGGATGATCATATTGGAGGCAAGGTGATTGACGTCCGCATGCAGAAACATCGCCGTCAGGATCCTGTAATACTCTCCGCCCTGCAGAACCAGTGTGGGATTCAATGCGCCGGCTTCGTAGAGCATGGCATCCAGCCGCTGCGAAACAAGCTGCGGCGCAAACAGCAGGATATTGACAGCGACAAGCACGGCTGTCACGCTCATATATTTCCGGATGGAACGAATTGCCTGCGGCATGCTGCACCCTTTCGCCGGATAAAACTGTTACCACGTTATTATATTATAATGTGGACCTCATTGCTTCCGCATGGTTTTTCGATCCGTATATTATTTTCCTGCGGTCTCCGAATCGGGCATCCAGGTAAGGCGCAGCTTTCTCTTTGCCTCTGCGCAGTCTGTCAGATACAGATTGATCAAAACCTGGTACGGAATACCTGTCTCTCCAGCCATATCTTTAAAATAGTCTATGGTATCTCCGTTGATATTGATTGTCACCTGACGCTTGAGTGCCTTGGCATACGGATTCCTCTTTGCTTTTGAAAAGTCATATTCGTCTCTCATGAAATGCCCTTTCGTCTTTCGTGATACTGCAGCGTTTCATTTCCGGTCGCCCGCCTCGCAGATATAATCCGTATGACAGAGCCTTCCCCGCGGCAGCAGTGACTTACAACAATTATCTTTGCAAGATAACTGTATCCCAGTATAAGGAAACGGTCTTCTTCTGATGAGTGTTCCAGATCATCTCGAACAAGCGCATAATCATCATAAAATACAGACATTGCTTCTCTGAAAGTGATCCCATGTTTTTTCCGGTTTATGGATTCTTTATGATCATCCCACTCAAATCTCATGTTTAGTCTCCATATAATTATATAATAATTATATAATAATTCAATCCGCTATCCTGTGCAGACCTGCCACGCAGGCTGCGGCCAGCCGGATCACGCCGGTAATCGCGAGCGCCGCGGCGACTACCAGTGTGAAGATGATTCCGACATCCAGAAGAAGCGACATTTCCTCGCGGAGCGGGAGCGATACGCGTGCCCACTCCATAAACAGCGCCGCGGAAAGGAAGAAAAGAGAAAAGGCAAGAATGGTTCCCTCCCTTCCGCCCGACGCCTTTTTCGGTTCCGGCGCCGGTCCGGTTTCCCGCGGTGGATCCGCGAGCCAGTCCTCCTCCGCATCCGCCTCCTCGTCCTGCAGCGGATCCGTCCAGAGTTCCTCTATGTGCACGTCCTCCGCCCCCGTTTCCGGCGCCGCAGGGCTTCCCTTCTCTGTATGCGGTTCCTCTTTGTTCTCTTCCGCATGCCGTTCAAATGCTCTGTCCAGCACCGCCTCCTGCAGGATAAAATCCGGCTCCCGGCAGCGGTCCCTCAGATACAGGACCGCTTTCGCGCACCGCGGCTCCAGCATCGGTGTCTTGCCGACAAGAAAAGAAAGAAGCGCGCAGGGACGGCCCAAAGAGTCCACCTCTTCCTCTGCGGTTTCCGGATAATACACAAAGCGATACCGCTCTGTTCCGTAGTCGTAAAACATCAGATCGGGATCAAGGATCAGGTGCGCGGCATCCAGCAGGAATCCCGCGATATCCCGGCCGGCCTCTGCCACCTGGTAGAGGAGGTCCTCCGCTTCTTTTGCACCCACACGCCTGTTTGCAAACCGGGATGACAGCGTCTGTGTGTTCGTCACATCGTAATAAAGAAAGCATTTCTGGTCGATCCTGCGCAGTGCGCAAGGCAGGAGCGCGCCGATATGATTTGCTGCGATCATCCTGTGCTGGTATCCGTCGGGGTTGTCTTCCGCCCCGGAGAGAGGAATCACAAGATATTTATTCAGCGAATCCGTGTAATAGCTGTAGTTCATTTCATTGCCTCTTCCGCAGCATCCATGATGCGGTTTGCGATATAGCCGAGTCTTCGGTACTTCCTGATTCCCGCCGGCGGATCGATCCGCTTTGCGCGCGCGGAAAACAGCGTCCCCCATCCGGCCGCACTGCCGCGTCCGTCCAGGATCAGCCATCTGCCCTGTTCCGTAGCCGTCATCGACGGTGTGCCCGCCATGAGATATTTGCCGCCGAACTGCTCCTGGGCACGTTTCCCAAGTTCCGCCGCACCGGCGCCGTCCTCCTTGCGCAGACTCTCCCGGAAGCATGCGATATAGGCATCCTGGTCATAGGCGCACCGGTCATACTGAAAAAACGCGAGTCGGATCAGTCCGGCGAACAGAAACAGGACAAAGGGAATCACGAAAGATGCCTCGACGGTCATATATGCTTTCTGCCCTCTCATCCCACCTCCGTTAGCAGTACGCCTGCCGCCGCGGCCGCAAGGAACGGCAGAAAGGGGAGTCTGGTCCCGCGTGCGGCCTTTTTCATAACAAGAAGCAGCGCTGCCGCAAATCCGGATAAGTAAAATGCGACAGTCAGGATCAAAACGATCCGCCTCGCCGGTAGGAGGAATCCCAGTACCAGGAGAGCAAGCCCGTCCCCTCTCCCGATCTGTCCGCGCGCAGCAAAGGAGAGGGCAAGCATCGCTGCGCCGGGAAGAAAGGCGGCCATAAGCTGCACCAGCATCGGCACAAGATTTGCGGAAAGCCGGATGGCTCCGCTTCCCGCAGCGGCTCTCTGCAGAAGGTCCGCGCTCCACAGCACGGCACCGGCTGCGAAGAAAAGCAAAAGCCATTTGTGTGTGATCTTCTTTGTCTTTAAGTCTGTCGCGGCGCCGCCGAGCAGAAAAACGAGGGCTGCCGTGTTTTTGATGGTTTCCATATCCTGTCCCTTCCCTCCGTAATATCAATATCCGCACTTGGAACAAGGCGGCATGCGCCCCACAACGCTGCTGAGCTTCACCTCACGCACCGTGCGCTTTAGCGCGGAGCAGGTCCTGCTTGAATGAAAGCGTGTCCCATCCTTTGTGATATAAAGCGTACCGGTCTTTTTCGGCCTGCAGACTTCACATGCGTAATAGCAAGCCCCGCCGTTGTTTCGTTCCAGATCGACCGACGCCGCATCCGTTCCGCGGATAGCCGGCTGCAGGTACGTGCAGAAGCGCTCCCTGTGATATACCGTTCCCGTCTTTGTCACGAAGACGGTCTCCTCATCTTCCTCCTCCGCATAGCTTGCACCGTCTCCCGCATGGTAGCCGATCCAGGCATGCCCGTAGTACCGGCTCTGCAGACGGATCTCCGGATACGCGATCAGCGGGATCAACGGTTTTACCTTATAGTCCGCCACCAGGTCGATCACGCCGTCCTCGCCCAGCATACCCGATCGCAGATAGGAGATCCCTCCGCATCCGCCGACCAAGCAGGTGTTGTTCAGATAGTCTCTCCCGAGAAGCTCCTCCACCTGGCCCCGCACATAGGTCTGCGTGAGCGCCAGCGATAAAACGCCGCCGATGCTGTCATGATCGCCCAGTGAGGACACTGCGGCGGCAATCCCCTCCGGGGCGTTCTCATAGTAATATGTGTAATAGGAGAGCTGGTTGCCGACCTCACGAAGGGCGCCGTTTATGTTGCTCTGCAGCCGCACCATCTCCGTCACATACAGGATGTTGACGCAGAAAAACAGGAACAGCGGCAGTGCCAGCGCGGCCTCCACCGTCATGCTTGCGGCGCATCCGGCGCGGAAGCACTTCTTTTCCCGGAGAGGACTTTCTGTTTTTATTCGAACCGCCTCCGCACCGCCGCGCATACCGTATCCCCCTTTCTTTTATGAAGCAGCACACGACTCTTTCAATGCGCATGTACGTCAGTTGTAAGTCACACAACGCCGCACGGCATATTCATATCCGTAGCCGCTTGCGACCTGTGTCTCCAGCGAAAATGTGTCAAAGCAAATGTCCATCCGGAACGAGGCATTTCCGTTCGTATCCCGGATGTCGCTCTCCATGATATCCATCAGGCGCAGGCTCTTCGTCGCGCGGTTTTCCGCATACAGAAGGAGCCGCAGGTGATCTTCGTACGAGGCTCCGCTCCCCTTCCCGCTGCTCCCGGGCAGGGACAGCTTCAGGATGGACGAAAGGGAGGTCTTCCAGGTGTCCGGCGTCTTGACAAGCGGCACTCTTCCGCCGTCAAAAAGGCATCGTACATCCTGCACGCTCTCAAAATATGCCCACGCAAACAAAAGCGCGTTTTTCAGGACCGGACGGATCTCCGGCAGGAGCAGGATGAAGGACAGTCCCGCGGCCAGAGCATCCGCCTGGGCAATCTTCCCGGAATCCGTAAAAATACAGGCGCAGTTGACAGCATTGCGGATCAGCAGAAGACGCCTTCCCATCTCTTCCAGGTTCCCCTCATCCGTATCCTCGCCGAAGAGAATATATTCCGCCTGATACTTCAGGTGGTTCTTTTTCTCGTTCTCCCGCCAGTTTCCGCATTTTTCCATAATGTACTCATCCAGAACGAGCGCATCGGCCTCTGGATAACCGTGAGAAGTATCCGGCACGGGAGCGCTTCCCTGAAAGAGACTGCGATGTGACAGAAGCGACCCTGTGTTTACCGATGCCTGTGACACTCCGTCCGTCGTTCCCAGGATCTGGAGCAGCGCCGGCCTGAGGCGGAAGGCGTTTGCCTCTTCCGTAGGGTCTTCTACCTCCACCGGTTCTGCTGCGGTCCCCTGTGCCTCCAGCTCCTGAGCCTGCTCATCGGCCCTGTCGCGCGCTTCCTCCAGCATGTCGGAAAGCTCCCGCTCATTTTCCTCGCGGCGTCTTTCCCACTCGGTCACATCCGGGCCGATTCCCTCGAACACGTCCCATTTGGCAAGGAACCCTGCGGCTGCGGCGCCGAGAGGCTCCGCTGCTGTATACGCATAAACCTGCTGCCGGAGCGCGATGCCGGCGCCATCCGCCGCGCCGCGCACCGCGCCGACCGACGCTCCCGCGACGGAAAGCCCCAGCAGGTCCTTGCGCTGTCCGAAAAGATCCAGTCCGCTGCCCATGACATTTTTCTCCATATACATCCGGAGCCTTTCCCCGGTATCTGCCGGCGACCCGCCGTCCGTTCCGTAGGACGGATCAATGAAGAAGAGATCGTACTGCTCGTACAGCTCCCGGTGGAATTCCGAAAGCACCGCATTGACTGCGGTGTCCGTTATCAGCTCCGCCTGCATGCGCACCGCGTTTCTCCTGGCCCCATCGATCGTCGTCAGGAATACGGACAGCAGGATCGGCAGACACAGCGACAGAAACACCGTCAGATATCCATCGGCGGCGCGCGGCAAGGCGCTTTCAGCATGCTGTCTCACCTCCGTCCTCATAAAGGCACATTCCTCCCTGCCGGCATCAGCCCGTGATGACGCCGCTCTGCGACGTGATCGTCCCGAAGATGCTCTTGACAAGCTCCGTAATCTGCGTCTTGAAAATAATGACAAGACTGATCAGCACAACGATGATCAGAATGACCTCCACAGTTCCCATTGCATCCTCTTCTCCGAATCTCTTTAACATTTCCTGTACCTCCTCTTCTTAAATGAGATTAATAACTCCGCGGAGTGCTGACTCCGCGGCTCCTGCCTCTTTAATGCAGGCGCAGTTGTCTGCACCATTTCGGAAGCTCCGAAGGAGCTTTGCCGCGGAGTGCTGACTCCGCGGCTCTTAGCCCATAAACCCCAGGTAAGCGGGCACCATGATCATCACCAGCGTGACTGCCAGCATCATGACCATCGGCACCAGGAGCTTTGTCCCGGCCTCCTCGCCCAGCTGCTTCGCAATCCCGCGCCGCTCCTCGTAGGACGCCTGCGCCTCCTCCTGCAGGACGATGAGGAGTGCATCATTTCCCTTCTTCAGGTTCTGCATCAAAAGGGATGACAGCCTCGTGTAGGCGCGGACCCGGCACCTCCTTCCGAAGCGCTCATAGGCCTCCGACTCCGGGATCCCGCCGCTCATTTCCCGCAGCGCCCGCAGGATCTCTTCGTAGGCGTAGCGGTATTCCCCTGACTTCCGGTGCTCCTCATAGGCGCTTCCGATGCGCTCAAATGCACGCCGCATACTCATTCCCGCGCCCAGGTAGAGCGCCAGCTTGCTGATGATATGCGGATAGTCGAGCATCATCTCCCGCTCTCTCTTTGCGATATCTCCGTGCAGGTCGCGGTCCATGGCAAAGAAAGCCGCAAGTCCCGCCAAAAGCATGATCAGAAACAAAAACGGGCTGTTATCGCGCACCTTTTCCCGAAACGAGAGCTCCACATTCTCCACCATGTGCGGCAGACGGTAATCCGCCTCCTGCGCCGTCTCCTCCTCCGCCTGTTCCATGGCGGCAGCGATCTCCCGCCGCATCCTGTCCGCCTCCGTCCGCGGCTCCGGAATCACCGCCGCGGTAAACGAAAGCTCCCTCCGCCGGCTGTCACAGGTCAGATACGCCGTCAGCATCACCTCCTCCCTTCCGTCCTCCGGCAAAAGGTCACTGTGCACATGACCGCGTGAATCAACAAGCTCCGACAGCCCGCTCTCCCAGCGGATCACAAACGGCAGTCCTTCCAGTGAGGACGGAAGGACGAGGTCGCTGCACACATGGAGAAGATCCGGGTTGTTGCCTCGCATCACCTCCGGGAGCAGGCGCTCTGCTTCCTCTGCCAGGACGTCCAGCTCGCTGTCGCTGTAGCGTCTTGCGCCAAGTACGAGCCGGAATTCGCCGTAGCGGTCCTCCGTCAGCGCGATCTCGCGGTCCGCATCGCCGTACGCGCCCCGCCGGATCAGGCCGTCCTCCCCGACGACACGATCCCGGACGAGCATGGCAGACGCCGTCAGGGAAAGTGCGGCGGCGAGAAACCCCAGCATCAGGAAGCGCGTCATCTTGTTCAACAGGAAATCGAGCTCCCTCTGTTTTTTCTTCACCGCGGGCGAAAGCGTCCGAAGGTCTTCCCGCGCGCGCCGCGCAAGCGGAATGTCCCCGAGCCGCGCAAGACGCGGATGTGAGAGCAAAAAGATCCGGTAGCGTTTATACAGATACACCGCCATTCGCCGAAAACACTTCTCCGCAAAGGAGAGCCTCCTCTCCGTGAGCACTGCTTCTTTCCGCGCGCGCAGAAATAACGCGGCGTAGCCGGCAAGAACTGCCGCATACACGATGCGCATCGGATGGAACGAAAAAAATGTCACAAAATCTTTCATACTCGTATCTCCACGATCTTTTCCGAAAGGCTGAAGGCCGCCAGATAGGCTCCCAGGCAGCCGGTCATCACAAGGATCCCGGCAGGATTGTGATAAAGCGCGTCAAAAAAGCCCTGCGATGTCGCCTGTACATACAGCGCGATTGCAAACGGCACCACGTCCATGATCCGCTGCTCGAACCTGCGCGACTGCAGGAGGCGGTCGATCTCCGCCTCCACCTCCAGACGGTTCTGAATCAGCGCATTGGTCCGCTCCATGATGCGTACAAGGTCTCCTCCCGTGTGCCGCGCGATGGAGAACACCTCAGCGAACTCGCGGATCTCCTCCACTTCGCTCTCCTCTCCGAAGTCATACAGCAGTTCCTCCAGCGGCACATTGTTCTGGAGTCCGCCGTCGATCTCAAGAAGATGCCTGCAGATATCACTCTTCTCCCCATAGAGAAATGCCATGTCGCGATAGGACTCGCGAAACGCGTTGTCCGCGGAGTAGCCCGCCTTTAGGGCTGTCACGACGCTCTCACACAGATCCCGGAACTGAAAGGTCAGCTCCTTTTTCCTTTTCTCCCTCCGGGCGTGAATCTCCCGCCGGCTGAGCGGATACAGGAGCGGCAGGAGAAAGACGGCGGCAAAGAGCGAGCGGTAGAAGAACAGCGACGCAAAGAGAATGACGGCTCCGCCTTTAAGAAGGATCCCCGCAGATTCCCGCCATCTGAAGTTTTTCCGTATCCGAAAGCGCTCTCTCACATCTCCACTCCCCGACGATCCTGCCGTCGTGCTCCCCTGTCTCATAAAAAGCAAAAAGCCGCTCCATTTCGATGTCGCCGTCCCGCATTCCCGTGATCTCCCAGATCCCGGCGACCTTCCTGGAGCGGTCCCGGAACCTGGACAGGTGTACGATGAGGTCGATGCCGGAGGCGATCTGTGCACGGATGGCGGGGAGCGGGAGCTCCATTCCCATCATCACCATGGTCTCGATCCTGCGCAGCATGTCCCGTGCGCTGTTGGCGTGACCCGTCGACATGGAGCCGTCATGTCCTGTATTCATCGCCTGCAGCATATCGATTGCTTCCGCCCCGCGAACCTCGCCGACCACAATCCGGTCCGGGCGCATCCTAAGCGATGCGCGGATCAGCTCACGAATCGTGATCTCCCGCTTTCCGTCAATGCCGCCGGATCGCGCCTCCAGGCGCACAAGATTCTGTACATGCTGGATCTGGAGCTCCGCGTTGTCCTCGATCGTGATCAGCCGCTCACCGTCCGGTATGAAGGCCGACAGCGCATTTAAAAACGTCGTCTTCCCGGAACCCGTCCCGCCGCTGATGAAGATGTTGTATCCCGCCCGGACAGCGCGCTCCAGAAATGCGGCCATCTCCTCCGACAATGCGGAGAGCGAAAGAAGCCGCTCCATCGTGATCGGCGTATCCGGAAAGCGCCGGATCGTGAGAATCGGGCCGTTTAAGGCAACCGGCGGCAGGACCACATTTACACGCGCGCCGCCGGGAAGCCTTGCGTCCGCGATGGGGGAAGCTTCATTGACACTGCGATTGCAGTCCGAAACAATCTGCTGTGTAACGGCCTCCAGCTTCTCTCTGGAAACAAATCTCTCCCTGCGGACCTCGAGCCGTCCGCCGCGCTCGATGAAGATATGATCCGGCCCGTTGATCATGATCTCCGTGATTCCGGGATCATCGATCAGGTCCTGCAGCACGTCGAGCCGCCGGATCGCGTGGAAGATGTCCTGTCGCAGCCTGATCCGCTCAGGAAGCGGGATGTCCTCCCGGGACGCCGCCGCCGCAATTTCCTCATCGATCAGCTCCAGGACCGCCGCGTCCCCGATCTTTTCGGCATAATTGATCCGCGCAAGGATCAACCCGTGAATCTGCGCCCGGATCTCTTCGTACTCTCTTACAGCCACGGCGCCTCCTCCCGCAGGAGCTTTCGCACGTAATCCGCGAGCTCGCCGCGCGTAAAGCTTCCGATCTGCGCCGGCAGCATGCGGAAGGCGGGGAACCGGATCCGTCTCGTGCGCGCACAGATATCCTGGTAGTCCATGCGCTTTAAGAACAGCTCATACTGCGCGATCTTTGCCTCCGAGAACGGGTCCCTGCGCTCGATCGTGTAGATGCAGTCGCAGCTGCGCAAAATCTCGAACAGACCGTCCGCATTCTCTGTCAGGTCCAGGATCAGGTACTCATAATCCGTCACCTCTTCGATCGTCCGGAGCAGACGAATCCACTGCTCCGGACGGACCGACCGCATCTCGCTCACGGATCGCAGCGCCGGGATAAAGAACAGGCCGCCCACCTCCTCCGTCATGGCGTTCATCTGCATCGCGAATTTGTCCCTTGCGCACTCGTTGTAGTACAAAAGATCACTCACGTTCTTCTCAAATGTTCTCCCCAGGAGCTGTTCCATGCCGCTGTAGCTCTCAAAATTCAGATACAGTGTCTTCCCCTTGCGGGCGAGCAGCTCGCCCATCGTCAGGGAAAACGACGTCTGCAGGCACCGGGTGACCGGCGTATAGTTTCCGATGATCTTCATCGGCATTCCGTGGCGGATCCCGCGCGCGCCGTCCTTTTTCCCGTCTGGCAGATGGCGGATCAGGTACTTCACGATATTCTCCGTAGACTGATATTTGCTGATGCTTTGGACCTCTTCCCCGAGATACCGGTCCGTCTCGTTCAGGACCAGGACTGAGGGAAAATCCCCCTCCCTGATCTGCGCGTATTCCGACTCCGCGACAACGACCAGTGCGATGTCGCCCCGCTCCTTCCACGACAGGAGCTTGTCCCCGGCGGTGAAGACGCACGCCTCGTAGGGGAGCCTGATGCTGCGGTTGAAATATTCCATGAGATGAAACGCGTACTGCGTCTCATCGTCCAGAATGGCAATATACTTTGTGTGCAAAATGATCCTCCGAAAGATGCTCCGGAAAGATATTCTGAAACGGTTTAAGAACGAACCCGCCGGCAGCGCCGCGCGGTAATGCCTATTATCCGGCGGCTCCGGCCGAAAAGCAAGCGATATCTGCATGTAAAATCGCTTTCGGCAATATGCCGAAATTTTTCAATCTCAGCTAGGTGTTATTCCATCCAACATGCATTTTCTCTGGGATGAATGAATGTCAAATGCGCAGTTACACTGGCTCTTGACAACATACCTGCTACAAGCAAACAAAGGCTCCATAATTGCCTAAGAATCAAGTGGGGTCTATAATAAACAGGTCGGCGCACAGGCGCCGAAGATCACGCCGGGGATTCCCGGTCTGACAATCAATCGCTGCTGTTTTTACGGAAGGACTGCACAATGAAAGAACTGATCATCACCGGTTGCCACGGCCAGCTCGGCACTGCGATCAACCGGCTTTTTGAAGGAAATACGGAATATCATCTCGTCAATACCGATGTGGAGGAACTGGACATCACCAGCGTCGACAAGGTCCTGGAACTCGCGTGGGACGTAAAGCCTTACGCCATCATCAACTGCGCCGCCTACACGGCTGTGGACGCGCAGGAAAAAGACATTGACCTCAGCTATAAGATCAACGCCATCGGCGCAAGGAACCTCGCGATCGCGGCGACGGACACCGGCGCGAAGCTCGTCCACATCTCCACCGACTACGTCTTCCCCGGCACTTCCAAAAAACCGCTCACGGAATTCGATCCCACAGGCCCCGTCAGCGTCTACGGAAAGACCAAGCTCGCCGGAGAGAACTTCGTGAAGGACTTCTCCAATCAGTACTTCATCCTGCGCACCGCGTGGCTCTACGGCGTGGGCAAGAACTTTGTCCGCACCATGCTCTCGCTCTCTGAGACGCACGACGAAGTGACCGTCGTCGACGACCAGTTCGGCTCGCCCACATCCACCACAGAGCTGGCAAAGGCCATCGCGTGCCTGCTGCCGACGGACAACTACGGTCTTTTCCATGCGACGTGCGAGAATTCCACCAACTGGTATGAATTCACGAAAGAGATCTTCCGGCAGGCCGGAAAGACGACAAAGGTACTGCCGACATCGAGCGAAGATTATGCCGCTGCGCATCCGGGCTCTGCACCCCGTCCGCACTACTCGATTCTGGACAACTACATGCTGCGGCTCACGACGGATTTCACGTTTGCCGACTGGCAGAGCGCACTCACAGCCTATATGAATGATATGGGGTACGCAAAGAAATGATTTCCGCGCTGGTCCACAATCCGGTCTTTATCGGACCTGCAATCGGATGGTTCTGCGCGCAGGGCATCAAGATTATTCTGGAGCTGGTTCTGAACCGTACGTTCAGTATTGAGAGACTGTTCGGGAGCGGCGGTATGCCCAGCTCACACAGTGCGACCGTGACCGCGCTCGCCGTCACCACGGCAGCGCGCTACGGCTTTTCCGGCTTTGAATTTCCCATCGCGTTCTTTTTTGCCTTTATCGTCATGTACGATGCCCGCGGCGTGCGGCGCGAGACCGGCGAGCAGGCAAAGGCGATCAACGCCATGATCAAATTTATCGAGAGCATGGGCACCGACATCCCCGGACCGGACGAGTTCAAGGAACTCGTCGGCCACACGCCTCTCCAGGTCCTGGCAGGCGCAGTTTTAGGAATTATCGTCGGGCTCGCTGTCAGCGCTTCATTCGGGCTGATCTGACGTATCTTTCAACAAGAGACATATACTGTAACGGGCTGTAAAAAACGCGGGTACTTATGTTTCGTATTCTGAAACATTAGTACCCCTGCGTTTTTTCCCAGAGCGAGAGCGTCCCGGGACAGTATAAGTCTCTTGTTGCCGTTATGTCTGAAAAACTCCCGAACGCAGCGTCGCCTGTACGGTCATAGCGCCGCACTCCCCAGCTGGAGGATCTCTTCCAGGGCGGAGAACTCCGTCCTGTGCAGCACACACTTCCCGACCTCCACAGGCATAACCAGCGTAATGGCCTCCCCGCGGCGCTTTTTGTCCGCGCGCGCAGCCTGCATGAGCTGCTCCGTGGAAAGCTCCGTGTCATCCGGAAGATGATATTTCCGAAGCAGACGAGTCAGAATCTCCTCGCATTCCGGCGGGCACAGGTTCAGCTTTACACATGCGCGTGTCATGATCCCCATGCCCATCGCGACGCCTTCGCCATGGAAGATCCCATAGTTCGAGCAGCGCTCGATCGCGTGTCCGATGGTGTGCCCGAAATTCAGGATCTGACGCTCGCCCAGATCCTGCTCATCCTGCGCCACAATATCGCGCTTCATGGAGACACACTCCGTCACAATATGCTTGATCTGTTCGTCCGCCGCCTCGCTGTCCAGAATATCAAGGAGCGCCCTGCTTCCCAGCATGCCGTACTTGATGATCTCCGCCATGCCCTCCGCGTACACCGCGTCCGGCAGCGTCTTTAATGTATCGATATCACACAGCACAAGATGCGGCTGCGTAAAGGTACCGACCATGTTCTTTCCGGCGGGCAGATCGATCGCCGTCTTGCCGCCGACGGAGGAATCCACCATCGCAAGAAGCGAAGTCGGGATCTGGATGCAGGCGATCCCGCGCAGAAACAGCGCCGCGCCGAGGCCGCCCATGTCGCCTGTGACGCCGCCGCCCAGTGCGATGACGACATCCTGCCTTGTCATCTCGTGCTCCGCCATGAACGAGAGGAAGTTTAACAGTGTATTCGTGTTCTTCGACGCTTCGCCCGCCTGGAAAAGAAAGGTGTCCGAGATAAAGCCGGCATCCTCCATGCTCTTCTGCACGGTCTCTCCGTAGAGCGGGAAAACATTGTCATCGGATATGATCACACAGTGTCTTCCCTTCACAAGCGGCGCCGTCAGCTCCCCGGCCTTTACGAGAAGTCCGCGGCCGACGAGCACGTCGTAGGTGCGGGATGCGGTGACGGTGATGGTATCCATAGTTTATCCTCTTTCTTTTGTATAAAACCTATCTCGCGTGAACCATATCATAAAAGAAAAACACATAAGTTCTTCTACCGCGCGCTCCCGGCCGCGATCCGGATCGCATTCACGGCGCCGGCGACATCCGCGAACTGCTCCGGCAGAAGCGACTGCGCGCCGTCGCAGAGCGCGTGAATCGGATCGTTGTGGACCTCGATGATGAGTCCGTCCGCACCGCAGGCTGCTGCTGCCATCGCCATGGGCTTCACATAACGCGCAACACCCGTCGCGTGGCTGGGGTCCACGATGACCGGCAGGTGCGTCAGTTCATGCAGCACCGGCACGGCCGAAAGGTCCAGCGTGTTGCGCGTCGTCGTCTCAAAGGTGCGGATGCCGCGCTCACACAGGATGACGTTCTCATTTCCGCCGGACATGATGTACTCCGCGCTCATGAGCAGCTCCTTGATCGTGTTGGCGAGGCCCCTCTTTAATAGAATCGGCTTATTTGTCTTCCCGAGCTCGCGCAGCAGCTCAAAATTCTGCATGTTCCGCGCGCCGACCTGAATCACGTCGACGTCCTCGAACAGCGGCAGGTGATTGATGTTCATGATCTCACTGACGATCGGAAGGCCTGTCTCCTGCTTCGCCTCCAGCAGGAATTTGATGCCGTCCGCCTTCAGCCCCTGGAAGTCATAGGGCGAAGTGCGGGGCTTGAAGGCGCCGCCGCGCAGCATCGTCGCGCCCGCCTGCTTCACCAGTTTCGCGATGCCGATGACCTGCTCCTCGCTCTCGACGGAGCACGGCCCCGCGATCATGGCGAAATTCCCGTGCCCGATCTTCAGGCCGCTGTCGCCGACCGGCACAATCGTGTCGTGAGGGTGAAACTTCCGGTTTGCCTGTTTGAACGGCTCCGTGACCTTCTTGACCGCCTCCACGATATCGTAGGACAGGAGCTGATCCTCCTGCAGGCGGCTCGTGTCGCCGATCAGGCCGATGATGGTCGAATAATCACCGGTGGAGACATGAGTCTTAAAGTTCTGGCTCTCGATCCACTGGATGAACTCATTTACCTTTTCCTGCGGTGCCTGCGGCTTTACGATTACGATCATTTTCTTCTACTCCCCTTTCGCTCAAATGAAAAAAGTTTAAGGTCTGTGTTTTCGCCTTAAACTTTATCCCTCTCCGTATCCGGACATTTCTGTTTGCAGCAAAAGCACGTTACCTCACGTTTTCACTCCGTGAAATAGTAATAATATCCGCTTCTGCTTTCAAAAGATTTCGTCATTTGTCCGGCTCCTGTCATTTTTGCGCTTTAACGCTTTAAACTGTCAATATTCTATACCTGCCATTATGGCATGTCAATATACAAATTATCTGATCTGCAGATTCGCTTGCTGTGTCAGTTCCGGAGCGCCGCCTCCCACTTATCCAGCAGCCGCGGAAGGCTCCACGCCGCATTTGCGGGACTTGTGGAGGGGAGCTTTACGCAGTTCTCCCGCGCAATGCCGAGCCGAAGCGCATCCTCCAGCATATAGCGCTCGAACAGCTTCCACGCCGCCGTCCCGTTCACACAGATTTTCTCCACCCCGCTGTGCGGCAGGATCACAGAAAGGTCGTTCACGACCACGTCCCGGATGCTGCTGTCGGAAGAACCCTCGATTGTGCAGCTGTCGATCACGTCCCACATGGCCATGTGATGGCGCTTTGCAAAGGCAGCCTTCTCCTTCTTTGTTTTCGGGCAGCCAAGCTCTGTAAGGATCTCCTCCGCCCTGCGATAATCCGCGAGGAGCGCTCGTTCAATATTTCTGCCCTCATAAAGGAGCGTCATGACCTTCCAGAAACGGTTCTGCGGATGGCCATAGTAAAACTGCTGCTCTCTCGACTTCACGGACGGGAAGCTCCCCAGGAACAGCACTTCGGAATCCTTATGAAAGAACGGCGGGAACTCATGTGTCAGGTGCTGCGGCATGATATGCTTCTCTCCTGCTGAACAGTTTTCTTTCTGGATGCACGTTTTCGCCTATGTCCATTTTTTATAGGATCCAAAGGCTTTTCATCCTGCTGCGGAATAACGCCTTCAAGATTGCCCAGCATTCCCAATGCACGAAGTGCACAGAGATAAGCTTCGATCCTAACATTGTTTCCCTCTTCCAGTCGTTGCAGAGTCTTAACGGATGTGCCCGCTCGCGATGCAAGATCTTCACGAGTTATTGAACTCGCAATCCTTTGGTCTGCCACTCTCCTTCCAAGCTCCCGAAGAAGAGTCACATTGGTTTCCGTTCCGTTGATTCGCATCTTCCTATTCTCCAATAATAAATTGTTATGTTTTATGGATTATTCTGTATCCTCTTCGCTGCGCATAAATCTCCTGAACTCAGATTCCAATTGCTCACGATTCGGAAAATACAACTGATATTGGCTTACAAAAACCTGGTTGGTGATATTCTGCAATGCATAATGCATGACCAGTTTATCCTGATATGCGCCAAGAATAATACCAATCGGTTCGGTGTCTCCTACCGTATTCATCTCCTCACGGTAGTAATTCAGATAGAAGTTCATTTGTCCGAGATCCTCATGCTGAACTTCTCCGCGTTTCAGATCGATCAAGACAAAGCATTTTAAGATCCGATGGTAGAATACCAAATCGACCTTGTATGTTCTTCCGCCGATAACCATTTTCTGCTGTCTGCCTACATAGGTGAATCCTTTTCCAAGCTCCAGGAAGAACATGCTCAGGTTATTGACAAGCGCCTCTTCGAGATCCCCTTCCTCATATACAGGGAGCTGCGGCAGGCCAGTAAATTCAAAAACATATGGTTCCCTTAAAATATCTTCTGGTTTCTCAATGATCTGTCCTTCAGATGCAAGCTTCAGGACTTCCTGCTTATCTGTGCTGAGCGCCAGCCGATGGAAAAGCATGCTCTTCATCTGCCGTTTCAGTTCTCGGACACCCCAATGCTCCTCTTTGCATTCTTTTTCATAAAAAGAACGTTCAAGTGGATCTTCTATCTTCAAAAGTTCAACGTAATGGCTCCATGTCAAAAGTTCAGACAGTGTCTTAACTTTTGGATAAGTAATGAAAAGCTTCCGCATGTAAAAAACATTTCCACGGCTAAATCCTTTGCCATATTTATCTGTAAGATCCTTTGAAAGTCGGTTTAGAACATCCGACCCATATTCTGCCCGTTCATTACCGTTCTGCTCGTACTCCACAATCTGTCGTCCGATTTCCCAGTATGTCTGGATCATGACAGAGTTTACAGCATAGACCGTCTGCTGACGTCCCTGTTCAAGTGCCTTTCCGACATTCAGCAGCAATCGATCATATTCAGAATAGTTTTCAGGTATCATGATCTCATTTTCACTCATGTAATTTCACCGGTACTTCTATTTGTGACCTCAAACACTTTTACACAATCGGGACATCCTTATCAAAAGGACCTTATTCCTGCTTAAAAAATTACAGGCCTTTTCTGGCCTGTAATATATCACAATCCATATTATCAGGTCAAATCTGACCTTTTATTTTTTGTACTCCGTCACCTTCCCCCACGCAAAGGCAGTGACCTTTTTTTCAAAAGACTGCGGCTGCGTGATCTGTTCTTCCAGGAAGGCGGAGCGTTCCTCAAGCCATTTTTCAAACACAGCAAGCTCCTCCGCATACTGCCCGCTGTCACGTCCCCAGCGCACGGCCTCCATGGCGACGGAGGATTCCAGCTCCTTAGCCCAGGTGCGGAGTTCCTTTTCCGCGAGCGCATCCGCCGCGGGGATCAGCTCCTCAAGCAGGACGCGGTCGGCTTCATCGTGAAAAGCGTGATGCTGCCCGAGCAGCTTTAAGATGCCGCCGTTATGCATGTTCCGGTCTTCGAAGACCGTGTCGTCGATCCAGCGCGTGTGCGCCGTCAGGTCAAAATAGTCACCGGCATAAAGCTTGCCGGCGATCCACTCCAGATCCCAGGCAGGGCCCGCAAAGAATTTTCCTGCTGCCGCATCGCGGTACAAAAAGAGACTTGCGTAGTCGTAGTCCCAGTTGACAAAGTATTCCTGCACGGCATACATCCTCGCCCAGGACGACGTATCGAAATATGCTTCGTATGCCCCGTCTTCCGGCGTCCCTGTGCTGCCGCGCGCAGATTCTGCACCGAGAGACGATACAGCCTCCTGAAGCTGCGCCCGGATCCGATCGATCTGCGCATTGTCCGGCTCCCGCAGGTCGTTGATCACATAGTGCGCACCGACTGCAGCACTATCTTGCGTCTGTTTTTCCCCCTGCAGGTTCTCCTGCGCCGGGTTCTCCACGTAAACGGCAAAGGGCTCCTTCTGATGTCGATAGTCCATCTCCAGAAAGTATTCGCCCCGGGGCCTCACCTTTTCCGTCAGGAAGTAGACGCCCTGGTACTCCCCGTTCACATACAGATCGAGGAAACGCCCGTCCGGCGTCCCCTCCATTCCGATACGCCGCGCCGTCTCCAGCGCAAAACGGTTTCGAAGCTCCCAGATGCCGCCCATGTAGTTGGAAATAAGATTGTAATGCTTAGCAGCTCCCATCCCGAGTATCGAGATGTTTGCCTGCGTCTGAAAGCTGTAGGGCTTCTGCTCCCGATCCCAGGAATAATTCCCCCTGCCGTGCATCGAGCATCTGCCGGAAGAGATGTCCGTCCCCTCCGCCGTGCGGATCGAGTACATTCCCCTCTCTTCCCGGGCGATATCTTCGTGCATCGCGGAAAGGCCGTTCTCCGCCATCAGAACATAGAGCGCCGGGAGCGCGTGTGCCTGCATAATGCGGAGCTTTCCTTCCTCCGTCCTGCCGCCGCGCGTGACCGCACACGAAACAGCGGATCCGATGTCCGCATTGGTCAGAAAGCCGGCTTCAGACGAGCCGCCCTGCAGACCTGCTGCAGTGACCCGGTCTCCATCCTGGAGCGTCAGGTCTCCGACAGTAAGCGCCGCTCCCGCGGGGAGTGATACCGTAAACGTTCTGTCGGAAAACTCGGCCGGCAGAAAAGCGGTCCAGATACCGTCCGCCGGCAGAAAGAGCTTCACATATTCATTTTTCTGAGGATGGAGAAAAAACCGGATCTCCCGGAAGAGAGAGTCCTCCTGCAAAGTGTTCGCGGCGGTCCGTCCGTCCCGCGCAACCCCGGCCGTATCGGATCCGGAGTTCGCCTCCTTTACGGCGCCGGCCGCAAACAGGATGACAAGAAGCGCTGCGGATGCCGCGATGAACATCCGCGCGGAAAAGAGCTTCCGTAGAGTGAGCCGCCGCTCTTTCAAAAGACGACCTCTCCGTCATGAGACAGGAGCGTTACCGCCATCACGCCGTCCGCCGCACGCAGATCCTTTAAAAGCGCCGACGTATCTCGTGCGCGGATCTCCAGAAGTAGCTCCGTATGGTCCGCCTTCATGATTCTGGAGCGCTCCGTACAGACACGGCATGCCCTGCGGATCACCGGCAGGATATGCGCCTCCGGACCCGCATCGCCCCTCAGCGTGACTGACAGGATATTGGCCGGCTCCCTGACCGTCGTGCGACTCAGCAAAAGCAAAACGATCGTCATGATCAGGGACGACAGCACCGCGACCTCCGCGATGCCCGCACCGCAGCTGATCCCTGCCGAGATCGCCCAGAACAGGAACAGCAGATCCATCGGATCCTTCACCGCGGTCCTGAAGCGCACGATCGAAAGCGCGCCGACCATGCCGAGTGACACCACGATGCTCGCCTGGATCGTAAGTATGATGGAAGCCGTCACCAGTGTGATCCCCACAAGCGTGATGTTGAAGGTCCTGGAGTAAAACGCCTTGCGCGTCATCCACCGGTAGCAGCAGAAAATGTACAGACCGATCGCCGCCGCAAACAGGAGCGATGATGCGATCCGCATCGTTCCCAGTTCCGTGGAAGCATACCCGTTCTGAAGCGCGTTACTGATAACTCCGATTACATCCATGTAAGTTCCCGCCTCCTCTGATCATAGATCCTGCTCAAATAGTACTTTGAAAAAGTTGTCTGCCGCAGATCCTCCGTCTGCATCGCCCGCGCAAGATGCGGCGGAAGGAAGGTATTGAACTTCACCTCCAGCAGATGCATCCCGCCGGGCAGGACCGGCCTTACAGGCATATCCTTCCGGAAGAAATCCTCCGTCTCCGCGGACGTGGAGATCTGCCGGTCGAAGGTGACGCGGATCTCATCCGCCGGAAAGACATAGGGCGTCCTGTCGTACCGCACGATCAGTGCAGGACGAAGCCGCCGGATTTTCATTTCGACAAGAAACCGGTTCAGGAGCGGTCTTGCAGCATCGTAAGATACGCTCCCGTCCTCGCCGGCGCAGAACGCCTCAAGCTCCGCCTCACTCAGCGCGCAGGCGCTCTTCCTGATCAGGCCGTGGTCCTTTTTCTTACACTCAAGGCTGATCCGCGACGGATCGCAGTTATAGGCACGGATCCGCCACTTCTCCCTGGGCGAGGTGCCGTCCTCGTTCTCCTTTGCCGCGCTTCCCGCCGGATCGTCAAAATAGATGCTGCGCACCTCGTAGGCGCCATCCGCACCGGCATGCGCGTCCCTCTCCATCAGGACGGAAAGCCGCGCGCCGATCACGGAGAGCTCCTCTCCGCTGCAGAGGTATTTCAGTTCGTTCCGAAACTGTCCGCTGTCCATGATCTGTCTGCCGTTTCTCTATGCTTCTTCCAATGCCTTTTCGTTCAGGAGGAAGTCAAGGGCATTTATTTTCCTATACCCATTTTCCAGTATCCCAAACGGATCGTCATCCATCGTTATCACGATTTTTTTATATCCGTCGTCGAGCCTGTGGAAAGAACTAAGTTCACGCTCTCTTACCTCCTTATCAGCCAAAGTATAGGAGACCTGAAGATAATAGGTGTCCTTGCTGTCTCTGGCGATAAAGTCGATCTCCTTCTCCCTGTTCTTGCCGATATCTACACTGTATCCTCTGCGGACCAGTTCCAGATACACAATATTCTCCAGAGCATGCGTAATCTCTATCTGCCTGTAATTCAGATGAGCATTCCCAAGTCCCAGGTCCGAAATATAATACTTATTCAGAGTCTTCAGGTATTCTCTGCCTTTAATGTCGTACCGGTATACCTTGTAAAAGAGAAACGCTTCACACAAATAAGTCAGATAGTTTCCGACCGTGTCCGGCGTGACTGTCTTATAGCCGCTGCTTTTCATCGTGTCCGAAATTTTCTTGGCGCTCACGAGGGAGCCGATATTTGAGCAGAGGTAATCATAGACCACGTTGAACACTTCCGGATGGCGAAGATGATACCGATCGATAATATCCTTTGTCGCTACAGTGTTTTCAAGCATTTCCAGATACTCGGTCTTTACCTGGTCATCGTCTTCTGCCGCCACGAACGGAAAGCCGCCGTATCTGACATAGCTATTCCATGCCTCCCTTTTGTCCCCTTTTACGTACGAGAAGTATTCGGCGAAAGACAGCGGAT
Source organism: uncultured Lachnospiraceae bacterium (assembly GCA_902783385.1). GTDB lineage: Bacteria > Bacillota > Clostridia > Lachnospirales > Lachnospiraceae > CAG-791. The sequence continues at coordinate 14,953 of CACZQP010000101.1, read as the reverse complement.
ACACTTTTATTTCAATGCTCCTGCCGCGAAGCGCCGTCGCGATATCACCGGAAAGCATTGCGGAATTCGAACCGATAATATAAACGTCACACCCATTGTTCTTCAGACTATTCAGCAGATCCTCAAACTCTTCCACATACTGAATCTCATCGATAAAGACGTAATACCTGCCCTTTCCTGTTCTTCTCCCGGAGATCTCTCTGTACAGGCGTTCTCTGTTTCGAAGGTGCCTTTCTTCTTCGTTTTCCAGGTTGATCCTGATGATCCTGTTTTTTTCTATACCGCTCCTGACCAGGTATTCATAGAAGATCTTAAACAGGAGGACCGATTTTCCGGAACGTCTGACCCCGGTAATCACTTTGATCAGATCTTTATCCTTGTATCTTTTCAGTTTTTCCAGATAAGCAGGACGTTCTATCAGCATCTCCGGCACCTCCAGGCTTATTCTACTCGAATAATTTTTCTTCTGCAAGAATTTTTCGAGTAGAAAGGCCGGCTTCTCAAGACGGGAAGCCGGCCTTTTTTTATTCTGTTCTGTTCTCAGCCCCCGATGCAGAGATCGGCGATGTCGTTACTTCCTGTTGAACGCCGCAGTACCCGGATAGACCGCGCTCCCCCCGAGCGCCTCCTCGATGCGCAGGAGCTAGTTGTACTTCGCAACGCGCTCGGAGCGGGACGGCGCGCCGGTCTTGATCTGGCCGGCATTCAGTGCGACCGCGAGATCCGCGATGGTCGTGTCCTCGGTCTCACCGGAGCGGTGGGAGACGACAGCCGTGTAGCCCGCCTTGTGCGCCATCTTGATCGCCTCGATCGTCTCGGAGACGGAGCCGATCTGGTTGAGCTTGATCAGGATGGAATTCGCGCAGCCGGAATCGATGCCCTTCTTTAAGCGTACGGTGTTCGTGACGAACAGGTCGTCGCCGACGAGCTGGACCTTGTCGCCCAAAAGCTGCGTCATCTTCTTCCAGCCCTTCCAGTCCTCCTCGTCCAGACCGTCCTCGATGGACCAGATGGGATATTTCTTCACGAGCTTTTCCCAGTGCGCGATCAACTCGTCAGAAGTGAAGTCCTTCCCGGACTTCGGCTGATGGTAATGGCCCTTGCCCTTCTTGCTCTTCCACTCGGATGCCGCCGCGTCCATCGCAAGGACAAAGTCCTTGCCGGGCTTATAGCCGGCTTCCGTGATTGCCTGCAGGATGTGCTCGATGGTGTCCTCGTCGGACTTCAGGTTCGGTGCGAAGCCGCCCTCGTCTCCGACTGCCGTCGTGCTGCCCTCTGCCTTCAGGATCTTCTGCAGCGCATGGAAGACCTCGGTGCACCAGCGCAGTCCCTCGCGGAAGGAGGGTGCGCCGACCGGCATGATCATGAATTCCTGCACGTCGACGGAGTTCGACGCGTGCGCGCCGCCGTTTAAGATGTTCATCATCGGAACGGGGAGCTTGTTCGCCTGGAGCCCGCCGAAGAAGCGGTACAGCGGGATGTCTAGCGACGCTGCCGCCGCCTTCGATGCCGCGATCGAGACCGCGAGGATCGCGTTCGCGCCGAGCTTGGACTTATCGGGCGTTCCGTCCGCCTTGATCATCGCCGCGTCGACCGCATATATATCGGAGGCGTCGATCCCCTGGATCGCCTTCGCAATGACGGTGTTGATGTTCTTTACCGCCTTCTGTACACCCTTGCCGCCAAAGCGCTTCTTGTCGCCGTCGCGAAGCTCCAGCGCCTCGAATTCGCCGGTCGATGCGCCGCTCGGCGCACAGCCCCTGCCGACACTTCCGTCCGCCAGCGTGACCTCCGCCTCGACGGTCGGATTTCCGCGGGAATCAATGATCTCCCTGCCTATAACCTTTTCAATTTCAAGATAATCCATTCGCACACCTCTTTCTCTCTCACCTACGCCTCAATGAGACCCAACTCCGCATTTACATAAGTCGTCACTTCATCCGCATCCATGCCGTGCACGATGCACGCCTGCTCGAGCGTCTCCATGAGCGCAGACGGGCAGGAAATGCAGCCCATGCCGCAGTTCATCAGCGGGAACGCCGCCTGCGGATGCATCTGCAGGATATCTCCGACTACCATATCCTTGGTGATGACGGTCTTATCCTCCGCCGCTTCATTTTCCTGCGCGAGCGCCGCTTCACCCAGTTCGTTTCTTAAGTCTTCCATCTTTTCTCCACTTCCTTTCCCGGACTTATTCGTCCGGATCGTTTCCGGCAATTCTTTTACGGTATTATTTGCGCGTCTTATTATACATCATTTACGCGATCTCAAGAACCTTGTAATCCTTTGCCTCGACCGCTTCCTTCAGCACATCGTCCGCGACGTCCGCGGAGAGCGAAACCACGGCAGTCCCCTTCTCGTGGGACACCTCCGCGCCGGCGACGCCGTCCAGCGCGAGAAGCGCCTTCTTCACGGTCGCCTCGCAGTGTGTGCACATCATCCCTTCGATCTTCATGGTCTTTTCCATTTTGCTTTCTCCTTCCTGATCTGCTGCCGGATGCTCCGGCGTATTTGTCCCATTGCCCTGTATCCTGTCTGCGGACGCATCGCCCGCTGCAGCGGAGAGGAGCTTCCCGTCCGCCACGGTCCGCACCGGTTTTTTGATCCTTTTATCATTCGATGCGTCATGCACCCTGAAAAGATTTAAACGCAGCGCGTTCGTGACGACAAAAAAGCTGGACAGGCTCATCGCCGCGGCGCCCCACATGGGATTCATCGTAAGTCCCCAGTGCGCGTACAGCCCCGCCGCCAGCGGGATGAGAAGCGTGTTGTAGATGAGCGCCCAGAATAGGTTCTCCTCGATGTTCCGGTAGGTCTGCCTCGAGAGCCGCACCGCTCCCGCGACGTCCGCGAGCGTGCTCTTCATCAGCACGACATCGCCCGCATCGATTGCGACGTCCGTTCCCGCGCCGATCGCAATGCCGATGTCCGCCCGCGTAAGAGCCGGCGCGTCGTTGATCCCGTCTCCGACCATCGCGACTTTTCCGAATTCCTGGAGCCTTCGGATCACCGCTTCCTTCCCCTCCGGAAGGACGTCCGCGATCACCTCGTCCACGCCCGCCTGCGCGCCGATCGCCTCGGCCGTGCGCTTATTGTCCCCGGTCAGCATCACGACATGGATACCCATGTTTTTCAGCTCGCGGATCGCCTGTGCGCTGTCGTCCCGGATCGTGTCAGCCACAGCGATAATGCCGGCAAGCATGCCGTCCTCCGCAAACAGAAGCGGTGTCTTTCCCTCGGCGGAAAGCTTTGCCGCCGTCTCCTTTATCGCATCGTCCGCAGGGACGCGGGCGCCGATGAACTTCAGGTTCCCGGCTGCGGCATCCCTGCCCGCAATACGCGCCGTCAGCCCGTTTCCGGGGAGCGCCCGGAAATCTTCCGCCCCGCGGATCTCAGCTCCCCTCTCCGCCGCATAGTCGCTGACCGCCTTTGCAAGCGGGTGCTCGCTCTTCTTTTCAAGAGAGGCTGCCAGTGCAAGGAGCGTATCCTGCGTATAGCCTGCTGCCGGAAGGACATCCGTCACCCGCGGCTCTCCCGCCGTGATCGTCCCGGTCTTGTCCAGGGCGACGATCTGCATGTTTCCGGTCTCCTGGAGCGATTCCGCCGTCTTGAAAAGGATCCCGTTCTTTGCCCCCATGCCGTTTCCGACCATGATCGCCACCGGCGTCGCGAGTCCCAGCGCGCAGGGACAGGAGACGACCAGCACGCTGATGCCGCGCGCAAGCGCAAAGCCCGCTTCCTTCCCGAGGACGAGCCATATCACGATCGTCACCGCCGCAAGCGCGATGACGGCCGGCACAAACACCCCGGAGATCCTGTCTGCCAGCTTTGCCACGGGAGCCTTCGTCGCTGCTGCATCGCTCACCATGGAAATGATCTGGGCGAGGGTCGTATCCTCGCCGACCTTCGTGGCGCGGCAGGTCAAAAACCCGCTCCTGTTGAGCGTTGCGGAGGATACCCTGCTGCCGGGCTCCTTGTCCACCGGGATGCTCTCACCCGTGAGCGCTGACTCGTCGACTGCGCCTGACCCGTCGATCACGATCCCGTCCACCGGGATATTTTCGCCCGGCCGCACGACAAAGAGATCGTCCACCTGCACCTCGTCCGCCGCGACCTCGACCTCCTGCCCGCCGCGCAGGATGGTCGCCGTCTTCGGCGCCAACTTCATCAGGCTCTTTAAGGCATCGGTCGTCTTTCCCTTGGAATACGCCTCCAGCATCTTGCCGACCGTGATGAGCGTCAGGATCATGCCCGCCGACTCGAAATAGAATTCATTCATGTACGGCATCGCAGCTTCCGCGCCGCCACTCACCTGTGCCGACGTCATGGCAAACAGCATGACCGTGCTGTAGAAAAAAGCCGCTCCCGCGCCGAGCGCGATCAGCGTATCCATGTTCGGTGCGCCGTGGAAGAGACTCTTAAAGCCGCTTATGAAAAACTTCTGGTTGATGACCATGATGATCCCGGACAAAAGAAGCTGCGCAAGCCCCATCGCCACATGGTTGTGCTCCATAAAGGCCGGCACGGGGAATCCCCACATGTGCACACCCATGGAAAAATACATCAGCACAAGCAGGAATACCAGCGATGCGGCAAGACGCTTTTTCATCTTCGGCGTCTCTGTATCCCGCAGCGCCTCTTCCTCCGCCGCAAGCTTTGCGGAAAGACTTCCGCCGGATCCTTTTGCCGCGGCAGCGCCTGCCTCCGAACCCTTCAGGGCAGCGCCGTAGCCCGCATCCTCCACCGCCTTGATAATCTCGGCGTCGGATGCAGTTCCCTCGACCCCCATGGAGTTCGTCAGGAGCGACACACTGCAGCTCTCAACGCCCCCGACCTTCGAGACCGCCTTCTCCACGCGCGCCTGACACGCCGCGCAGCTCATTCCCGTGACTGTGTACTGCTTCATCATTATCGATACCCTTTTTCCGTCCCGGATCTTCCCTGCCTTTTATTTCACAATTTAATTGCACAAAATATATTAAAACCGGCCGGAACTTCCGTCAAGACGCAGGCCATTTCAAAACGTTTTCCAACAGTTTTTTTTCAGAAAGCTTCGAATCGATGCGTCGTCATCTCCCTCATAATACTCTATCAACAACCCTTTGAATTCGGACACGCAGCGCTCAGGTATTACCAAAAAGCCTCCCGCATGCGCAATCAGGTAGTGATTGGCATAGATCACCGCCGCACGTTTATTCCCATCCAAGAATATCTGCGTCTTCATCGCATAAAGGCAAAGCGAGATGGCAGTATCGATTTCATCGCCGCCGGTATGCAGCACTTCATCCAGGCGTTCCCGCACGATCTGTTCTACAGGAACCGGCGGCACATATGAAGTGCCCCCGATGGTGACCGGAACGCCGCGGATGCGGCCTCCACCAGCGAAAAAACCCTCGTTTACAAGTCCTGCTATGTGACGAAGCACAGAATAATTGCTGTCTGCCCTGATAACATCCTCATCCAGAATGAACTCCCACGCATGCTTGAGGTTTAATATTTTCTGGACATCTGAGGCTGTCATCCCGCTGACCTTGCCGTTTTCAATAATGTCCTCTGTCTGTGGAAAAGAAATTGCAACTCCTTCGAGAACAGCCTGGTCATAGATATTCATTTTCATGTTGGCCCGCGCAAAGTCCAGGTTCTGCAGCACGCGTGGATCCAGATCCGTTCTCTGATAACCCAAAGCAGAAAGCTTTCTGTCCAGTCTGCGAATCTCCCTGCGGATCTCTCTTGCTTCGGCCGCAATGTGAAGGAGAAGCTGATGCAGTTCCTCAGAATACCTGCCGACATAGTTTGATGTCAGACGGCTTCCGATCCGCCTTCGCATGTAGAGATATTTCTGCCCGCTGACTTCCTTGATCTCCGGAGTCCCTTCATAGGGCAGCAGCCGCAGCCTCGCCTGCAGCTCCGCTTTCTGCCGCAGATATTCCTGAATCTCTTCAAATTCCGACATGGTCTTCTCCTGTTTAGGGAACTTTTGTATGCATATTATATTAAAAAGTTCCCTAAATCACAATCGTGACTCAGGAAACAATGTTTCATTTGAATGGGAAAAGAGCCGCTTCACTGAAGCAACTACCTATACCATTTCGGGAGCCTCGTCACCGAAGCAGCAACCTACATCATTTCAGGAGGTGCGTCACAGAAGCAACTACCTATACCATTTCGGGAGCCTCGTCACCGAAGCAGCAACCTACACCATTTCGGGAGGTGCGTCTTTAGACGCACCTCTGCGCTAAGGCGCCGGCCTTAGCGCTGCCCACTCAGCCAGCGTCAGCGGCGTGTAGTCCGAATACATACAGAAGCAGTTGATCATCTGGCAGGGGATTCGCACCTGCCGGCCGTCGGAAAGTGTTTTCACCGCGGCGCGGGTCATCTCCTGGAACTGTCTTATCAGCTGCTCGTCCAGCGTGTCGTGCACATGCCCGTAGAGCATGTAGGTCGTGGGATTTCCGTTGTCGTCCAAACGGTACTGGCGGTTGTAGTTGATGATCGGATAGTGACACAGAATGAGCTTCTTTTTATGCTCATGGATCTCCGCGTAAGGGCGGATCCATTCGAAACGCGACGCGTTATATTTGGGATTTTTCGAAAAGCGGTCATGATTGCCTTCGACCAGGTAGAGCTTGCCGCGCAGCTGCTCCAGGAGCGCATTCGTCTGCTCCGCATTTCCGACGGACAGATCGCCCAGGATATAGACATCGTCGGTGCTCCGGACCTTGTCGTTCCACTTCTTTAACATATAGGCGTTCATTTCCGCAGCGTCCGAAAAGCCGCGGCAATCCATCTGCGTATTCAGTTTTTCATGGAAAAAATGGCAGTCCGCAATGAAGTACTTCATGATTTTACAGGCGTGCTGTCTCCCTCAATATCCCAGAAAGATCTTGATTCCGATCCCGATCAGGATGATGCCGCCGGCGACAGGCGGAATCCAGTAGGGCGCAGCTTCCGCACCCTTTTCCGCGCCTTTTCCCGCGTTTCCTCGCGCAAGGAACATGGCGCTCCCGCGGGAACCGATCCGCACGCCGGCCAGACAGATCACAAAGGTCACCGCACCGATGATCAGGGCGCCGAAGACGGCTTCCGCCGCCGCATACTGTGCGATCGCAAAGCCCACCGAAAGCGCATCGATCGACGTGGCGATCCCCAGGAGCAGAAGATCCGTGCCGGAGAGCTCTTTCGCCGCCAGAGAAGGATTCTTTTTCTGCCGGAGGCCTTCCAGAAGCATCTTTCCTCCGATAAAGACAAGCAGGATCAGTGCGGTCCACGGGATGAAGCGCTGCAGTGCGGCGAAGGTATGCATCGCAAAGCGCACGCAAACCCAGCCGGCAAGCGGCATAAGGAACTGAAATGCGCCGAAGGTCCCCGCGATCTGCGCCGCGCGGCGTCCCCGCATGCCCGGCTCCGCAAGGCCGCCGGTCACGGATACGGAAAACGCGTCCGCTGCAAGTCCCACGCCCAGCATCAGACTGTTGAAAATAAAGATTCCCTGTGCACTCATATGGGCAAAGAATAGCTTTTCCGCAATCGGTTAGTCAATTATAACTCCTGCTGATGTTCGCTTCAAACAAACCTGTCGCTCTTTCGTTTGCATAATTCCTCCTACATGTCTCATAAACATAAAATAATTGTTGACAAAACCTATGATTTATGCATAATTACTGTATAAGTATTCACGATCGGATTCATTTGACAGCGCTTTCGCCCTCAGCGGGCAAAACGCACTGTCAGAATCGGGTTTTCTGACAAAAGAGAGGAGCTTCCATGAAAAAAGTATTCATCGACGGCAGCGCAGGCACCACAGGACTTCGGATCAACGAGCGTCTTGCTTCGCGCGGGGACATCACACTCCTTTCGATCGCGGAGGAGGTCCGCAAGGATCCCGCCGCGCGGGCCAAGGTCCTCAACGAGGCGGACGTCGTCTTTTTGTGCCTCCCGGACGATGCGGCGATCGAGTCCGCTTCGCTCGTCACAAATCCGGATACGGCCGTCATCGATACCTCCACGGCGCACCGCGTCGACCCGGAGTGGACGTTCGGCTTCCCGGAGCTTTCGGGCATGCGGGACAAAATCAAGGCTTCGAAGCGGATCGCGAATCCCGGCTGCCACGCGAGCGGATTTATCGTCCTTATCGCGCCGCTGATTGAGGCGGGACTCCTCTCGAAAGATGAGGCGCTCTCCTGCTTTTCCCTGACGGGCTACTCCGGCGGCGGCAAGAAAATGATCGCCCAGTACGAGGACCCCTCGCGCGACCCGCTGCTCGACGGACCGCGCTTTTACTCCATCGCACAGAAGCACAAGCACATCCCGGAGATGACCGCGGTGTGCGGCCTCTCCAAAGCGCCGGTCTTTTGTCCGATCGTGGATGATTTCTACGCCGGCATGGAGGTCGTTGTCCCGCTCTTCACCTCCCAGCTAAAGGGGAGCGTTGACGACGTGAAAAAGCTGTACCAGAGCTGCTACAGCGAAGGCCTCGTCCACTATCAGGAGGCTTCCGGCGAGGGCGGATTTTTGTCCGCTGCCGCATTTGCGGGGCGCGACGATATGGAGGTCTCCGTCTACGGAAACGAGGAGCGCATTACGCTCGTCTCCCGCTTTGACAATCTCGGGAAGGGCGCATCCGGCGCGGCGATCCAGAACATGAACCTGCTGCTGGGCGTCCCGGAGACCACGGGGCTTGTCGTTCCGGGGCAGGACTGATGACGCAGCATACGGATCAAACGGAGGGAAATACCATGAAAACTGTACCCGGCGGCGTGTGCGCCGCAAAAGGCTTTCAGGCGGCGGGCGTCCACTGCGGCATCAAGCCCGGCACCACCAAAAACGACCTGTCGCTGATCGTGAGCGAAGTTCCCTGCTCCGCAGCGGCCGTCTATACGAAAAATCTCGTCAAGGGCGCACCGATCGCGGTGACAAAGGCGCATATCGCGGACGGAAAGGCGCAGGCAATGCTGTGCAACAGCAGCAACGCCAATACCTGCAACGCGGACGGCGAGGAGATCGCGCAGAAAATGTGCGCGCTCGCCGGGGGGGCGCTGGGCATCTCGCCGTATGATATCGTGATCGCCTCCACCGGCGTCATCGGCCAGCCCCTGCCGATCGAACCGATCGAAAACGGCATGCCCGCACTGGTCGCGGCGCTCGATGGGTCGCCCTCGGGAAGCGATGAGGCGGCGAAGGGCATCATGACGACCGATACCGTCAAAAAAGAGATCGCGGTCGAATTTCAGATCGGAGATACTCTCTGCCATATCGGCGGCATTGCCAAGGGAAGCGGCATGATCCATCCCAACATGGCGACGATGCTGGTCTTTGTCACCACGGATGCCGCCATCTCCCCTGAGATGCTGCAGAAGGCGCTCTCCGAGGACGTGAAGGACACTTTCAACATGATCAGCGTGGACGGCGACACCTCCACCAACGACACCGTCGCTGTTCTGGCAAACGGTCTTGCCGGGAACCCCGTCATCACGCAGGAGGGCGCGGACTATGACGCCTTCGCTGCTGCGCTTAACGCGGTCACGCAGTACCTGTGCAGAAGCATCGCAGCGGACGGCGAGGGCGCATCCAAGCTCCTCACCTGCACCGTCACGGGCGCCGCGGACAAGGAGATTGCCCGCACAGTCGCAAAGAGCGTCATCTGCTCCAGCCTTTTAAAGGCCGCCATGTTCGGCGCGGATGCCAACTGGGGCCGTGTCCTGTGCGCCATCGGCTACAGCGGCGCGGACGTCGACGTGACAAAGATCGATGTCTCCTTTGCGAGCAAGGCGGGGAAAGTCGATGTCTGCAGGGACGGCGCCGGCATTCCCTTCTCCGAGGATGAGGCGAAAAAGGTCCTCACCGAGAAGGACATCGACATCCTGATATCGCTCCATGCGGGCGATGAAGCCGCCACGGCGTGGGGATGCGATCTCACATATGAATACGTAAAAATCAACGGAGACTATAGGTCATAGCGGCAGAGTCGGCACGGAGGTTATATTATGTCTGACGTTTTATCGAACACGGCACGGGCGGAAGCCCTGGTACAGGCGCTGCCTTACATCAAGCGCTATACGCAGAAGATCGTCGTCGTAAAATACGGCGGCAACGCGATGGAAAACGACGCCTTAAAGCAGCAGGTCATGGAGGACATCGTCCTGCTCACCACGATCGGCGTGAAAGTCGTGCTGGTCCACGGCGGCGGTCCGGAGATGAACGACCTGATGAAGCGGCTCGGTAAGCAGCCGGAATTTGTGAACGGCCTGCGCGTCACCGACCAGGAGACGATCGACATCGCGGAGATGGTGCTCGCGGGCAAGGTCAACAAGTCCCTCGTCGCGCTCCTAACGAACAAGGGCGGACGCGCGATCGGCTTCTCCGGCGCGGATGCGCTCCTCATCGAGGCAAAGATCAAGGACGAAAAGCTCGGCTATGTCGGCGAGATCACGAACGTCAACCCGAAGGTCGTGCTGGATCTTCTGGAGAAGGGCTTCATCCCCGTCATCTCCACGATCGCGACGGATAAAGACGGCAACATCTATAACATCAACGGCGACACCGCCGCAGCGGCCATCGCGGGCGCCCTGCAGTCCGAGAGGATGATCCTGATGACGGACATTGCAGGGATCCTGAAGGACAAGGACGATCCGTCGACACTCATCCCGGAGCTCACCGTCGAAGAAGCGAAAAAGCTCTACGACGACGGCACGATCGCGGGCGGCATGATCCCGAAGGTGAACTGCTGCATCGACGCAATCGACAAGGGCGTAAAGAACGTCGTCATCATGGACGGGCGCGTCCCGCACTCCATCATCATGGAGCTTCTGACCAACGAGGGCGCCGGCACCTGGATCCACAGTTGAAAGGAGATAAACCATGAATTATCAGCAGGCGGACGAACAATACATCGCGCACACCTACAAGCGCTTTCCCATCGTCATCACGAAGGGGCAGGGATCCCTTGTCGAGGACGAGAACGGAAAAGAGTACATCGACCTGGGGACCGGCATCGCCGTGAACAGCTTTGGCGTTGCGGATCCCGTCTGGCAGGAAGCTGTCTCGGCGCAGATCGCCAAGGTCCAGCACATGTCGAACCTCTACTATACGGAGCCCTGCATCGAGCTCGCACAGATGCTGTGCAGCCGCACCGGCATGAAGAAGGTCTTCTTCTCCAACTCCGGCGCGGAGGCGAACGAGTGCGCCATCAAGGTCGCGCGCAAATATGCGGCAGCAAAAAAGGGCGCGGACTGCTTCACCATCGTCACGCTGGAGAACAGCTTCCACGGCCGCACGATCACGACGCTCGCGGCTACCGGCCAGGCGCATTACCACGAGGACTTCCAGCCCCTGACTCCGGGCTTTATCCATGTACAGCCCGGTGATATGGCGGCGCTTGAAGCGGCTGCAAAAGAGCATAAGCTCGCAGCGGTCATGATCGAGTGCGTCCAGGGCGAGGGCGGCGTCCTGCCGCTCGACAAAGACTATGTCCTTGCGCTCTCACAGTTCGTAAAGGACCATGACCTCCTGCTCATCGTGGACGAAGTACAGACCGGAAACGGCCGCTCCGGCGAGCTCTACGCCTACATGCACTACGGCCTTTCTCCCGATATCGTCTCCACCGCAAAGGGTCTCGCCGGCGGCCTGCCGCTCGGCGCGACTCTCATGAACGACAAGACACAGGATGTGCTCTCCTACGGCGACCACGGTTCCACCTTCGGCGGAAACCCCGTCAGCTGCGCCGCGGGCGTGAGCATCCTCTCCCGCATCGACGACGCGCTCCTTGCGGATGTCCGCAAAAAAAGCGCGCTCATCTTTGATGCGCTGAAGGATGCGCCGGGCGTCGAAGACGTCTCGGGCCTCGGCCTCATGATCGGCGTAAAGACGACAAAGCCTGCCGGCGAAGTCCTTGCCGCCTGCATGGAAAACGGACTCCTGTGCCTGACCGCCAAGGACAGGATCCGCCTCCTGCCCGCGCTCAACATCCCGGAGGATATCCTCATGAAGGGAATCGGGATCCTGAAGGCCGCCTGCGTGTAAAAGCCGCCTGATATCCGGCCATGCCCTGCTGCCGGCTCTGTCGAAACGGCATACACCGCCTGCCGCAGCCTGTGCGGACTCTTGCACATTTCCCCGGAACTGTCCAATGACAGTCCCGGGGATTTTCTTTTATAATCCAGTCATCAAAAGGCCGATTGGCTTTAGGTTCAAACACCATTGTCTCAGTCACCGGAGGTTCCCATGGCAGGTTTTATGGATTCGATTTCCCATAACGCGCAGCGGCAGGCTTTCTCCCTGATCGCCGACAGACTTCTGAAGAGTCTGCACGGCGCCGAAGACAAGGCGAAAATCTACGAGAGCATTCTCGACCGCGCACTGCCCTTCTACGGAAAAATCGCGCCGGAGACGGAGCAGGCCATCCGAAGCGCTGTCACGGATCCCGACAACCGCTGGATGAAGCTCATCGGGCGCATCCTCGACGAAACCGATCCCTCCTATGCGAAAAAAGTCCTGCTCACCATGGGCTATGAGACCTTTTTCTGCGGCACGAAGACCATCCGCGAAAGCCGGAAGAAGTACGACTGCAATATTCCCTGGCTGATCCTCTTCGATCCCACCGGTGCCTGCAACATGCACTGCGTCGGCTGCTGGTCCGGGACCTATGGCCACAAGGCGAACCTGTCCTTCGAAGACATGGACAAGATCGTCACACAGGGCAAGGCGCTCGGCACACACCTTTACATGATGACGGGGGGCGAACCGCTCGTCCGCAAGGCCGATATCCTGAAGCTCTGCGAAAAGCACAGTGACTGTTTCTTTGCCGCCTATACGAACTCCACGCTCATCGATGAGGAGCTGTGCAAAAAGGTGCTGGAGCTGGGGAACCTCACCTTCATGCTCTCCATCGAAGGGACACCCGAGACCAACGACGCGCGAAGGGGCGACGGCCACTACGCCGCAGTGATGAAAGCGATGGACCTGCTGCACAGATACGGCATCGTCTTCGGCACCTCCATCTGCTATACGCGAAACAACATCGAAGCCGTGACCTCGGACGAATTCCTGCGCCTCATCTCCGGAAAAGGTGCCCGGTTCGGCTTCTACTTCCACTACATGCCGGTCGGGACCAACGCCGTGCCGGAGCTCATGCCGACCATGGAGCAGCGCAGGGCGATCATCGACAGGATTCGCTTTGTCCGTTCGGACGCCTGCGACATCGAGTTCTTCCCCATGGATTTCCAGAACGACGGCGAATACGTCGGCGGCTGCATCGCCGGCGGGCGCAACTACTTCCACATCAACTCCGCGGGCGACGCGGAGCCGTGCGTGTTCATCCACTTCTCCGACAGCAACATCCATGACAAGAGTATCCTGGAGATGCTGCAGAGCCCGCTGTTCAAGGTATATCACGAGGGACAGCCGTTCAACCGCAACCACCTGCGGCCGTGCCCGATGCTGGAAAACCCGGAGCTGATCCGCGAGATCGTACATGCGACGGGCGCGCACCAGACAAACCAGGAATCGCCGGAGTCCGTCGAGCATCTTACGGACAAATGCGAAGCTTACGCAAAGGCGTGGGCTCCCATTGCGGACGAGATCTGGGCGGGAGAGACGCACAGGCAGCCCTCCTACGAAAACTATACGGAGAAAAAAAGAAAAGACCGCACAAGTGCGGCCTTTGACGGAATGTCTGTCGAAGAGCTGAGAAAATCACTGCATCTCTGAGTCATCCATCGCTCCGTCCATGAGCTTTAAAAGCTCCAGAGCACTGCGAAAATACTGGGTCTTGTTTTCCTCCACCCATGTCACTTCGCCCTGCCACGTCGCGTTCTCGCGGCGTATGATTTTTACGATAAAAGTGCCTCTTTCGTTCTGCATGTCACCTGCCTGATGCTCGGATTGTGCCAACATCATTGTAGCAGGAGATCTATCTCAGAAACTATCATATTTCGCGTTGGTTTTTATCTACATTCGAAAATTTTGATATTTTTTTCCCCGCGTTCTTTTTCCAGATGATCCCCAGCCCCTTTAAGAGGAGCGTGTCGTCGATCGTGATCTCGTGCATGCAGTGCGGGCAGATGACGGAACCCATGCCGCCCGTCGTCACGATGCTTGCGGGCTCGCGGCCGAGCGCCGCGGCGAAGCGGTCGATCGTGCCGTCGATCGCGCCGGCCTGCCCGAAGACGATGCCGGCCTTCATGGCGTCAATTGTATTCGATGCAATGGTTTTTTTCGGCGGGACGATATCAATCGCGGGGAGAAGCGCCGTCTCCCTGGCCAGCGCCTTCATGGAGATCCCTGCCCCCGGCAGGATCGACCCGCCGATATATGCGCCCTTTTCATTCACCACCGTTATCGTCGTCGCCGTTCCCATGTCGATGACGACGCAGGGAAGCGGGTACTCCTCCTTTGCGGCGACCGCCGTCGCGACAAGGTCCGCCGCGATCGTCCCGGGATCGTCCAGCTCGATCTTCAGGCCGGTCTTTAAACCCGGCCCCACGATGAGCGGCTGCGCGCCCGTGATCAGCCGCACCGCCTCCGCGAGAACCCCCGTGAGCTCCGGCACGACCGATGCCAGGATCGCGCCCTCGAACGCGCCGGCATCGATCCCGTACAGCTCCAGGATCTGGCGGATCCGGACAGCATACTCCGTCTCTGTCTGTGCGCGGTCTGTCCGCATGCGCAGCACCGGCGCCGCCGACAGGCGCTTTTTCGAGACGTCGATGCAGCCGAGCACTGTGTGTGTGTTTCCGGTATCGATTGCAAGGATCATGATTTCATTCCTTTCCTATCAGTCAAAATTCCGGTAATGACCTTTATCATCTCAAAAAAAAGCAGTCGTTAAACGCAAGTTATGATTAATGCGGATTTACGTCATATTCAGGACGCACCGGGACAGGTGGCCGTTCTCCTTTGCGCCCGGCGTCGCAGCAGGCCTGAGCTGCGGCTTATGGAGGCAGACGTCTGTCGCGTG
>CACZQP010000100.1 GCA_902783385.1 uncultured Lachnospiraceae bacterium | reverse complement strand
GTTATTCTTTAGCTCGACGCCAAGGTTTCCGTAATCCCAGGTATTCGCGAGACCGCCGTAGATCTGCGACCCCTGGTAGATAAAGCCCCTGGCCGCCGAGAGCGCAACGATCTTGTCCATTGTCTTTTCCATTTCCAAAGCTCCTTTCAAAAATGCTTGCGACTATTTGTTCAGGATGAGGATCGCCGGCTCGTCCTCCGAGACGCTCGCCGGGATCCACGCTCTGTTCTCCTCCATCACTTCCACCTGCCCGTTCGCAAACAGGACCTCCTGCGCGAATTCGATCTCTCCGGGCTCCGTGAGATAGATGACCGGGTTGTCCGCCGCCGCTTCTAGCGCGGCGTTGTTTAAAAGATGGGACGAATCCTTCAGGGAGACGCTCCCCATCACCGAGGACAGATCATACCCGGCCGCGCGGGCACCCGCGACGGTCCCGTAGTAGATCACCGTGTCGTTGAACCGCGCGTAGTCGTCCGCGGAGGCGTAGTGCATCTTAAGACGCGCCTCCCCGTTTTTTACGGAGAATGACTCCTGCTTCACGCCCTGCCCGTGCGCGCTCACCGCCTCGCGGATCACTGAGGCGAGCTCCTTTTCGCTGTAGTACTCCCTGTCGAAGGTCTCAATGCTGATCGCCCGCAGCGACCCGTCCTTTGCGAAGACGAGCTGCGAGACATCGGACATCTTCTCCTTCTTCCCGCAGCCGGCCTGCAGAATCAGGCACAGCGCAAGAACAAGGGCGCAGAACAACCTTTTTCTCATATCTGCCCTCTTATAGCAAGGTAAATGATTCCGAACTAATATTATAGTACTGCCGCGGGATAAGAAGCAATGAATTTATGCTCAGGCAGTGAGCGCCTCGAGAACGGCGAGCGAGGTGAACGGATGTGTAAAATACTTCCGCGCCGCATCGGAGGCCACCTCCTTGAGCTGTGCGGACACCTCCTCCGACACCTCGAAGCCGTAGAGGTGCGAAAGCGGGCTCTTCGTGATGTGCTCGAGCGCACGGACCGTGCCGGGGAGAAGCTGCGACGCCCCGTCCTCCCCGGAACCATTTCTGTAGGAAAGACCTGCGAATTCGCCCTCCTCCACGATGCAGCGCAGCTCGAAAACGCGGCGGATCAGCGCATTTGGAAGCCGTCCGTTTTCCAGTGCCCGGAGAGATAAGTACAGAAGCAGGAGGAGCATCGCTTCATCGTTGTTCTCCCGCGTCAGGTAATCCATGACTTCCAGGAAATAGGAGCCGTAGCACGCCTTCTCCATGTCCCGGGAAAGCGGTGCAAAGAAGTGGTCGATCTGCGCCTCCGTGAGAACGTAGGCGCTTTTTCCCGCATAAATCCGGAATTTTCCGAAGGCGAAGGCGGCCGTGACGCCGACGAGCGGGCTGTTGGGGCGCCTTGCCCCCCGCGCAAAGGCGCTGATCTTGCCGAGTTCTTTTGTGAGCAGGACGACGCGCCGGTCCATCTCGCCGATGGGCGCGGATTTCAGGACAATGCCGGTGACTTCCCGGTAGGGGGCACTCTCCCGCTCAGATCTTGCGGATGTCATAGCCGAAGTGTTTAAGCTGCGCATCGGAATCGCGCCACTCGCCGCGCACCTTCACATACAGGTGAAGCGCCGCGCGCCGCTGCAGCATGTTCTCGATATCGCGACGGGCGTTCGTTCCGATCTCCCTGAGCATCCGGCCGCCCTTGCCGATGATGATGCCCTTGTGCGACTCCTTTTCGCAGATGATCGTCGCCTCGATATCGCAGATGTCATCGCCGCTCCCCGTCCTGCGGTCCTTCATCTTTTCCACGGTGACGGCGATGCCGTGCGGCACCTCCTCCTGCAGGAGTCTGAGTGCCTTCTCCCGCACGATCTCCGCGACGATATCGCGCTCCGTCTCGGTCGTCACCATATCTTCGTCGTAAAAAGGCTCGCCTTCCGGCAGGTGGGCAAAGATCCCGGCAAGCAGCTCGTCCGTCCCCTCGCCCTCACGCGCGCTCACGGGATAGATCTCCGCGAAGGGAAGCTTGCCGGACACTGCGGATATGATGGGGAGAAGCTCCTCCTTTTTGACCCTGTCGATCTTGTTGATGACAAGGATGACGGGCGCCTTCGCTTCCTTCAGGAGCGCGATCATCTGCTCATCCTCTTCCTTCCAGGCCTTCTTTGCCTCCGTGAGGAAAAGGACGAGGTCCACATCCCGGATCACGCCGGTCGAGGCGCGGTACATATACCTGCCCAGACCGCTGTCCGGCGCATGCACGCCGGGCGTGTCCACAAAGACGATCTGGCCCCTCTCATCCGTATAGATTGTCCGGATGCGGGACCTGGTCGTCTGCGGCTTGTAGGATGTGATCGCGATCTTCTGGCCGATCAGCCGGTTCATCAGTGTGGACTTCCCGACGTTGGGGAGGCCGAGTATCGCAACAAATCCGGTTTTCATATTCTGTCTTCCTTGTTTTGTTTTTCCGTCTTTTTCGCTTCGCGCTGTGCAAGCTTTCTCTCGCGTTTTGCGGCCTTTTCCGCCTGCTTCTGCAACTGTATCCGGCGGCGTCTCTCCCGCTTCTCCGGCGTCTGCTCACTTGCGCGGATGAGCGCTCGGATCACCAGGAACGCGATCACGCAGACAAGGATCCAGACCAGGATGAACGGAATCTTGATGATGAACCAGATGCAGAACTCGCGCAGGTTGTAGGTCAGCGTGTCCACACTCTCCAAGAAGCCCTGCGTGATCCGCTCGCCGGCGCCCTTCGGCTGCTCGACCACAGTAAAGCGGGTGACCTGGCGGATGTTTAAATGCACCGTGCTGTACCGGATCTGGTTGTCCATGGCGCGCAGCTGCGACTCCATGCTCTCAAGCTCGTACCGGACGTCTGTGAGGCGATCTTCGATTGAGATGACATCCTCGATCGTCTCCGCCTGCTCCAGGAGCTCCAGGAGCCTTGTCTGCTCCGTGCGAAGGGAATTGCGCCTGCTCTCCATGTCGACGTAGCGGAGCGTCACATCGTCCACGTTATTATACTGGCTCGTGACATTCGCCTGGCTGTCGACGTCCGCGACAAATTCATCCAGCCGGTCCGCGGGGATCCGGAGCGTATAGTCCGCGCTCGTCCATCTGCTGCGCTCGGCCGTGTCTTCGTCCGACTCCGTCGTCGCGTAGTAGGGATCCTGATAGCCGCGGCTTTTGCTGTATTTATTGGAGCTCTCGATATATCCGCCCAGCGCGGCGACCTTCTGCGTAATGAACAGGTCAAGCGCGTACAGGTTTCCGGTCTCCGCCTCCAGCGAGACAGTCTTGATGAGCTTTCGCGAATCACCCGGCACGGCGCTCTCCGCACCGGTGGGACCGCTGGCTGCCTCCGCCTGATCCGGCGCCGCGGGTTTTTCTGCAACACTCTCGTAGGCGCTCTCTGTCAGCGCAATTTCCGTCCCGAAGTCATTGTATCCGTTGTAGGAGGAGCCCATCGCAGCTGCAGGTGCAGTCGCTTCCACGGGCGCCATTGCATAATCATATTCCGCCTCATAGGCCACCGATTGCGAAGATGAGCTTCCCGCGCTCTTTCCGCAGCCAGCTAAAGCCACTGCAGTAACTGTGAGGACAATAAGGAGTGAAAGCAGCCTTGTGTTCCGGAACCTGTTCTTTTTCATTTCTCCCTCTTTTCCGCGCCATTGCGCTTACCGTGTGTGATCTGTGCCTGTACCTTATATCACGCAAAAAGAAGAATGTTGTTGCAGTCTGTTTCTCAAATCAGACAAGTTTTTCCACGCTGTCAAAGAGCGCCCTGTGCTCTTCAATCTTTGCGGCGGTGCCGATCACGCAGACGGCCTCGTCCGAAAGCGTCTCCTTTAACAGTTCCGCGAGGGATCGGATATCCTCCGGCTGCGCACCGAGCACCTCGTCCCGCTCTCTCTGCAGCGTCTCATAGGAAAGCCCCGTCATGTAGGCGCTCAGGCAGTATTTCCCGAAAACAGCGGGCGTCATCGGCGTGTCCATGGCGCTGACCGTGCCGATGATATACTTCGTCATCGTGCGCTCGTCCGCCTCGAACGAAGCGGCAAACTCCGATGCCCCGTGAAAGACGTCGATGGTACGTGCAAGGTGCGGATCCCGGAAGGAGTAAAACGTCACTGCCCCGTCCCTTCCGTAGCTGCTTCCGCAGCCGTAGGCGCCGCCCTTCTCGCGCAGCTGCTTCCACAGGTATCCGTACGACATGATGTGCCGCAGCACGCGAAGCGTCCCTTTGAAGGCAAAGCCCTTGTCCGCAAAGTTCCCCGCGCAGGCCGCATACTGCACCTGACCGGCCGTCACGAAGGCCTCGCGCCGTCTTTTCGGTTCAAAAGCCGCCCAGACGGCCTTTTCGCATTTTTCGGGGAGCGATGCGTCGAAGGCTCTCAGGGGCTCATTCAGGAGCGCCGCGTCCTGCGCCGGCGCCGTGACGTCCACGATATAATTGCCGGCGCTGAAAAGGCGGGCAGCCATGTCCCGGAGCGTCCTGCACAGTTCATCCTTTCTCTCATCGAAATGCTCCAGCAGCTCGTCCAGGTACCGATATGCTGCGATCCCGCTCATCCTGTCGACGAGCGCCGCCGGCTCGGTAAAGGAAGAGAGCGCGCGAAGCGTCGCCGTGGCGTGCCCTGCATTCTGGAGCGATGCGCGCATGGCGGAGCGCTCCTCCTCCAGGACTTCGCGGATCCTCTCCGTATCATCGTAGCGGGTCTGCGTCAGGATGTGCCGGAGCAGTTCCATCCCCTGCGGGAGATTTGCGCGCATGACCTTCATCGTCACCTCGAACTTCGCGGAGAAGCTCCGGTCGTCAACCGATGTGTAAATACCGCCCGACGCGCCGATCCCGCCCGTGACGATGTGGATCTCCTGATCCAGCCGGGCATAGGAATACTGCTCCGTATCCAGCGCGGCAAAAAGCGTCTTGAAGGCGACCAGCGCATCCATCTGCGCATCCGTCAGGACCTCCATGTCGAACAGCAAATCCAGATACAGGATCTGATTGGTGAAGATCTCGTGCTGCAGGATGCGGATCCCCGACGTCTCCGAAATATTCGTGGAGAGCTCCGGCGCTTTCTTCCCGAGATCCTGCCGCGTAAGAAGCGGGATCTTCCTTAAGTTTTCTTCCGTATCCGGCGTATCCTGCCTGCTCTCCAGGTCCTTGTTCCTTCTGCGGATCTCTTCCGTCTCCTCGGGGGTGAGCGTCGCAAGATATGACGCGAGGCGCTCCTTTGTTTCCTTTTCCCACTTTTCCGTCAGGCCCTTTTCCGGCGCCATGACGATCAGGGCTCTGTGCGGGTTTTCCAGATAGTACTTCCGGATCAGCGCCTCAAAATATCCGCTCTCCGCATCCCTCTTCAGCTCTCCGAACACGCCGCCGATATCCATGCGGTCAAACGGCCCGTCGTCGTAGAGCCAGGTATCCAGCGCCTGCAGGCCGTAGATCAGTCCCTTGGGCGTTCCGCCGAAGTCCGCCTCGCGATAGCGGAACTCGTAGAATGCGATCGCCGCCTGAAGCGCGCGCCGGTCGATCCCCTCATCTGCAAGGTGTGTGAGGGTGTCCGTGATCGTCTTTTCAAACATCTCCGCCTGCGATGCGTCGCAGAATCGCGAGATGACCGCCTCGTACGGCTGCAGGATCGAATCCTCGAAGACGCTCCCGACCTCCTCTCCGATGCCGGCGTCGTAGAGCGCCTGCTTGAGCGGCGCGCCCTCCGCGTCGCACAGCACGTAGTCAAGCACCTTCAGGGCCGTGTCCTCCCTCGCGTCAAGGTGCGCCGGCATCCCGTAATACATGGCCAGGAAGCTCTTTCCCGCCTCGTCCTCGTCGTCCAGGACCGCGTAGCTGCACTCCCTCCGGGCCGGCGCCTTAAAGGGCTCCTGCGCCGCGATCCGCGTGTCGGCATCGATCCGGTCATATTCGGACAGGTACGCCTCGTCGATATAGGCAAGGTATGCGTTCGGCTCGATGTCGCCGTAGAGATAAACATAGCTGTTCGACGGATGATAGCAGCGCCTGTGGAAATCCAGGAACGTCTCGTAGGTCAGCTCCGGGATATGCCTCGGGTTGCCGCCGGATTCCATCGCGTAGGTCGTATCCGGATAGAGCGCCGCATAGCCCGCGTTTTCCAGCACGTCGTCGGGCGATGAAAGCGCGCCCTTCATCTCGTTGTAGACGACGCCGTTATATGTGAGTGTCCCGTCGTCCGACAGCTCGTACCGCCAGCCCTCCTGGTCGAAGATCCGGCGGTCCGTGTAGGTCAGCGGATGGAACACCGCATCCAGATAGACATGCATCAGGTTTTTGAAATCCTGTTCGTTGCAGCTCGCCACCGGATAGACCGTCTTGTCGGGGTAGGTAATGGCGTTCAGGAACGTGTTGAGGGACCCCTTGATCAGCTCGACAAAGGGATCCTTGACGGGAAAATCGCGCGAGCCGCAAAGCACGCTGTGCTCCGTGATGTGCGCGACGCCCGTGGAATCCTCCGGCGTCGTGCGAAAGCCGATATAAAATACCTTGTT
>CACZQP010000099.1 GCA_902783385.1 uncultured Lachnospiraceae bacterium | reverse complement strand
GTCGGCCGTGACTGCGCAGACACTGAAAGAGATCGGCGCGGGCGGGTTGCCGCGCATTCGCGTCATGAACAAGGCGGATGCGGAAGGCTCGCTTCATCCGGCAGGATTTGTGTTGCGACGCGCGCCCTCCGGCGGAAATGATGAAGTATACATCAGCGCCAAAACCGGTGAAGGTGTGGACGT
This sequence comes from uncultured Lachnospiraceae bacterium, assembly GCA_902783385.1. GTDB lineage: Bacteria > Bacillota > Clostridia > Lachnospirales > Lachnospiraceae > CAG-791. The sequence goes on along the minus strand of CACZQP010000099.1, from coordinate 4,580 downwards.
TTTATTGTCGCTGATCATGGATTGTCTTGCGGGTATGAAAAAATGAATACGGGGGGACGGTTCTTTTGTTATCATGATGAATATCAGCTTTTCACGAGGCGTCAACCTAGTGCGGTTATCACGATGGGGGAAAAACCCGCTTCGCGGATCAAGTCGAGGTCGACGACCATGACCGGATCACCCGCCGAGACGGCATCCCCTTCTTTTACGCGCAAAGCAAAGCCCCTGCCTGCCAGATACACCGTATCGATCCCGATATGGAGCAGGATCCGCCTCCCGTCGTCGGCCGTAAACGTGATCGCGTGCTTTGTTTCCGCAACTGCCGATACCACGCCGTCACACGGCGCGTATATGTTTCCGTTTTCCGGCAGGATTCCCGCGCAGTCTCCGAGCGCGCCGGAAGAAAACGCGGGATCGGGGATCTCCGCCATGGGGATGAGCTCTCCGTCGGCGGGAGCCGCTACGGATATCCCTCTGCCGGTCGGGAACGCTTCCTCCGCCACGACTTCCTGCATGCTCTCCGCCCCGGCAGCATGGACTTTTGTCTGTGCCACCTTCGGCATCGATACGGACAGCTCGTCTACTCCGAGCCTTATCAACGCGGGGATCGCCGCCGGATCGGAGGCGAGTTCTCCGCATATTGCCGTAGGAATCTTCTCCTTATGTCCCGCCGCAGCCGTCTCGCCGATCAGGCGCAGGACGGCTTCGTGGCGCGGATCGTAGTATTCGTCCAACTCCTGCGCTTCCCGGTCAAGAGCCAGGGTGTACTGGATGAGATCGTTCGTTCCGATACTGAAAAAGTCCGCCTTTTTTGCAAGCCGGTCGGCGATCATTGCCGCGGCAGGCGTTTCGACCATCACTCCTACCGGCGGGACTTCGTATGCCGTATGCTCCGCTGAAAGCTCTTTCGCGCATTCCCCGAGCTTCGCGCGGACCGCATCGATCTCCCGGACAGACGTCACCATCGGTATCATGATCCGGATATTGCCAAAGACCGCCGCCCGCAGCAATGCGCGAAGCTGTGTTTTGAACAGCTCGTCCTCCCGCAGACAAAGACGCACGCCTCTGCACCCGAGCGCGGGATTCTTTTCATCGGGCATTTCGAGCCAGTCCGCCTTTTTGTCGGAGCCCAGATCAAACGTGCGGATGACGGTTTCCTTTCCGTCCATTGCTTCTGCTACACTGCGGTAGGCGCTAAACTGCTCCTCCTCCGAAGGCGTTCCGTCACCCTTAAGGAACAGAAACTCGCTGCGGAAAAGGCCGACTCCGTCCGCTCCGGATCGGAGCAGCTCGTCGATATCCTCCGGCCCTTTTATATTTGCGTATACCTTTGTCCGCCGCTTCGCGCCCTGCGCGCGTTTGATCCGCTCCTCCTTCGCCTTTTGCTCTGCCTCCATCCGCTGTACGGCCTCCCGAAAGATCTCGTCATCCGGTTCGATCGTCAGCTTCCCGTCTTCCAGTATGAGCTTCGTTTCCTTTCGGATCGTTTCCAACGCTTCATCGGAGCCATAGACATACGGCACGCCCAGATTCCCCGCAAGAATGGACACATGTGAGGTGGGGGCGCCCTTTGCCGTAACGATACCGCGTATGAGACCCGGATCGATCGCTGAAAGCCGGGCGGGACTCAGCTCCTTTGCCACAATGACGGAAGCGCGCTCCGGCGCGGATGCCTTTTCGCCGCGGATGATCCCGGCAAGCCTTGCGGCGATTCCGCGCAGATCCTCGCCCCTCTGGCTGTTGTATTCGCTGCTTCCTCTAAGCCTCTCCCCGAGGATGTCTCCGGCTTTTTGGACGGCGGCAGCCGCGCTCATATCGGATGCCCGGATCAGCCCGATCGTCGTATCATAAAAGGACGCATCCTTTAGCAGCATCCGCTCCATTTCAAAGAGCTCCGCAGCGTCCTTTTCTGCCCTTTCTTCGGCTTGCGACAATTCTTTCTCCAGGATCGAGACGGCCTTTTCAAATGCAGCTTTTTCGACTTCTTTCTCCGCCGCTTTTTCCTCCGGATGCGCTTCTGCGGCTTCGATGAGAAACGCCTTTCCGGCAGCAAACCCGCCCTGCGCAGTTTTTAAAGCATACTCCTTCATCATAGGTTCCTTCTATAGTGTTTTTTCCATGAAATCCCTGACGGCGCTGGCGGCCTGCGCGGCGTCGGCGCCCTCGACAAAGATCCGCAGCTGCGTACCCTTTGACGCTCCAAGCTCCATCAGCTCGATCGGGCTATCCGCGGAAACGCTTTTGCCGTTTGCCGAGATCGTCACCCTGCAGTCGTATGCCTTTATGAGCTGCGCCAGCCTGCCGGCAGGACGTGCGTGGAGCCCCGTTTCGTCTTTTACGATGTATCTGAACTCTGTTTGTCCGCTCTCCGGGGCTGCGTCCGCACCGGAAACCGACGCTTCCGCCGCGGCTGTCCCGAGAAGCATGGCCTCACCGTGCCGGATCGTCCGGAAGCTGCCGGAGATTTCCGGCACATGCCTGTCTTTTTCGGCGCTTTCGGACGAACGCGCCTCTAACGCATCCGGACAAAGCTCCTCTTCCTTGTATGCGACATATGTAATGATAAAACTGCATATATACGCGACCACCAGCCCGATCACATAAACGATCACGCTGTGCAACGCTCCTTTCGACCCTTCCGTCATGACGAATACGCCGAGGATCCCGGAGGGCCCCCAGGTCGTCGATCCGATTTCGGCAGCCATGACCACCGCTGCGCCGAAGCCTGCCCCAAGCCCTGCTGTAAGAAACGGTCTTCCCAGAGGAAGGGTGACACCGTATATCAGCGGCTCGCCGATCCCCAGAAAGCCCGCGGGAAGCGCTCCTGCGATCACGGATCTAAGCGCATGGTTGCCGACCCTTTTCGCCTTGACCCAAAGGGCAATGGATGCCCCTACCTGACCTGCGCCCGCCATCGCCAGCGCCGGGTAGAGCGTGATGTACCCCAGCTCTTCGAGCTGCACGGAATACAGCGCCACAAGCCCGTGATGCATACCGGCGGCAACGAGCGGAAGAAACAGCGCGGCCGACAGGTATCCGGCGATCACTCTTACGGCAAGGCTGCTGGAAAGACACAGGTGGCTGAACACCCATATGATGCCGCTCGAAACGAATCCGAATACCGGCATGATGATCAGTACATACGGCACCACACAGATCAGCAGCGTCAAAAGCGGCGTAAAGATCACATCCACGCTTTCCGGCATTTTCGAACGGATCTTTTTTTCGACTGCCGACAGCAGGAATACACCCACAATCACCGCAAGCACGCCGCCCTTTCCTTCCCGCAGGATGGAGTTTAAGGGGTTTTGCGCATCGTAAAGCCCCAGGATCGATGCGATCTCGCTTATCCCCTCCAGAGATGTTATCATCCCCAGCATGCCGCCCAGGATCGGCGTGGCGCCGAACCGTTCCGCGGCTCTGTATCCTGCCCATGCCGTCAGGTATGTCATGAACGAAACATGGATCAGGGCGAGGAGATTGTGGATTAAGCTCCATATCTTTATGTCCTCATAGTCCGGCACGATCTCACGGATCAGCGCGGCGAACCCGGCGCACAACCCAGCGGCTATGATCCCGGGAATCAGCGGAACGAAGATGTCGCCTAAGAGCTTGAGCGCGGACTTGATGCGGCTTTCCTTCCGCCGGGCGTTCAGATCCTCTTTCTTCTTTTTCCAGTCCGCATCCGCTTTGGCATTTGGAGTGACGGCGGACGCCTTAAACCCCATTTGGCGGAAGCGTTCGGCATACTTCCTGCTCTTTCCCGGGCCGACAACGATCTCATAGGTGCAGGGGCGGTCGTGCACGAGTCCGAGCACATCTTCGGCGCCACGCAGCTTTCCCTCGTCTACCGGAGACTCGTCGCCGACCCGTACGCGCACCCTGGTCATACAGTTTGTGACTGCGCGGATATTCTCTCCTCCGCCGAGATATTCGATGAACCGATCGACCTTCTTTTCGTAATCACTTGCCATACATACGTCTTCCTTTTGATCACTTTACAACGCTTTTGTCCTGCTCGGATCCGCCGTTATGAACAAGGGTATGTACGCAGCGGAAAGGACGAGGCGGGATTTGGATGACCTGTTTGCATCCGTCTGCTTTGCACCGGGTAAGACAACTCATATTCTTTGTCTTCGATTCTTGTTGCAGCCTGCTTCATCCGAACGCCCTCCTTTCATAGCAAAATCATACCACTTTGCTATACTCTTATCAAAACCCTTCTCTCCTTTTGCACGCCTGCCGCCAAAGTCACGCTGCGCGATTTCATTAAAATCAATGAAACGATGATCTTACGTTAACTTATTTTAATCATACGTTCGGTGCCCATCGCATCGTATCCGATCATATCTAATCCCGTCGGCTATACTTGCACTTTTGCAAGATTTCGACGTTTTCAGGCAATCCGCTTGCAGTTTTGTCGGATTTCCGCATTTTTTCCGGAAACCCGGTATAAAACAGTAGAACTATTTAACAGATTCCGGTGCGCGCGGCGCGAAAGCCGCATGGTCGGAACAGCGAAAACGCAATCATGCAATTACGAATGCACGTCGTGCGGGTGTTTCCATCCGGCAGCTGTC
>CACZQP010000098.1 GCA_902783385.1 uncultured Lachnospiraceae bacterium | reverse complement strand
GCGGCTCCGCCGCATATGATTTCCTTGACCCGGACTGATGATTTCCTCATCACCGGACTGGCGCTTTCAGCGCATCGGAATATTCACGAGACGAAATAACTGGATTTGGAGGAGGGAACTCATGAAGCAATGGAAAAGACTTTTTACAGTTTTGATGACGGTCGTCCTGATCGGTTCGCTTACAGCCTGCGGGAATACTGAAAAGGCAGAAGAGCCGAAAGAACCGGCAGCAACAACCCAAAGCGAGACGGAGACAGCTTTGCCGGACAGCAGCCAGGAGACAGAGACAGCCGGCAGTAATGCGCTTGTTGTTTACTTTTCAAGGACCGGTGAACAGTATACCGTCGGTGTGATCGATCATGGCAATACTGCAATCGTTGCGGAAATGATCGCGGAAGAAACCGGCGCAGACCTTTTTGAAGTGCTGCCGGAGGACGACCATTATCCTATGACATACGCGGAACTGACCGACGTGGCAAAACAGGAACAGAATGAAAATGCAAGGCCCGCATACGCCGGGGAATTGCCGGATCTTGCCGGGTACGACACGATCTTCATCGGCGCTCCGGTATGGTGGGGTGACTGGCCGATGATCATGTATACGTTCTTTGAAGAAAATGCAGACTTGCTGGCAGGCAAAAACCTTGTGCCGTTCTCCACACACGAAGGTTCCGGACTCTCCGGCTTCGACAGGAAGCTGGAAGGAGCCTGCCCCGGTGCGACCATCGGAAAGGGTCTGGCGATTCGCGGAAATGACTGTCAGAATGCACAGGAGAAAGTGAGAGAAGCCGTAAGCGGCTGGCTTGCAGAACTGGGATTTTGATATAGTGAAACAGAAGGCAGACAGGAATATTGACTGTGACAGGAAAAATCTTCGTCCCGAGCTGATCGGGGATCTGGTAAAGAAGGTGGACGGAACCATCGTGGAATGCAACACTGCTTACGGCGGATCCCGTTCGAGTTCTGCCATGCATAAGCAGGTTGCGGCGGATCACGGGTTTACTGCAATCGCGGATTTTGACTTGATGGACGAAGAGGGCGAAGTGGAATGGCCCATGACCGGCGGAACGAGGCTCGATAAAGTGATTGTAGGAAGCCATGCAGAGAACTACGCTGACTGGGTGATCCTTTCCCACTTCAAAGGCCATGCGATGGCAGGCTTTGGCGGCGCGATCAAGAATGTCGGCATCGGGATCTCTTCCGCGAGCGGCAAGGTATATGTCCACAGCGCCGGGACAAGAACCTCCGGAAGCATTATGCACAGTGACCAGGACGCCTGGCTGGAGGCATTGGCGGAGATGGTGTCCGGCTTCAGCAGTCATGTGGGGGAAGATCATATCATTTACATCAATGTGATGAATCGCCTCTCCGTGGACTGTGACTGCAGCGGAAATCCGGCGGAACCGGACATCCACGACATCGGCATCCTGGCAAGCACAGACCCTGTAGCCCTGGACCAGGCCTGCGTCGATCTTATCTATCAGGCGGAAGGAAATGAATCCCTGGTAAACCGCATGGAATCCCGTCACGGCATCCATACACTGGAGCACGCGGAGAAGATCGGGCTCGGCAGCAGGACGTATGAACTGATAAGCATTGATGACTGAGCTTTTTACAGTACTCAGAAGAGAAGTCATTTATATTTGGTATTATTTCGAGATCCAGTTCCGGCAGATATTCTGGTACTGGATCCTCGGCATGCTGATCGGATCTTTTATTTCAGTTTTTGCAAAAGATAAGATCCATGGCGCTTTTGCCGGCATGAAGGGGAAGAAGCTGGGCCTGTTGGGCATCATCCCCGCCTGTATCCTGGGAATCGCATCTCCGCTCTGCATGTACGGTACGATCCCGATCGCAGCGTCCTTTCGGAAGCAGGGCATGCGGGAGGATTGGCTGGCAGCTTTTTAAAGGATTCGAAGAACGGGCCGGCCATGACACCCATCCGAATCTGTTGATCCGATATCTGCTGAATGTCCTGCGAAATATCCGGGCAACAGGGCTGTATTTTCTTTTCGGCATTCTGCTTTCCGCCTTGTTCCAGCGCTATGTCCCGCAGGATCTGGTGGTGCGTGTCTTCGGTGGGAATGAAGCTTGGGGTGTCCTGATGGCGGCAACGATCGGAGTGCCTCTTTATGCCTGCGGCGGAGGAACGATACCGCTGCTCCAGCAGTGGCTGTGGGACGGTATGAGCATGGGAAGCGCGGCGGCTTTCATGATCACAGGACCTGCCACAAAGATTACGAATCTCGGGGCGCTGAAAATCATCATGGGCTGGAAACGTTTTGTATTGTACCTTATCTATGTGATGCTGTATTCTCTCCTTTGCGGAATGGCCGTAAACATTTTATAATTTACTACCTACTGTGAAGGCCTTGAAATTGCCGGTCACGAATATGGCGTCTACGATGTCTGTAAGATGAATATCCACGGATGTCTGGCATGCGAATACTGCCACACGAAAGGTAACGGACAGTGTGTTCAGAAGGATGATATGCAGTATGTTTATCAT
>CACZQP010000097.1 GCA_902783385.1 uncultured Lachnospiraceae bacterium | reverse complement strand
CGCCTTCGCCAGCGGAACGCTGAACGCCTCAAGCTTCCTGTCGGAGTGATCGCTCCCGACGGTCACATATTTTTTGCCACCGGACACGATCAGCGCGTACTCGACCTCGCCCGATGTCTCATCGTGATACACCTCCACGCTGTCTTCACAGCAGATCCCTTTGCTGCCGACCGGATAGATGGTCGGCACATGGTTCGGTGCCGCAACGCCCAGTTCCTTCAGCTCGTCGACATGTGCGCGAACCACATCCTGGTTGCGGCCGGCGTAGCCGATATTGTAGATGCCGCTGATCTCCAGTGTCACTTCCTGCGTTCCCTGCTGACTCTGTAGTTTGAATTGCTTTTTCATTGGATCCCCCTGATTTCAATATGCAACATGCAATATATTTCTTCCGGACATAGATATATTACTCTGACGTCTTCTTGTTCCTGCTTCTCGTATTGCTGATATGAGCCTCCATCGCTTCCTTTGCGCCGGCCACATCATGTGCGGCGATCGCCTCCATGATGCGCTTGTGCTCGCCGAAGATGGATTTCCTGTACTTGCTGACCTGGAGAATCCTGTGACCGCTCCGCAGAAGCTGGCTCCTGAGATTCGTGGTGATGCTGGAGATCTTCCCGTTTCCGCTCGCATCCCAGACGATGCTGTGGAACTGCTCGTCCAGATCGAGGAACTCCTGAATATCGTCGCCGGCGGAATCCTTAATGCTCTCCTTCTCCAGAGCAATATTCTGTTTCAGAAAGCGGACCTGGAGCTCAGTCGCATTCTGCGCAGCCCATCCCGCTGCGGCCTTCTCGATCACGAGTCTGAGGTCCAGGATATCTTCCAGTTCTTTTTCCGTGGGCGAGAGCACTTCAAAGCCGCGGCCGCGGAGGAACCGGATATATCCTTCCTTCTGCAGCTCAATGAGCGCCTCGCGGACCGGTGTCCGGCTAAGCTTTAAAATCGTGCTGATCTGCTCCTGCGAGTAGACCTCACCCTCTTCAAATTCATTGTTTAATATGGCGTTTCTCAGAAAATTGTAGGTCTGGACAGCAAAAGTGTCGTCCTTAATGATCTGAGTACGGGTTTGATTATTCAGTGTCTTAGTTACCATATTTTCCTCTGTCCGTATAGAAATATATTACCACCGCGGACCCTGTTTTTCAAATGCGCCGCCCTCCGACAGGCTCACAAAACTGAAGGACAGCTTTTGTGCAACTTCCACAGCGGAAAGCGCATCTGTGGTCCTTCCCTTCTGCATAAAATAGACCCGGTCCGCGATCTTGAGCGCCTGGCGGATGTTCTGCTCCACCAGTACGATTGTCCTTCCCTCGTCCGACAGCTGCCGGATAAAGGTGAGGACGGATGCGGACATGATCGGAGAGAGTCCGAGCGTTGGTTCATCGATCAGGATCAGCTCCGGCTCACTCATAACGGCGCGGCCGATCGCAAGCATCTGCTGTTCCCCGCCACTGAGGAGCCCTGCGCGCTGCCCGCTTTTTTCTCTCAGGACCGGAAGGAGCGAAAAGACCTTCTCCAGATTCGCATACTGACTGCGGCGCACCGTGCCGAGCAGGAGATTATCCCGGACACTCATACTGCCCACAACGTGTCTCCCCTCCGGCACGAGCACGATGCCTTCCCGGACCAGAAGATGGCTTTCTTTGCCGGTGATATCCCTGCCCCGGAACATGACCGTCCCACCGGCCGGTTTCATAAGTCCCGCGACGGTATTAAGGAGCGTGCTCTTCCCCGCGCCGTTCTGGCCGAGGACCGCGACGAGCGAACCGCTCTCCGCGGTGAAAGAGGCGTCCTCCACCGCGCGGATACTTCCGTATTTCACCGAGAGATGTTTTACCTCAAGCATCTTCTTCCCCCAGGTACGCTCTCTGCACTTCACGGTCCGCCGCGATCTGTTCAAAGCTTCCTTCCGCGATTTTCTGTCCGTGGTCCAGCACGATGATGCGCTCACAGCACGCCCGGATAATGCTCATGTCGTGTTCAATCAGGATGATGGCTGTATGGAATCTCTCGCGGATTTCGCGGATCTGTGACGCGAGAACCTCCGACTCCTGCTCATTCATGCCTGCCCCGGGCTCATCGAGGATCAGGAGCTTCGGGCTCCCCGCCAGGGCTCTTGCCATCTCCACGCGGCGCCGGTCTCCGTACGAGAGACCCTCCGCGTCGTCGTCCCGGAACCGGAGTATATCGAAGAATTCAAGCAGCGCATCGACCCCCGCATCCTCCGTGTTCCTAAAATTCGGCAGGAGCTTTCTGCCCGGCGAAAGCTTCCGGTTCTGCGCGACCAGCAGATGCTCCCTGACTGTCATGCCCCGGAAGATCCTCAGATTCTGGAAGGTCCTTGCGACACCGAGCCGCGCAATGGTATCAGGCCGTTTCCCCAGAATGTCCGTGCCGTCCAGCCGGACCGTGCCGGACGGCCTGCCGCCCAGACCGGTAATGCTGTTGATAAGTGTGGTCTTTCCCGCGCCGTTCTGGCCGATGATGCCCAGGATCTCGTTCTCCCCGAGGTCAAAGCTGATATCCTTCAGCGCGCAGAACTCTCCGTAATACTGTGACAGGTTCCTGATCTCAAGCATGGCGCTTCCTCCCCGAGATCAGGCCGTCCGGCTTCACGATGACGATCGCAATGACCAGCACGCCGTAGATCACCATCCGCCAGACGGAAGCGAAGCGAAGGAGCTCCGGCAGGATCGTGAAGACAGCGGCGCCGAGCACTGCGCCGGCAATGCGGTTTCGCCCGCCCAGGATCACCGGAAGGACCATCATGGTCGATACGGAAGTCGAGAAATCGCTCGGCTCTATATACTGCGTCCAGTGCGCGTAGCATCCGCCTGCAATCCCGGCAATTGCCGCGCCGAGCGTAAAAGACAGGACCTTGATCAGGATGACCCGGACGCCTGCTGCCGCCGCGGCTTCCGAATCCGCCGCGACCGCCTCTACATCGAGTCCGTAGCGCGTCTTTTCAAAAAGAAAAAGCAGCGCGATGACAAGGACGGCAAAGATCACGATCCACAGAATTCCGATCCGTTTCATTCCCTTGAGTCCCATCGCACCGCCGGTGATATCGAGCACCTGGGCGATAGAGCGTATCATCGCGGTAAAGCTGATCGTGCCGATCACGAGATAAGTGCCCTTGAGCCGCAGCGCAGGGATGCCGACAACCGCACCGCACAGGGCTGCAGCGGCAGAGCCCGCCGCAACGGAGGCGGGGATGCCGAGTCCGTACACCGTACTCAGGATGCCCGCGACGTAGCCTCCCACTGCCATAAAGCCGGCGTTGCCCACGGAGATCTGCCCGCTCTTTAAGATGACATAGACGCTGAGCGCGCAGAGTACATTGATGAGAAATGTGACGAAAAGGCCGGTGTAATAGACATTCATGCGCGCTCCACCCTGCCTTTCCCGAAAATGCCGGACGGCCGCAGCCACAGGAACAGGATCAGGAGCGGAAAAACGACGATCTCCCTGTATTCTGCGCCCAGGTATCCCACAGAGAGGATCTCCACGATCCCGAGGATGATGCCCGCGATCCCTGCGCCGAAGGCGCTCCCGGTTCCGCCGATCACCATCGCCACCATGGCTTTGTCGCCGATGGTCCCGCCCGTGAACGCAGTGACGCTGGTAAAGACCATACCGGCCATCACCCCGCTGATCCCCGCAATCAGTCCGGAGAGCGCAAAGGTCAGGACCGTGACGCGCCCGATATTGACGCCGGATACCCTGGCGGCAGTCCGGTTGTCCGAGAGCGCACGCATCTCACGTCCGAAGCGACTCCTGTCAATGAGCAGGGAAAGCGCGATCATCAGCGCTGCGGTGATTGCGAGAAGAAGAATCTGCGTCGCATTGAATTCAAGCGTTGAAATACGGATGGCAAAACCCGAAGAAAGACCGCGAAACTTGATCGATTCGGAGCCCCAGAGCCCCGTGTAGACATTCTGGAGGATCATCCCCATGGCGATGGTCGTCACGACCTGTGTATCGCCTCGCGGAAGCCGTAAACAGAAAAACTCCACCAGAAGGCTCAGTGCGATACACACGAGTACGGATGCAAAAAGTGCCGCAGGCATACTGCCTCCGGCACTTAATATTGCGCACGCGACGAGGGCTCCGGCGGTGAGGATCTCACCCTGCGCCAGATTCAGCATATTCAGCACGCCGAGCACAAGCGTATAGCTTATGGCAAGAAGTGCGTACATGCTGCCCAGAAGTATTCCGTTGACGATCTGCTGGCTGAACACTGCGCTTAAGTCTCTGCCGCCTTACTCGACGACCACCCACTGATCCCCTTCGATCTTCAATACATAGATGTCCTTGATGCCGGAGTGGTTTTCATCAAAGCCCTTACTGTTTACGCCGTCAAAGTCTTTCAGTCCCGCAAGATAATCCCGGATCAGGTCGCGGTCCGTCTTGACATCCGCCGCCGCGCCGCTGACCCCCTGCTTTTCGATCGCCTCCGCGATCATATACACCGCATCATAAGCGTTCGCACAGTAGTGAAGCGGGTCCGAGCTCACCTCTGCATACATGGTCGGCGCAAGCGCGCGGTAGTCCTCGATGAATTTCTGTGCCTTCTCCGACTCCGGCGTCAGGCAGAACGCGCTGCCGGCATAGGTCCCCTGTGTGTCCTCACCGCCCTTCTTGTCCAGAACACCCTCCAGGAGCGGCGCCGTGCCGACGAAGGGCTGCTTAAGGCCCTGCTCTCTCGCCTTTGCGATGATGTTCAGCGCATCGCCCGCAAGCGATCCCAGTGCGATGCCGTCCGGCTCCAGGGCTTTGACCTTTGTGATCTGTGCGCTGAAATCCACATCGCCTGTCTGGTAGGTCACGGGACTCTGGAGCGTCAGCACCTCGACGCCGAGATCCGCAAACATCCCGGGCAGGATGTCCTCCCCGATGCTTTTAGCGACGGCTGCCTTCACGTCCGATATGATGGCGACCGTTTTGATATCATAGTCCTCGACCCATTTTTTCAGGACCTTTTCCGCGATCTGGTCCTCCGTAGCGATGTTCCGGAAGCCGTATTGATACCCGTCCGAAAGTCCCGGCATGGAGCAGGCCAGTGCAATCTCCACGAGCCCGAGCTCATCGCCGATCGGATAGCACACCTCCGCTTCTCCTGTGTAATGCGGCCCGACGACTGCCAGTACATTCTCCGACGCCAGCTTTCTTAGCGCGTTGGATGCTTCCTTCGGATCTCCGGATGTGTCAACCGTCTCGAAGGAGAGCTTCTTCCCGCCGATTCCGCCCGCTTCATTGATCTCGTTCACCGCCATCGTTATCCCGACGAGCTCCATCTTTGCCGCACTGCTGCCCATCCCGGAGAGCGGGATCGCGACGCCGAGCTTATATCCGGATTCCGTCTCCGCAGGCGCAGCTGTGGGAGCCGCGGGAGAAGCCGCGCAGGCACAGAGGGAAAGAGCGATGCACGATGCCATGACTACAGACAGTAGTTTTTTCATTTTTACAGTCCTTTCACGATTCTCTGTTGAAAAAAAGCGGACAACAGGTTAACGTATTGAAGAAGAATTCTCTCCCGGAAATTACCGGGAGCAAGAAATATATTTCTTGCAGTTAGAGTATACTCTAAGCAGGGAAAGATTTCAAACGGCGCAGGGGGTCAGCGGTTTTGTCTTCCTTCTATGTAAACGGGCAAAAAGTGTCCTGTGATAAAAGTAAGTCTCTCCTCTCCTTCCTCCGGCAGGTCCTTGGGATCACCAGCGTGAAATGCGGCTGTGAACAGGGCGCCTGCGGCACCTGCTGTGCCATTATTGATGGAAAGCTGCGGAAGACCTGCACAGTTTATACGGACCGGCTGGAAGGCTGCCACGTCATCACAACGGAGGGCATGAGCGAGCGCGAAAAGGACGTCTACGCCTATGCCTTTGCAAAGGAAGGCGCCGTGCAGTGCGGATACTGCCTCCCGTCCATGGTGCTGGCGGCGAAGGCACTTCTTGATGTCAATGTCTCCCCCACAGAACAGGAAATACGTTCGGCGCTGCGGTTCAACCTGTGCCGATGCACGGGCTATGTCTCGATCTTCCGCGCCGTGAATCTTGCGGCAAAAATGTTCCGGGAGGATCTTCCGGTCCCCTCCGGGTCCCCGGAGGAGTCGCCGGCGGTGATCGGCGCTGCTATGAAGCGGATCGACGCAAGGGAGAAGATCCTGGGCGCGACGAAGTTCGTCGCGGACGATATTCCGGAGGGTTCCCTGTTCGGATCTGTCGTCATAGCCGGCGTAAAGCACGCGTATGTCCGCCGGATCGATGTCTCGAAGGCACGTGCGCTCCCCGGCGTTCACGCCGTCCTTACCGCTGCGGACGTCCCCGGCAGGATCCGCTCCGGCCCTCGCGAAGACGACTGGCGCGTTCTTGTGGGCGAGGGAGAAGAGATCCTCTTTGCAGGAGATGTGATCGCCCTGATCGCTGCGGACACGCGCGAAATCGCCGAGGAAGCGGAACGCCTCATCGAATTTGAATATGAACGTCTCCCCGAGATCTGCACCTTAAGCGAGGCGGTGGCTGGCGGCAAAATGTTCATCGACGTCAATGTGAATTCCGGCGATATGCGCAGGGCCAAGGAAGAGACCGCCTACTTTGTCTCCAACAGCTTCCGCGCCCCCTATGCGGAGCACGCCTATATGGAGCTGGAGGCCGCGACGGCGCAGTATGACGGAAGAATCCTTACGGTAAAGAGCGCCGACCAGGGCATCTTCCGGACCAGGGAGCGCATCTCCAAAGCGCTCTCCATGGAAGAAGAGAACATTGTCATTGAGGGATACCCTGTCGGAGGCGCCTTTGGCGGGCGCGAGGATGTCCTCATCCAGATTCAGGCCTCCCTCCTAGCCTTCCACACGCGCCGCGCCGTCTTTTTGCAGTATACGCGGGAACAGAGCCTGAAGATCCACGCAAAGCGGCACGAGATGTCCCTCGTCGTCGAAACGGGATGCGACCGCGACGGGAATCTTACCTACATCGACCTGATCGTCCTTGCGAACAAAGGCGCCTACGCCTCCATGGGCGGCCCCGTCCTGACGCGCGCCTGTTCGCTGGCGCCGGGGCCCTACCGCTACCGCGCCGTAAAGGTGAACGGCAAATCCTTTTTCAGCAATAACACGCCGAGCGGGAGCTATCGCGGCTTCGGTCTGACACAGTGCTGCTTTGCGGTTGAAAATAATCTCAATCTTCTCGCGGAAAAAGCGGGCATCTCACCGTGGGAGATCCGGCACCGCAATGCGCTCCGCCCCGGCGACGTGATGTATAACGGCCAGGTGGCGGACGATTCCACAGCTATTGCGGAGTGTCTGGAGAGCGTCCGGGATGTCTTTGAACGCGAGCCGTATGCCGGAATCGCCTGCGCCATTAAGAATTCGGCTTCCGGCAACGGTTTAAATGATGTGGGCCGCTGCATCCTTCATGTCAGGAACGGGCGTGTCGGGATCCTGACCTCCGCAGGAAGGGTCGGCCAGGGGATCGAGACGGCGCTCGTACAGGTCGTCAGCGATGTAAGCGGTGTCAATCCGTCGCTCATCGACTGGGAGGAGGCCTCGACCGCGACATCGCCGGACACCGGGACGTGCTCCGCATCCCGTCTGATGATGCTGACCGGCGAAGCCGCATACCGCGCGGCAAAGAGCCTGAAGGCTGCGCTGCCGAGCGGCTCCGGAGCGGACTGCCGGTCCGGCCGGGAATCCGGTCTCTTGGCCCTGAACGGAAAAAGCTTTCTCGGGGAATTTCACTCGAACACGAGTCCGGACGGCCCGAAGATCCACGAGGCCTATTCCTATGCCTGTCATGTTGTGGTCCTCGATGAGAACGAGAAGATCAAAAAGATTGTCGCTGCGCACGACGTCGGCACTGCCGTCAACCCGCTCAATATCCGCGGTCAGATCGAAGGCGGCGTCGTCATGTCACTCGGCTACGCCCTGACCGAGCATTTTGCAATCAACGACGAGAAATACCTTTCAAAAATCGGAATCCCGACCAGCAAAGATGTGCCGCCGATCGAGAGCATCATCATCGAAAAAACCGATGGAGGCAGACAGCTGAAGGCAAAAGGGGTCGGGGAGATCACTGCAATCCCGACGCCTGCCGCGCTCGCCATGGCATACCGCCGGCTGGACGGTAAAGAGCGGTTTTCTCTTCCGCTGCGAGAGTCATGGCTTTGGATCGACCCGGACAAGTGCGTGGGCTGCAGTCACTGCGTCCGTCACTGCCCCGTGAAGGCGATCGACGCCGCCCTGATTATCGACACGGATCTCTGTATCCGCTGCGACACCTGTATCCGGCAGTGCTGGTTCGGCGCAATCTCCGAAAGATACGACGAAAACAGGACGGATTATCACACGCGCGGCTGAAAAGCCCCCTCCTCCAGAGCCCAGTCCGCGACATACGCCGCAATCTTTTCCGCATCATCCGGCAAAAAGACCGGTACACCTTCCGGTCCGATCCCTTCACAGTCTGTGACCAGTGCGACAAGTGTCCCCGGATCACAGGAAAGAGAGCCGCTGACCTTACTACGCACGATCTCGAGCTTCGGATAGGCTGAGTACTTAAAACCCTCCAGCAAAATCAGGTCGGCTTCCGGATACATCGCGATCAGCTCCTGTTCCGAAACGGCCTTCCTTTTGACGGCCTGGAATTTCTCCCCGTCGAAGATCGCCGCGCCGAAAGCGCCGGCACCGAGCATCCGCGCCGTGTCCGTCCCCTCCCGGTCCGCGTCGAATACATGTCCGTCGTGCTTGATCACAGCGCACCGGATCCCGCGCCCCTCAAGGAGCGGGAGCATCTTTTCCAGAAGCGTCGTCTTTCCCGAATTTTTTACGCCGGAAACGGCAAGGATCTTCTGCTTCATCATCTGCCTTCTTCCGATTCCGTTCCATGCGGAAAAACCGCATCCGCAGGCTGTGCCTCATACAGCGGAAGCACATTGACCGGCGCGATCCCGATCGTCGCCGGGAACTGCTGCGGTCTTTTTTCCTTGGCAAGTCTCCACCAGATGTTTGCGCTTCCCTCCGCCTGTCCGACATACCGGAACTGCTGGATCATTTCGAAGGGCTCCTCCATTTCGCCTGCAAAGACGACCGGGAATGCATTCTGCGTGCCCCCAGGGCGGAAGTAGTGCGCGCGGATCCCGACTGCGGTCAGGTCCCTGCGCAGTTCCTGTGCCGTCTGAAGCGTGATTCCCCACTCCGGAACCAGTGCTTCATGTGGACCTGCCCATTTTGCATTTGCGATGTTCTTGCACCCGGTGATGACTGCAGCCTGCACCGTGCCGGGGTCCGCGAACAGCTCCTTCACGGGCCGCACGGCAAGGAGCGTTCCGTCGTGCATGACGCCAACCCGGTCCGACATGTTATAGGCTTCGTCCCTGCTGTGCGTCACCATGAGAACCGTTTTCCCATATCCCCGGAGGAGTTCTTTGACTTCGATCTTCAGCGCGTCCCGCAGGTGCGCATCCAGTGCGGAAAACGGCTCATCCAGCAAAAGCAGCTCCGGCTCCGAGATCATGATCCGCGCAAGCGCAGTGCGCTGCTGCTGCCCGCCCGACAGCTGTGAGGGCTTGTGGTCCTCGAGCCCCTCCAGACGGAAAAGATGCAGCATCCGCCTGAGCTTTTCCTCCTTCTCCATGCGGCTTCCGCTCCCCTTGGCGCCGCACAGGATATTCTTCCGGACCGTCATGTCGGGAAAGAGCGCATAATTCTGGAACAGATACCCGACGCCGCGCTTTTGCGGCGGCAGATCGATCTTCCGCTCCGAATCAAACAGGACTCTTCCGTTCAACTCGATATATCCGCGATCCGGTTTCTCGATGCCCGCGATGCATTTGAGCGTCATGCTCTTGCCGCAGCCGGAGGCTCCGAGGATCGATGTGATCTCTTCCCCGGCCTCCAAACGAACGTCAAGATTGAAATCTCCCAGTTTTTTATGAAAGTCTGCCCGTAGATTCACGCCTGTGTCTTCCTTTGCCTATCTCATGTGTTTCTGCCTTGTCTCGAGCATGTTCACCGTCAGCAGGACGACCGTGCTGATCGCGAGGTTGACCAGGACCCAGAACATGGCTCCCGCCTCGTCGTTGATCCGCCAAAGCTGATAGACCGTCGTGGAGATCGTCGCCGTCCTGCCCGGTGTGTAGCCGATCAGCATGCTCGTCGCGCCGTATTCCCCGAGCGCGCGGGCAAACGCGAGGACCGTCCCCGCCAGGATTCCCTGCCTGCAGGCAGGCATGCGGATGCGCCAGAAAATATATGTGTTGGAAAGCCCCAGCGTCTGCCCGGCATATGCAAGCGTCTCGTCGAAGCTCTCGAATGCGCCGCGCGCCGTCCGGTACATGAGGGGGAAGGCGACGACCGACGCCGCCAGGATCCCCCCGTACCATGTCATGACGAATCGTATGCCGTGCTGCGCCAGAAAGGCGCCGACGGGCCTTCGCATCCCGAAAACCAGAAGGAGAAAGTATCCGCATACTGTCGGCGGCAGGACCATGGGAAGTGTCAATACCACATCCAGGATTCCCTTGACCAGCCGCGGCAGCCGGGAGGCGTAATACGCAAAAAAAATGCCCGTAAAAAACACCAGCACGCAGCTGATCGCCGCGATCCTCAGTGAATTATACAGCGGATACCAGTCCATATGATTATCCTCATTTCATACATCTGCCGACTCTCTGCGCCGCTTGCGGCAGCCGGCTTTTTCCGGAAGCCCCGCGATCTATGAGAGCGCCGAAAATCCGACTCCCTCAAATACCGCCGTTGCCTCTTCTCCCTTGAGATAATCAAGGAAGGCCTGCGCCTCTTCCGGATGTGTGCTGATGTTCAGCACCGCCGCCGGATAAATGACCTGGCCGCACATTTCCGCAGTCGCGGTATCCAGAACGGTAAGGCCCGCGCTGAACGCATCCGTGGAGTAGACGACGCCGCAGTCGACACTCGCCTCTACGACCTGCGTCGTGACCTCCTTGACGTTTGAGCCGTACGTCAGAACGCCGGACGCTGCAAGCTCCTTTTCATCAAGTCCGTAATAAGCGAATATCTTCTGCGTATACTGGCCGACCGGGACGTCTTCGTTGCCCATGGCCATCAGGATATCGCCTGCCTTAAGGAGCTCCACCAGCTGATCAAAGGTCTCCACTCCCTTCGGATTTCCTTCCGGTGCGACGAGCGCAACCTTGTTCTCCAACAGGTTGACGCGCGATCCCTCAAGCACGAAGTCGAGCCTGTCGGGATTCTTCTCCGCATCCTGCGAGATATCCAGCTGGTTCATCTGCTTCGGCGCAGCGGAGATGAAAATGTCACAGTCTGCACCGCTTGCGATCTGCTCCTTCAGCGTTCCCGAAGAATCAAAGTTATAAACAAGTTCAATGCCGGGATTCTCTGTCTCGTAAAGCTCCTTGATCTGCGTGAGCGTCTCCGTCATGGAGGCCGCCGCAAAAACAATGAGCTCCGTCGTCTCTGCGGATTCCGCGGTCTCTTCCGGCGCAGCAGTCTCTTCCGGTGCAGCGGTCTCCGTCTCAGGCGCCTGCTCCGCACTCCCGGCAGGTGCTGGAGCTTCGGACGCGGGCGCCGCGGGTGCCGCAGCGGGCGCGGCTGCACAAGCTGCCGAGAAGAGCATCATCGCCCCGGCAAGCAGAATTGACAGTACCTTTTTTGTGTTCATTTTTAACTCCTTTTTACGCATCTTTCAGCGCACAACCGGGCGGCCGTACAAACAGGCGGCACACCCTTTTTCAGTGATATATAGACGTGGCTTTACACGCTTATACCGAATTTCATCCTCCGATCTGGTTCATACTTCTCGCAGCCCGGCTCCTGATCTCCCTTGAGAGCTCCCCGTGCCACTCCGGCTTTCCGAGGATCGCAACCTCGAACTGTTTTTTCATTTCTTCTTCCGACAGGCCCTTGACCGGATACTCCTCCGCGGAGTGCAGACACGGCTTGATCCTGCCGTCACTCGTCAGCCGCAGCCGGTTGCATGTCCCGCAGAAATGCGCGCTGATCGGGCTGATGAGTCCGATGTTCCCCTGCGCGTCCGGCAGGCGGTAGAGCTTTGCGACGCCGCCGTCCGCCGGCATCTCCTCCAGCTCCGGAAGCACTTCGAGGACTCGTTTATAGGAAATGTAAGCGTTTTTTCCAAACGCCAGATTCTCCGACATCGGCATCAGCTCAATAAACCGCACATCTACCGGTCTGTCCTTTGACAGCGAAGCGAGTGCGGGGATCTCATCGTCGTTAAATCCGCCGATCAGAACAGAATTGATCTTCACTTTCGAAAAACCGGCCCGGAGCGCCGCATCCAGTCCCGCCAGGGCTTCCCGCAGTGTCCCGCGCCTCGTG
Organism: uncultured Lachnospiraceae bacterium; assembly: GCA_902783385.1. Lineage (GTDB taxonomy): Bacteria > Bacillota > Clostridia > Lachnospirales > Lachnospiraceae > CAG-791. The sequence continues at coordinate 2,795 of CACZQP010000097.1, read as the reverse complement.
ATCCATTGATACTTTTCCGGATCCAGTGTGTCCAGACTGATGTTGATCCGTCCGACGCCGGCATTTCTCAGCTGCTGCGCCATCCCGGGAAGGAGCATCGCATTGGTCGTCAGGCAGACCTCCCGGATCCCGGGAACAGCGGCGACGCTTTCACAGATGGACAGGATATTCTTTTTGACAAGCGGCTCTCCGCCGGTAATGCGCACCTTATTTATGCCGCAGGCAGCTGCTGCGCGCACTGCCATGACCAGTTCCTCCTGCGACAGCATCTGCGCATGGTCCATCTTGCAGATGCCCTCTTCCGGCATGCAGTACCGGCAGCGCAGATTGCACCGCTCCGTCACGGAGATGCGCAGGTATGTGATTTCTCTTCCGAAATTGTCCTTCACTCCGCATCTCTCCATCAGTATCTTCCGAACGTGCAGTTCGGAAAATGGCAGCTGTCACACAGCTGGCACAGGCCGCCGTCACCCAGCCGGACCAGATCCTCCTTCGTGATCCTGTCGCCCGCAAAGATCTGCGGAAGAAGGACATCAAACATTGTCGTCGGAAGCGAGATCGCCGCCCCCGGGACTCCCATGATGGGGATATCGCCCAGATAGGCGATAAGCGTCATATTCCCTGGCTGCGAAGGCACGCCGTGCGTCACGATCTCCGCGCCGAGTCTGCGGATTGCCGCCGGAGTCACATCGTCCGGGTCAACCGACATACCGCCCGTAAAGATCAGGAAATCCGCCCCGGCATCCAGATGCCTTTTCGCGGCGTCCGCGATCATATCAATGTCATCGTCACATATTGCCACACCTGTGACCTGAGCCGGATAATGTCCGAGCTTTGCCCTGACGACCGGTTCGAATCTGTCCTTTACGCGGCCGCTGTAGACTTCGGAACCCGTGATGGTGACGCCGACCTTCCTGGCCTTATAGGGGCGCAGGTCCAGGAGCTTTTCTTCCGCGCAGAGCCGTTCAGCTTCCAGGATCTGCGTTTCCTTCGTGACAAGCGGGACGATCCGCATCGAAGCAAGCCGCGCACCGGGCTTTACCGGGTAATGATCCGGAAGTGTCGCGATCGTGATATCACCAATGGAATTGATCCGATTCAGCAGTGTCGTATTGACCCGGAACATGCCGGGCTCATCCGCTATAAGTAGCACCTTTCCCTCAGATACATCCGTGTAGTGCGCTCCGCTCACCTGCGCCATGGCTGCCATGCGCAGCGCACAGTCCTCCTCGTGGATCTCGCCGGCATTCTCCTCCCAGATATATACATACCGCTTCCCGATGTCGAGCATTTCCTCGATATCCTCACTGCGGATCACGTGCCCACGCCGGAAGACCGGTCCCTTGAAGCCGTCACGCATTGCTGTCAGATCATGGCACAGCGTCATGCCGACCGCATCCTGTACACGTACTTTTTTCATTCCATCCTCCTTACAGCAGGAACGCCTTAAGGCGCGCCCCCTTTTCCACGGGACCGAAACCGACCGGTACGATCGCCATCACGTCGCTTCCGATCATGCTGGAGAGCACGACATTTCCCTGGTTTCCCGAAAGCAGGAGTTTTGCCGTCCCGTCTTTCAGGTCCAGCTTCCCCCGCAGAAAGCGGTCGTAGGGACTTGTTTTCTTAAAGCCGCTCTCCAGCACGACAGGAAATGTCTGCGGGATCCATCTGTCCTGTGACAGTCCGCACATTTTCCGGACCGCCGGTGCGGCGGCTACATGAAAATTAACCAGAGACGACGCCGGATTTCCGGAGAGACCGATGATCGCCTTTTCCCCTTTTACGGCGTAGGCACACGCCATACCCGGCTTCATCTCGATCCCGCGGACCAGGATCTTTGCGCCGATCTGTTCCATTGCCGCATCAGTCAGGTCATAATCGCCGACCGATACGCCCCCGGTCGTGACAACAAAATCACATGCCGCAAGACCTTTTTCAAGGAGCGAAGCTATCTCGTCCCTGTCATCCGTCGCTGTTCCCAGGAAAACCGTTTCGCACCCCAGATGCCGGAGCTCGCCTGCCAGCGTGTATCGATTAGAATCCACGATCTTCCCCGGCTGCGGATCGCTCCCGACAGGCCTCAGTTCGGATCCCGTCGAGATCAGGCCCGCCCGCGGCCTGCGGAATACCTTTACAGTCTCCCGGTTCTGGGCCGCGATCGTCCCGGATAGTCCGGCGTCGATACGGGTGCCCGCAGCCGCAAGCAGTGTCCCCTTTCTGACGTCCTCCCCCGCGGCAACGATATTGTTCCCCGCTTCAAACGGCTGAAACAGTGTGACGGTCTTTTCCGTATAAACAGTTTTCTCGTACATGCACACCGCATCCGCACCCTCCGGGAGCGGTGCGCCGGTCAATATCTTAACAGCCGTTCCCTCTGTGACCGGCATATGGGAAACAGATCCCGCAGGGATCTCCTCCAGGATTCGGAGCGTCACCGGGTGACCTTCGGATGCGTTTTTTGTATCCTCCGCACGGAAGGCGTACCCGTCATAGGAGGAGCGGTCGAAGGGAGGCACGTTCTCACCTGCCGTCAGATCTTCCGCAAGACATGCCCCAAAGCATTCCGAGACCGGCACAGTCTCAATCCCGATCGGCCTGACGGCCTCCAGCAGCAAACGCCTCGCCTCGACATAAGAAACCGGTTGAATCTGCAATTTACTCATGACAAGCTCCCTCCGGGCGACTCGCCCTTTCTCTTCCTTCGCCATGCCGGCAGCTCGCGTCCTGCGGCCGCTTACTGCCGCGGCTTTCGCCGTATGCCTCCGCCCCGACTCCCGCGCCTGCGTAAGCAAGCT
>CACZQP010000096.1 GCA_902783385.1 uncultured Lachnospiraceae bacterium | reverse complement strand
TCCTGGGGGAGCTTTAAGGTCATCGATGTGGAGGACGAGAGCCTCACGATCAAAGTGACGCTCCTGCCCGGTCATCGGATGAATTATCATTCGCATGACCATCGGAACGAAGTCTGGACGATCATTTCCGGCAAGGGGCGGACGATTGTCGACGGGATGGAGCAGCCCGTCAGCGCCGGAGACGTGATCACGATGGAAGCCGGCTGCAAACACACGATCATAGCCGACACGCAGCTGAAGCTCATCGAAGTGCAGCTGGGAAAAGAGATCAGCGTACAGGATAAGCATAAATTTGAGCTGGATGAATAAGCCGTTTCTCCTGTCCCCGGCGGGTAAGGATTACCTTTGGGGCGGAGATCGCCTGAAAACCGAATACGGAAAGGACCTTCCCATGTCGCCGCTCGCGGAGACGTGGGAATGCTCTACGCATCCGGATGGTCTTTGTGTCGTAAGAAGCGGTCCTGATGCCGGCAAAACGCTGCTTCAGCTTCTGGAGGAGGCGCCCGGTATGCTCGGCACGCACCCTGCGGCGACGCACCGCGGCCTGCCCGTCCTGATCAAGTTCATCGACGCGAAACAGGACCTCTCCGTGCAGGTCCATCCGGACGATGCTTACGCAAAGGATCACGAGGGCGGATCGCTCGGAAAGACCGAGATGTGGTATGTCCTGGATGTGCCGAAGGATTGCGGGAAAGCGGAGATTATCTTCGGACTCCGGGAATCCATGACCAGAGAGGAGCTCCTTGCCTGTGCCGAGGACGGTTCGATCCTGAATTACCTCCAGAGAGTTCCCGTAAAGAAGGGTGACGTCTTCTTTGTCCGGGCGGGCACTGTCCACGCGATCTGCGGCGGCATCACAGTCGCGGAAATCCAGGAGAGCTCCAACCTGACCTACCGGATCTATGATTATGACCGTGTGGGACCCGACGGGAAAAAGCGTCCGCTACACATTGCGCAGGCGCTCGATGTGATCGACCTGAAGGGAACGCCTGCGCCGCGGCAGCCGCTCCGGCTTTTAAAATACAGTCCCGGGGCGGCGAGAGAGCTGCTTTCACGCTGCAGGTATTTCCAGACGGAACGTATTCTTTTGAACACAGAGGGGATACCCGGCGGCATACGTCATGCCTCCGGCAGCAATTCCTTTGAGGTGTATCTTGCCATTTCCGGAGAAGGGCGGATAGAGTGCGAAGAGGAGAGCCTCTTCACCTTCCGCAAGGGAGACTGCTTCTTTGTTCCCGCGTCCTCCGGGACGTTTTCATTCTTTGGAAAAGCGGAGTTTCTGCGCGTCGTCTGCTGACAATCCGCACAGTCGGGATTGTATGAAATACAGGACAATCCGGGCTGATCATTTCCGCATATTTTTCTTTTTTTTTCCTTAAATTGTACTATAATATGCATGATGCCATCGGGTTTATAAAGGAAGCTTATGCCTAAATGGCTTAGTTTTATTTCCACAAAACTCTTTTGGAAGGGGGTTGTTCTATGTCACAAGTCAAACACTTGCACAGCATAGATGCAGGACATTACAAAAACACTGCCGGCTGTGCGACGCAGGTCATGCCGGTCCCTGCCATCGTAAAGATCTCGATGTCGCAGAACCTGGGCGCGCCCTGTCAGCCTTTGGTCAAAAAAGGCGACACGGTCAAGGTCGGCCAGAAGATCGGTGAAAACACGGAGGCTTTCCTCACCGTTCCCGTTCACGCAAGCGTTTCCGGAACCGTTACAGGGATCGAGACGATGCGCAATGCCATGGGCGGTATGGATACCTATGTCTGCATTGAATCGGATGGAAAGCAGGAGGTCATAGAGGGCATCGCTCCTCCGGTGATCAATGAGCAGAAGGATTTCATCGACGCCGTGAAGAACAGCGGTCTTGTAGGCCTCGGCGGCGCTGCGTTCCCCGCCTGGATCAAGTTCAACCCGAAAAACCGCGACGCGATCAAGTACCTGATCGTCAACGGCGCGGAGTGCGAACCTTTCATTACTTCCGACCACCGCACCATGCTCGAGGATACACAGGATGTTCTCGACGGCATGAAGGAGCTGATGAAGTGGCTCACCGCGGAAGTCGGCTATCTCGCGATCGAGGACAACAAGCAGGATGCCATCGACAAGTTCAATCAGCTCATTGCGGAGCAGGGGCTCGACAACATCAAGACCTTCCCGCTTCCGGCCAGCTATCCGAAGGGCGCAGAGCGTGTCCTGATCTATGAGGTGACGGGGCAGGAGTGCAAGGCGGGCGTCCTTCCCGCAGATCTCGGCGTCATTGTTTCGAACATCACTTCCACGGCATTCCTCGGCAAATATTTAAAGACCGGCATGCCCCTTACGCAGAAGCGCATGACGATCGACGGCGATGCGGTCGCAAAGCCGGGCAACGTCCTTGTCCCGCTCGGCACGCAGATCCATGACATCATCGAGTTCTGCGGCGGCTACAAGAGCGCTCCCACGAAGATCCTGATGGGCGGCCCGATGATGGGCAGAAGCGTATTCTCAGACAGGATCCCGGTCGTCAAGAACAACAACGCGATCCTTGCTTTCTCCAAAGAGCAGGCGCTGATCCCGGAAGAGACCGCATGCATCAGCTGCGGACGCTGCCATGAAGCATGTCCTTTCAATCTGCTTCCGACCGCTTTCGCGGATGCCTACGAAAAGGGCGACGCTAAGCGCCTCGATGACCTGCAGGTGATGCAGTGCATGGAATGCGGCAGCTGCTCCTTCGTATGTCCGGCTCACAGGCCGCTTGCCTTTATGAACAAGCTTGGCAAGGTTATGGTAAGGGAGGCCCAGAATGCAAGAAAATAACACGGTTTTTTACGATAATCTGTCGGTATCCTCCTCGCCGCATCTTGTCACGACGCTGGATACCTCAAAGACCATGATGTACGTGCTGATGGCGATGGCGCCGGCCGCGGTTGCGAGCGTGATCTTTTTCGGCCCCCGCGCGCTGCTCCTCATCCTCGTATGCATGGCAGCTTCCGCCTTCTTTGAATGGGGTTATGAGAAGCTTATGAAAAAGCCCGTCACGATCCGGGATTACTCCGCGTGCGTGACAGGCGCGATCCTCGCACTGAATATGCCGGCGAACTTTCCCATCTGGATGGCGGTGATCGGCTGCTTTGTCGCAGTCGTGATCGTGAAGTGCCTCTACGGCGGTCTTGGACGCAATATTGCAAACCCCGCGATCGTCGGCCGTATCGTCCTTCTGTTATCCTTCACGTCCCAGATGACGACCTGGCCGCTGACCACGTTCCAGAAGATGAAAGCGGGAGCGGATGCGGTCACCGGCGCGACGCCCCTGGGGCTTCTTGCTGACGGTGCCGTTGCGGAAGCGCCTTCTCTGGGCGCAATGCTCATCGGCAATATCGGCGGTGCGATGGGAGAGACCTGCACCCTGGCCATTCTGGCTGGCTGTGCATTCCTCATCTATAAAAAGATCATTTCCCCGATCATTCCCTGTGTGTTCATCGGTACGGTATTTGTTTTCTCGCTGATCTATTACGCTTTCGCGGGCGGAGATCTGGGTGCGTTCCACATGGCGCTGTTCCATGTCCTGTCCGGCGGCGTCGTCTTCGGCGCGGTATTCTGCGCGACAGACTATGTCACAAGTCCGATCATGAAGCCGGCAAAGGTCATCTACGCAGTGGGCTGCGGCCTTGTCACGATGATCATCCGCCTGTTCTGTGCATATCCTGAAGGCGTTTCCTTTGCCATTTTGTTCATGAACGTCATGACACCGCTCATCGACCGTATCGTGATCAACAACTTCTACGGGATCACGAAGCGCGAAAAGGAGGCCAAGGCAGCTGCCAAGGCGGCCGCAAAGGCTGAAAAAGAAGGAAAGAAGGAGGTGGCCGCATAATGAAAGACTTTGATAAAAAAGAATTTTTCCGGCCGGTCATCGTTTTGTCCTGCATCTGCTTTGTCGCGACACTGGCGCTGGCACTGACGAATTTCGTCTCGTCGCCCGTCATTGCAGCAAATACGGAGAAAGCTGCAGTCGCAACGAGAAAAGCGCTTCTTGCGGATGCGGACGATTTTACTTCCGTGACAGATACGATGGACCTCACATCCGAGACCGGGAAAGCCACTGTGACGGATGTCTACACGGCAAATAACGGCGCGGGCGCCGTATTTACGGTCGAGACAGGCTCCTTCGGCGGAACGCTCACCATGATGGTGGGCATCGACAAGGACGGCGAGATCACGGGCGTTGAGGTGACGGACCACGAGGATACGCCCGGTGTCGGCACAAAGAACTTTGTCGCTGATTATCTCGGGCAGTATACGGGCCTCACTGCGCTGAATACGCAGAACGTCAAGAAAGAGAACGTCCAGACGCAGTCCGGCGCGCCCTTTGCTTTCATTTCCGGTGCTTCTGTGACCGGTACCGCGCTGCATGCCGGCGTTTATGAAGCGCTCGCGAAGTATGCGATGCTTCATTGATAGGAGGTTGTCATGGAAAATCAAAAGAGTAAACTGAGCATTCTCACGAACGGACTGATCAAGGAAAATCCGGTCCTGGTGCTCGTCATCGGCACCTGCCCGACGCTGGCGACGTCGACGTCGGTCGAGACGGCAGTCGGCATGGGTCTTGCGGCAACGGCCGTCCTGATCTGCTCCAATATCGTTATTTCCGCCGTTCATCACTTTATTCCCGACAATGTCCGTATTCCCTGCTACATCACGGTCATCGCGGCATTCGTCACGATCGTCCAGATGCTCCTGCAGGCGTTCGTCCCGAGCCTCTACTCGGCCCTCGGACTGTTCCTGCCCCTGATCGTCGTCAACTGCATCATCCTGGGCCGCGCGGAGATGTTTGCCGGCAAGAACGGCGTCGTGGATTCCGCACTTGACGGAATCGGCATGGGCCTTGGCTTCACGCTCACGCTGATGGTCATGGGCACCATCCGTGAGATCCTGGGCACAGGCACATGGCTTGCCGGTTCCTGGTTCGGACTTGCGCCCGCATCCTGGAAGGGGATCCCGATTCTTTCCAACTTCATCCCGGGCATGAGCATCATGACGCTGGTTCCGGGCGGTTTCTTTGCTTTTGCGATCGTCATGGCGGCGGTTCACTACCTGACCAGAGACAAGAGCAAGATCAAGAACGACTTCGGCTGCGCGGGATGCGCAATGGAAGATTCCTGCACGGACAAGAGCGCCTGTGCGGAGAAAGGAGCGGCATAAGATATGAGCTTCACAAAGATCCTGATTATCATCATCAGCATGGTGCTGGTCAATAACTATCCGCTGGCACAGTTCCTCGGTATCTGCCCGTTCCTCGGCGTCTCCAAGGACATCGAATCCTCCAAGGGCATGGGCATCGCCGTCACGTTCGTCATGGTGCTTGCGACGGCTGTCACATGGCCGATTCAGCAGCTTCTTAACAAATTCGGCATCGGCTATCTGCAGACACTGGTATTCATCCTGGTCATCGCGGCGCTGGTGCAGCTGGTCGAAATGTTCATGAAGAAGAGCATGCCTGCGCTGTATTCCTCACTCGGCATCTTCCTGCCGCTGATCACGACGAACTGCGCGGTCCTGGGTGTCTGCATCTCCAATATCGACGACGGGCTCAATTACATCGAGTCTCTCGTACAGGCATTCGGTGCCGGCATCGGATTCCTTTTCGCCATGCTGATCATGGCTGGCGTCCGCAGCAAGATCGAGGATCAGAGCCGGATTCCTGAGTCCTTCCGCGGCGTTCCGATCGTCCTCGTCACGGCTGCGATCCTGTCGCTCAGCTTCATGGGCTTCAACGGAATGTTCTCTTAAGGAAAGGAGGAGAAAATGGGCTTAATATTAATTGCGGTTATTCTGGTCGTTATCGTCGGCCTGATCGCCTCCCTGATCTTAAGTTACGCATCCAAGGTCT
>CACZQP010000095.1 GCA_902783385.1 uncultured Lachnospiraceae bacterium | reverse complement strand
TGCCTGACGCGGATGAAAAAGCATTACGGAGGATACTGAAATGAAAGCGGTACTCTTTGATCTCGACGGTACGCTCCTGCCCATGGATGAAAAACTGTTTACCAGGGTCTATTTCGGGTATCTTGCCGAAAAGCTGGCGCCGTTCGGCTTCGAAAAGAAAGCGCTGATCGATGCCGTATGGCGCGGAACGGCGGCCATGGTCCGCAACGACGGAAGCCGCACCAACGAAGAAGTCTTCTGGGAGGATTTTGCGCCGCTATGCGGCGACAAGCTGGAAGAGAGCAGGGCGCTGATCGACGAATTCTACACGGTGGATTTTCAGAAGTGCCGCGAGCACTGCGGCTTTACGCCGAAGGCGGCAGAGATCGTGCGCAGCCTGAAGGCGGCGGGGATGACGGTCGTGCTTGCCACCAACCCGATCTTTCCGGCGATCGCGACACAGAGCCGGATCCGCTGGGCGGGACTTTCTCCGGACGATTTTGCGCTGGTTACGACTTATGAGAACATCGGCTTCTGCAAGCCGAACCTTGATTATTACCGGGAGATCCTGCGGCGGCTCGATCTGTCCGCACAGGACTGTCTGATGGTGGGGAACAATACGGACGAAGATATGATCGCCGCGCAGCTCGGGATGAAGGTGTTTCTCCTGACGGACTGCATGATCAATCAGTCCGGCGCGGATATCAGCGGATATCCGCACGGGGACTTCAAAGCGCTGGAGGATTATCTGGAGCCGCAGGCTAAGCCGTCGGCCGGATAAAGACCCAAGGCAGCAGCGCAGATCCTGACGGCTTAGCGCAGGCTAAGCCGTTGGCCAGATAAAGTGCGCATCGCCGGCTTCGAGCCCGTCGACCAGGATGTTCTGCCCGGTGCAGAAGCGGTTCGTGACGGTCAGGAAATAGGCCCATTCCGCAGCTTCGCGCTCGCTCATCCAGCGCTTTAGGGGCGTGCGCGCCATGATCTTTGCCCAGAGGACGGGGTCCTCTGTCACGGGCAGGTTGGACTGTGTCTTTACACCCCCGAGATCCAGGGAATTGCATACGGCGCCGTACGGCGCAATCCGCAGAGCGACGTTTTTGGCATAGGACAGGACGCCGCCCTTGCTCGCCGCATAGGCGGGAAACTCCGAGCCCGTATGCGCGCTCGCGGAGCCGATCATCAAAACGGCGCGGATGCCCGGATGGATTCCGTACCGCTCCGTCATTGCGATCGTTCCCTTCAGGTTCACATCGATGTCGTCCTCGTCCTGGACGCCCGCGCAGTTGATCAGAATGTCGGGCAGCAGCTCAAGACCCGGAACGGCGGCGCCTTCCGCGTCGCGGATGTCAAAGACAAAATGCCGGTAGGACGGATCTGTGATGGAGCAGGCCCGCTTGTCGATGCCGAAGACGCAGTGACCCTGTTCCAGGAAGTATGCAGCGATCTCGCGGCCGATGCCGCGGGAAGTGCCGGTGATGAGCACGTTCATAGTCGTCTCCTTCTCGTCTGTTTTTATAATCATTTCGCCTGTCGGAACGGATACTCCCGCAGATAGGCTTCCCCGACGCCCTCCGCTCTCCATTTCTCACAGATGCGGTAGCCGGCCGGGGAGAAGATCACTTCAAAAAGCAGCTCCGCCAGCGCACCGGTGAGTGCGCACATGAAGCACTGCACCATCGTCCAGCCGAAAAACTGGCGGCTCACGATAAGCGCAAAGGTGAGATTGTCGACAAACTGTCCGAGGCCTGTGGAGATCCAGCTGCGTGCGGCGAAATTCCTGAAGCTCCCGGATCCGTCCGCCGCCTTTTTTGCCAGGTGTACGCCGATGTACCAGTTGGAAAAGTTGTTGACGAGCGCCGACACAAAGAAGGCAATAGAGCTCCCCAGCAGAATATACCAGGTGCCGCCCAGCGTATTGTCGAGCGCGGTATTGATCACGGTCTCCATGCCGTCCACATAGGATTCGCCCCAGGTGCCCGGGATGACGCTTCCCACATAAAAAATGGCGCACATGCCGAGGTTTACGCCGATCGCGACGACCGACAGGAGCGTCGCGCCGCGCGGCCCGAACTGACGCGTGACGATATCCATGCACAGGAAAATGATCCAGGACACGATGATGCCGCAGTCCAGCGCAAGAAACGAGACGGGCAGGTCGATGCTCTTATTGGCAAGCAGGTTCATGGCGATCGTGGCGACGACAAAGACCGCCACAGTGAGGGACGGGACACTGCGCAGCAGGCACTTCAGCTCTGCGGGCAGGCCGGCGATGTTACTCTTCTTCATTCTTTTTCTCCTTGGTTTTGTTATTTAATGAGGAGGATTTAGAGGCCGAACTCCTCAGCCGATCCGGCATCTGCGCCCGGACGACTTTGCTACTATATAACGAACGAAGGAGAAAAGCAAGGAGATCAGACAGGGAGGCGGAGCGCTTTGAAAATCGTGATACTATTAAAAGAGATATGAAACGGAGGAGCGGCATGAAATTCATACATTTATCGGATCTTCATCTGGGCAGACGCGTGAACGAATACTCCATGCTGGAGGAGCAGGAGTATATATTGAAAAAGATCCTGGAGATCATCGATGCGGAAGGGCCGGACGGCGTCATCATTGCCGGTGACGTATACGACAAGGCGGTCCCCTCCGCGGAAGCCGTCAGCCTTTTTGACGATTTCCTCGTTGCGCTCGCCAGGCGAAGCCTCCAGGTGTTTGTGATCGCCGGGAACCACGATTCACCGGAGCGCATCGCGTTCGGCGCAAGGATCATGGATGCGGGCGGAATCCACATGTCGCCTGTTTATAACGGCAGGATCGAGCCGGTCTGCATGAAGGACGAATTCGGAGAGCTGTATGTCTACATGCTCCCCTTTGTGAAGCCTGCGCACGTCCGCAGGTATCACGAAGAGACGGAGATCCTGAGCTACACGGATGCGATCCGGTGTGCGGTCGAAGACATGCACGTCGACCCCGAAAGGCGCAATGTCCTGGTGACGCACCAGTTTGTCACCGGCGCGTCGCGCTCCGAATCGGAGGAGATCTCCGTCGGCGGCTCCGACAACGTGGACGCGGAGATCTTTGCGCCGTTCGACTATGTGGCGCTCGGACACATTCACTCCCCGCAGAACTGCGGCTCAGAGCGGATCCGCTACTGCGGGACACCGCTGAAGTATTCCTTTTCGGAGGCGAAAGACAAAAAGTCGGTCACGATCGTCGAGCTTTCGGAAAAAGGAACGATATCCTGCCGGACTGCGGACCTCATCCCGCAGCATGACCTGGTGGAGCTAAAGGGGACTTATGAGGAGCTGACGCTGCGCTCAAAGTACGAGAACACGACCTGGCAGGAAGACTATACGCACATCACCCTGACGGACGAGGAGGATGTCCCGGATGCGATTGCAAAGCTCCGCACGATATACCATCGTCTTATGAAGCTGGACTACGACAATAAGCGAACGCGAAGAAACGCGGCCGTCACCGGGGATGAGGCGGTCGAGAGCAAGTCGCCGTACGAACTGTTTTCCGACTTTTATGAGCTCCAGAACGGGCAGCCGATGAGTGGGGAGCAGGCGGCCTACATGAAGGCCCTGATCGAAAAAACGTGGGAGGAGGAAGCGTGAGACCTTTAAAGCTGACCATTTCCGCGTTCGGAC
>CACZQP010000094.1 GCA_902783385.1 uncultured Lachnospiraceae bacterium | reverse complement strand
TCCAGTCTCGCTGGTTACGGTGGCGGTTCCCCGCACTTTGGCTGCGCTGCAGTACCTGACAGCGCATGCCCTATTACCCCACCATGCGGCATACCCTAATAAACTACCATCCAAAGTGGAAAAAGTCAAGAAAAATCAGGAAAATATGTATGATTCCGCCTGGAAAAAAGCAGAAACGGCAATGCCAAATTCCATGCACCGAAGTATAATATATCATAACTATATAATACATCCCAAACTGAGGAGGGAATCGAATGAAAGCTGTATTTACTCTCACATCTTCTGAATCCAGACGACTGATCGCCAAGGCGGTCGTGCAGATGCCGCAGGTCAAAAAGGCGTGGTCGGACGCCTATCTCCTACTTGCCGGCGGCACGACAAATGCCTTTCTTGCGCAGGAACTCTTAAATGACCACTCCATCGAACCCGGACTATGTACCGCGGGAATCAGCTGCGAGGGACTCCTCTGCGTGACGGCTCCCGACAGCAGAAAGAGCTTCCCGAACGTCTTTTTCAAGGGTGAGGCACAGCCGGATAAGTCCCTTGCCGACGCGCTCAGCGATTTCCACGCGGAGACCGTCGTCATCAAGGGCGCGAACGCGGTCGACCCCGACGGCTATGTCGGCATCATCACTGCCGGCTTTGACGGAGGAACCGTCCCGCGCATCATCGGGCCCGTCACGTCGAAGGGACTGACGATGATCACGCCGGTCGGCCTCGAGAAGCTCGTACCGAACGTCCGCGATGCCGCAAAGGCACTTGGCGGCGCGACGCACATCGACTTCTCCATGGGCGCCGACTGCGGGATGTACTGCCTGGGCAACACCATCGTCGTCACGGAGATCGAGGCGATCCGCCAGCTCTTTGACTGTGAGGCAAAGCTGGTGTGCTGCGGCGGCATCGGCGGCAATGAAGGCGCCGTGACGCTCGCTGTGGACGGGGAAGAGGACAAGCTCAAAGAGCTCATCGCATTCCTCGAGGATAATATCAAGGGCGAGCCGCCGGTCAAGGCGAACAAGGGGGTCTGCGAGACCTGCCGCTACCGCTTCTGCCGCTACTGCGGAAAGAAGCCGGAAGAGCTTCCCGCGTGGATGAAGAAGCGCGGCATCGAGAAATAAGCGGAGAAGAACCATGCAATTCTGTATGAATGAAGCCTCCATCATGGCAAAGGGCAGCCTTTTGCAGCATATTGCGGACTGCGGTGACCGCGGGATCCGCCGGATCGAGCTGCGAAAGGTGTGTCTTATGGATCACCTGCGGAGCGGCGGCACGCTCCGGGAGATCCGGGAAGCTCTGGAGAGCCGGGACATGTGCGTTCCGTGCATCAATTCCATTGAGAGCATTTCCTTTAACGACAAACGGAGCATGCGCCTGTTAAAGGAGGCAGCGGAATACCTGTTCTATTGCAGCAGGGAGATCGGCTGCGACTGCATCGAGGTCATCGCCTCCTTCAAGGTGCCGGAGACGGATTCAGGCAGGATCAACGCGGCTACGTCGGAGGCGCTCACAGCGCTCTCCGACCTGGCCGAACCCTACGGAATCCGGCTTGCGCTTGAATACATGGGCGTACCTGCGAGCTCTGTACAGACCTTTGACCAGGCGCTTTCGATCATCCGGCAGACGGGCCGCGAAAATGTCGGGATCCTTCTGGACACCTGGCATCATTTTGCAATGCGCTCCCCTGTGGAAGACATTCTGAAGGCGAAAAAGGACGAGATCTTCATTGTCCACACGAGCGACTGCCCCGACAAGGAGGCCGGCACGCTCATCCGTCAGGAAAGCTACTTGCCCGGCGACGGGGCATGCCCCATCGTCCCGATGCTGAAGAACCTGAAAAAGATCGGGTATGACGGTGTTTTTTCAGTGGAAGTCTTTGATCCTGCACTGCTGGACCTGCCGGCGGAAAAGTTTATTCCGGAAGCAGTGGAGAAGACCCTCGCGGTCATGCGGGAGGCTGACGTTCTGACAGATCCTTGTTGATCATTTCCAGATAAGGAACCAGAATCCCGTGCTTTTTAGGCAGGATGAACGTCCTGTCCAGCTCATCAAGGCGGAAGCTTTTGCGTCCGCCTTTTTCTGCGCGCTCCCAGAACGGCAGAAAATGCCGAAGCGGCAGATAATAATAAAGATCCTCCGACGAATAATAGATGAGGAAGAACGCAATGCCGTCCTGTGCTTCAAACTCCTGCATGAAGGCCACCTGGTGCGGGTGGACATTCTGAAGGGCAAACGTCGTGTCAGCGGACTCCTTGGCATCAAAGCAGACAGGAATCCCCTGCACTGCCCCGATATAATCGACCGTGCTCTTCTGTTCAAAATAGGCGAGCGTGATATGGCGGGACGCATTGTCGATCTGCACCGGCGTGATCGGTGTCGGGACCTTCTGAATCAGCGCCAGCTTCTGCTCTCTGTACTTTTCGTTGGTCCGGTTGACCATCTCCTCGAGGACGCTGCCCCTGAGGCCTCTGGAACTCCAGGTTGCCATCTGCTATCTCCCTTTATCCCTGCAGCATGCGGTTGTAATAATCAGGAATCCGGCAGGAGAAGGATCGCTTGGAGAGCGCGGCGAGTGCGCCCTGCATTTCGGGAAAGGTGATCCTCACACAGGTCAGGCACTGACCCTTTAATCCTGATAGCTGCCCGATGCTCTTTGATGAATGCGCCGTCTTCTGCTCTGACGTCGTGCCGCCGTATTTCCTGTCTCCGACGATGGGATGACCGATCGAAGCAAAGTGCGCGCGCAGCTGATGCGTTCTGCCAGTGATCAGCTCCGCGCGTGCGATGCTGCGCCCGTTCCCGGCAGCAGTGCGGCAATAGACGGTTTTGCTGTATTTTGCACCCGGCACAGGCTCCTTAAAAAAAGTGACCCGGTTCAGCTTCTCGTCCTTCAGCAGATACCCCTCGATCTCGCCGCTTGCGGGGAGCAACCCATCTACGAGCGCCGCATATTCTTTCCGCAGGGTATTTTCACGTATGACCTTTGAAATCTGCCTGGCAGCCGCATCTGTCTTCGCACAGATAATGAGGCCGCCGGTATTGCGGTCCAGGCGGTTGCAGACAGTCGGCTTAAAGTGCGCCGATCCCGCGGCGGTAAGCTCATTAGCTGCCGTCATGTAGCCGCACAGCCATTCACAGACAGACAGATCGTCCGGCCGCGCCTGCTGGGCCAGGACGCCGGCAGGCTTATCGAGGATGAGGACCTGTGCATCTTCATAGATTATGCGGTCCTTGCCTATGGGAAGTTCCCGGTAGGCCCTGGTCCAGAGCGCAGATGCCTTGCTGCGCCCATCCGCTTCGTCGTCACCGGTGCTGCCTGAAATGGATGCAGGATGCGCTGCTTTTCCGGACAGATGCGCAAACGTCTCTTCCGAGAGGAAAAACGTCACCTCATCGTCCACCCGAAGCAAATAGGAGCCGTCAGCCTTTTTCCCATTGACGGTGATGTTCTTTTTCCGAAGCATTTTGTGGGGAAAGGATGTTGCGGCATCCGGCAGGATGCGCCTTATGTACTTGTCGAGCCGCTGACCGGCGTCAGCATCTGTGATCCTGCGTATTTCCATGGGAACGGGCCCCTGAAGCTTCTCCGATCTGAAAACGGGGCGGACTGTGCTAACAGACCGCCCCGCCATATTCATAGTTTATTTCCCTGCTGCAGTGAACCCATCACTGTCCTCACCGAAAAAGGTTCAGATAAGCTTGAGCTCCTGTGTGGTCTGCTGGACGGCATCCTTCGCGCCGGCTTCTGCCTCTTCCACAAGGTTATCGGCGGCTTCCGTGTCAGCCTGCAGCGCTTCCTGCTGCTGCTGTGCGGCCTGTACCGCCATCTCCTGCCTGTTCTGGCGGATCGTGTTCAGGTATTCGCCAAGGCTCCCGATCAGCGTGTTCTGCGCCGCATTTGCGGTCGTCATTGTCTGCGCCGTGAGATCCTCAAGCTGAGCAAGCATGCCGTCCATATACTGGGAAGCGCTGGTGCGGTAAGCGTTTGCCTCCGCGACGGCACGGTCCAGAATATCCTGGGCCTGCTGCGTGGAGAGCTGTACCATCTCGTTGGCCTGCGTGTAGGCCTGCTGCATGATCGCATGCTCGTTGATCAG
>CACZQP010000093.1 GCA_902783385.1 uncultured Lachnospiraceae bacterium | reverse complement strand
GCGGACATCCATTTTTGTATCGAAGTGACAGGATTTGAACCTGCGACCTCTGCGTCCCGAACGCAGCGCTCTACCAAACTGAGCCACACTTCGTTTTAAAGCAAAGCTTATTTTATGACAGCAAACCGAGCTTGTCAACCGGTAAATCGCAATCTGAAAATGAAAATCATTCCCAATTCTATTGACAAGGCAGCAGGTCTTCTTTAAAATCGGGAATGGTTTTCAATTTGGAGGTTATGTGACCATGAATGTCAAACCGAAATACAGAACCAGGCAGCGGGAGATCCTGATGCGATATCTGGAGACAATGCCCGGAGTGCATATCACGGCAAGCGATGTCTGCGAGCATTTCAGGGAGCAGGGCTCGTCGATCGGACAGTCCACGGTGTACCGGCAGCTGGAGAATCTGGTGAGCGAGGGTGTGCTGAACAAGTACATTATCGATGCCAATTCCCCGGCGTGCTTTGAGTATGTCGCGGAAAAGGATCACTGCGAGGATGTGTACTGTTTTCACTGCAAGTGTGAGGTGTGCGGTAAGCTGATCCATCTGCACTGCGATGAGCTCTCGCAGATCCGAGGACATCTCGCCGAGGAGCATCATTTTATGCTGGATCCGATGCGGACGGTTTTTTACGGAATATGTGATTCCTGCAGCAGGGCGCAGGAAGAAGGGAAAGAGGAATGAATCGTATCGTAAGGAAGAAAACGGGATACGTTGCGGTGTTTCTCGTGTGCATACTGCTGCTCTCGGGCTGCGGCGCGGCGGCGGCTCCATCGTCAGCGGCAAAGGAAGAGGGAAAGATAAGGATCGTAACCAGCATTTTCCCGGAATATGATTGGGCGCGGAATATCGTCGGCGACGGTGGGGAGAATGTGGACCTTACGCTTCTTTTGGACAACGGCGTCGATCTGCACAGCTATCAGCCGACAGCCGCGGACATGCTTAAGATCACGGACTGTGAGCTGCTTATCTATGTGGGCGGAGCGTCCGACGGCTGGATCCGGGACGCGCTGGAGCGGCAGGCGGACCCGGAGAGGAAAGTGCTGTGTCTGATGGATCTTCTCGGCGAAAACGTCAAGGAAGAGGAGATCGTGCCGGGCATGGAAGCGCACGAACATGAGGATCATGACGCAGCCGAAGAGCACGAACACGAAGATCATGATGCCGGCGAAGAAGAGGAGCATCACCATGATGAAGAAGCGGAGCTTGATGAGCACGTCTGGCTTTCGCTGAAGAATGCGGTCTTTTTCTGCGAACAGATCGCAGCTGCCCTTGGGGAGGCGGATCCGGAGAATGCACAGCGTTATCAGGAGAATCTGGATGCATATACGCAGAAGCTGAAAGCACTTGACCTGGAGTATGAGGAAGCGGTCGCCTCCGCTTCGGGAAGTACGCTTTTGTTTGGCGACAGGTTTCCCTTCCGGTATCTGACGGACGATTACGGCCTCACCTACTATGCGGCGTTCCCCGGGTGCTCTGCGGAGACGGAGGCGAGCTTTGAGACGATCGCATTTCTTTCCGGCAAGGCGGATGAGCTTTCGCTCCCTGCGATCCTGACGATCGAGGGATCGGACGGGAAGATCGCGGAGACGATCGCGGCAAACACGGCGGGGGGAGAAAAGAAGATCCTTTCTCTCAACTCGATCCAGCAGGTCAGGTCACAGGACATCGAAGCGGGAGCAAGCTACCTCTCGATCATGGAGGGAAACCTTGCCGTCCTGAAGGAAGCGTTGAACGGAGAATAAATATGGCACTTATCACGGTGCAGGATCTGTCTCTCGGTTACGACGGACAGAGTATCCTGGAGCATCTGAATTTTACGGTAAACGAAGGCGATTATCTCTGCATTGTCGGAGAAAACGGTTCCGGCAAGTCCACGCTGATGAAGACGCTCCTGCGTCTCCAGGAGCCGATCGGGGGCCGTGTATTGATGGAGAAGGAACTGCGGGACGGCGAGATCGGCTATCTGCCGCAGCAGACGCTGGTGCAGCGGGATTTCCCCGCGTCGGTCCGGGAGGTCGTTCTGTCGGGCTGTCAGGGCCGCCGCGGATTTCTTCCGTTTTACAGCAAGGCGGACCGGGCGCTGGCGGAAGAGAATATGAAGCGCATGGATATCGCGGATCTTGAGAACCGCTGTTACCGGGAACTCTCTGGAGGACAGCAGCAGAGAGTGCTGCTTGCGCGCGCCCTGTGCGCGGCGCAGAAGGTCCTTCTGCTCGACGAGCCGGTCTCGGGGCTTGACCCGAAGGTCACCGCGGAGATGTATGAGCTGATCGCATCGCTCAACAGGAGCGGCGTCACGATCATCATGGTGTCCCACGATATCGCGGCGGCCGTGCGCTATGCGAGCCATATCCTGCACATCGGGGGCAGGGTGTTTTTCGGCACCAAGGAGGAGTACTTAAGGAGCGATATCGGGAAGTATTTTCTTGCGGCCCCGGAGGAGGTGAAGGAATGATCTCAACACTGATGTTTTATCTGCAGTACCCGTTCGTGCGCTATGCACTGATCGTGGGCGTATTGATCGCGCTGTGCTCCTCGCTCCTCGGCGTCATCCTGGTGTTAAAGCGCTTTTCCTTTATCGGAGACGGCTTATCCCATGTGGCGTTCGGCGCGATGTCGGTCGCGGCGGTCCTGGGGCTTACAAATGAAATGCTCCTTGTCCTTCCGGTCACGGTGATCTGCGCGGTCCTTTTGCTGCGCACGGGACAGAATGCAAAGATCAAGGGCGATGCGGCCGTCGCGATGATCTCCGTGGGTGCGCTGGCGTTCGGGTATCTCCTGATGAATCTTTTCTCGACCTCTGCGAATGTCTCGGGGGACGTATGCAGCACGTTGTTCGGCTCGACGTCGATCCTGACGCTCTCCAGGCGCGAGGTGGCGCTGTGCGTCATTTTGTCTGTTGCGGTCGTGCTGATCTTTGTCGTTTTTTACAACAAGATCTTCGCCGTCACGTTCGATGAGAGCTTTGCGCGGGCGGCCGGCATCAGCGCAGACAGGTATAATCTGATGATCGCGGTCGTCATCGCCGTCATCATCGTCCTGGCCATGAACCTTGTGGGCTCGCTCCTTATTTCGGCGCTCGTGATCTTCCCCGCGCTCTCGGCAATGCGGATCTTCAAGAGCTTTTTCTCGGTCACGGTGTGTTCCGCGGTATTGTCCGTCGTCTGTGCGCTGGCCGGGATCCTTGTCTCCATTCTCGCGGGGACCCCTGTCGGCTCCACGATCGTCGCTGCGGACGTCGCGGCATTTGCCGTCTGTTATCTGGTCGGAAAGCACGCAAATCTGCAGGGGGCGTAAGAGACGCCGCGGGAGATATAACGCGCGGAACAATCAGGGAAATCTTGTATTTAAAAGGCTGATTTAGTAAAATAGTAAAGGATTTGCGCCTGACCGTGCCTTTGCCGGGGATAAGGCGTTTATTCGGCGGGCGCCGGACAGACATCCGGACCCAGTAAAACTTAGTGAAACACAGTAACCGGAGGAGAGGATATGAAAGTTTACACAACCGACAAAATCAGGAATGTTGTACTTCTGGGACACGGCGGCTGCGGTAAGACGACTCTTACCGAAGCGATGTGCTACCTTGCGGGTCTGACCTCGCGCATGGGCAAGGTCGAGGACGGCAACACCGTCAGCGACTTCACGAAGGAGGAGCAGAAGAGAGGGATCTCGATCAAGACGTCGCTCATCCCGATCGAGTGGCAGGACTGCAAGATCAATATTCTGGATACGCCCGGATATTTCGATTTTATCGGTGAGGTCGAGGAAGCAATCAGCGTCGCGGATGCGGCGATCATTGTCATCTCCGGCAAATCCGGTGTGGAAGCCGGCACGGAGCGCGCATGGGATCTGTGTGAAAAGTACAATATCCCGCGCATGTTCTTCGTAACGGATATGGATATCGACTCCACATCCTACAGGCAGATCGTCGAGGCTCTGACGGCGGACTACGGCAAGAAGATCGCGCCGTTTAACCTGCCGATCCGCGAGAACGAGGAGTTCGTCGGCTACGTCAATGTCATCCAGGAGAAGGGCTTTCGCTGGGAAGGCAAGGAAGTCAAGGAGTGCGACGTTCCGGACTACAACCAGGAATACCTGACCAACTACCGCGAGGTACTGATGGAGTCCATCGCAGAGACGAGCGAGGACTTTATGGAGCGCTACTTCGGCGGCGACACGTTCTCCGAGGCGGAGATCCGCTCTGCGGTCCGCACGAACGTGCTGGACGGCTCGATCGTTCCCGTGGAGATGGGTTCGGGTCTGCTCGGCCGCGGCGTTTTCACGCTCCTCGACGATATCGTGAAGTACATGCCCGCGCCCGAAAACCGCAAGATGAGCGGCATCAACATGAAGACGAACGAGATCTTCGAGGCGAACTTCGATTTCTCCAAGCCGAAGTCGGCATTCATTTTCAAGACGATCGTGGATCCGTTCATCGGCCGATATTCGCTGATCAAGGTCCGCTCCGGCGTCTTCAAGACCGATGACCAGGTCTATGATTCGGAGCTGGATTCCGAGTTCAAGATCGGCAAGCTCTACGTGATGCAGGGGAATTCCACGACCGAGGTTCCGGAGCTGATGGCGGGCGACCTTGGCGCACTCGCAAAGCTCGGCGAGGCGAAGACGGGAGATACGCTCTCCACGAAGGCGCATCCGATCCAGTATGCGAAGATGGATATCTCCACGCCTTACACCTACATTCGCTATAAGGCAAAGAACAAGAACGATATCGACAAGATCGCACAGGCGATGGCGAAGATCTCCTCCGAGGATCCGACCTTCAAGGCGGTCAACGACGCGGAGATGCGCCAGACCCTGATGTACGGCGTGGGCGACCTGCAGCTCGAGGTCATCAAGAGCATGCTGCAGAACGAATACAACGTCGAGATTGAGACGGAGAAGCCGAAGGTGGCCTTCCGCGAGACCATCAAAAAGAACTCCGATGTGGAGTACAAGTATAAAAAGCAGTCCGGCGGACACGGCCAGTACGGCCATGTCAAGATGCGCTTCTCGCCCTCGGGCGACATG
>CACZQP010000092.1 GCA_902783385.1 uncultured Lachnospiraceae bacterium | reverse complement strand
TCCACGCGCTCGCGGATAATGAGGAGGCCGACGACCTTCGGCGCGTTCGGTGAGACCGCGAGCGTCATAGAGCGTCTTCCCGCGCGGTTCGACGGCCGCTTCTCCTCCTCCGTGAGGAACTCTTTTTCAATGAGCTCGGTCACGATGTTGGAGATCGCCATCTTGGTCAGCCCCATCGAGGCAACGAGGTCTCTGCGCGTGCGGCACCTGCCGGTCGCGACCAGCTCCAGCACCTTCCCGCGGTTTTCCTTTTTGATATCCGACGCGTTTTTTCCGAGTGTTTTCAAGACGTCCGTCCTTATCCTGTACGCTCTGAACCGCTGTCAGCCGGTGCGCTCTGTCCGGCTGCCTGCCCGGCGCGCTTGCCCGGGGCCCCTCTTCCTGTGCGTTCTATCTGGCAGTCCAACCGTGTTCCGCGCGGTAAGCCAGGATCTCGTCGCGGCCGGGAAGGGAAGAAAGCGCGCCTTTCTCCCTTACGCAGAGCGATCCGCTGATGTTGCCGTAATCCGCCGCGTCGGCAATCAGCTGCCTCGTGATGTCCTTTGTGCCGGTCACGCCGCTGTGCAGAAGCTGCGACAGGAAGCCGCCCCAGAAGGCATCGCCGGCGCCGGTCGTATCCGCGACGACGGGCGCAGGGTAACCCTTGCAGAAGATATCTTCCCCTTCGAAATAGCAGCTCACGCCGTCCGCGCCGCGGGTGAGCGCGCAGACCGTGATCCCGTTCTCCTTCATAAGAGCAGGGATCGCCGCTTCGCCGCCCAGCATATCGACCTCTTCGTCAGAGACCTTCAGGAGGTCGATCACCGGCAGGAGCGTCCTGACCTCGCGCGCGCACGCCTCTTTGTCGTCCTTCCACGCGACGTTCCGGTAATTGATGTCGAAGCTCACAATCTTTCCAAGCTCATGCGCTCTCTCGAGGACGTGAATGGTCGTCTCCCTCGTAATGCCTCCCGAGAGTCCGAAGGAGCCGGCATGCAGGACCGTGGTCTCCGCAAGATCCTCATCCCTGACGTCCCTGTCCGCAAGGAACATGTCCGCTCCGGGCTTGCGGCCGAAGACAAAGCTTCTCTCCCCCGACTCCGTCAGCGTTACAAAGGCGAGCGTCGTCACCGCCTCGTCCGTCATGTCGGGAGAGAGGATCTCGACGCCTTCCTTTTCCAGGACGCGGAACAGGAATTTCCCGAAGTCATCCCTGCCGACCTTGGTGATCATGCCTGCCTTCAGACCGTTTCTCGCCGCCGCGATCGCGACGTTCGCGGGAGCGCCGCCCGCGTTCTGCGTAAATGTAAACGGTTCCTTTCCGGGCAGAAAGTCGATGACCAGTTCCCCGATACAGATGATATCTCTCATAAATATCTCCTCACATCATCGCTGTGTCCGTCACACCGGTTGCATACAGATAATCGTCAATCATATCGCCGATTCGGTCTTCCAGGATGCTCTCCGGGTCGCCGGAAAGCAGACCCTCGCGCACGCGCCACGCCTGCAGCGGCAGGTACTGGTCCAAAAGCACGTAAGGAACCATCGCTCCGGACAGATTGTCCATCAGCTTCCGCGCAGCCTCCTGCACTTTTGGCACTGCCATATAATAGCGCGATCTGTCAGAGAGCGAGAACGCGCGCTGATATGCCTGCTCCGCCTCATTGCCCGGATAATACTTCCTCCAGTTCCCGTCGTCTTCACACATGACTTCGTCCAGCACGGAGCGGAAAGCGCTCGGCTCGAAGGACGCGCCGCGAAGCAGCAGCTCCTTCTCGATATTCTCCAGCGCGTAGAGACCCTCCCTGCAGGCGAACGTCAGCGCGGGACCGACCTTGAGAATCCCGACACCGTCCGTCACCATATTGCGCAGAGCTCGCCGCGGCTGGTAATCCGTGGAATGACCCTCGAGGACAATATTCGGATAGCTTCTCGCGGCGGCGGTGATGCCGCGCGCCTTATCCGGATCATAAACGAATACGCTCTCACTCCCGAACTCCACGCCGGGCTGCACGACGAAACCGACCACGCGGTCAAAGGCATCCTGCAGGCCCGCCCGGGCAAATGCCTCCTCAAACGTCCGGTAAGTATGCTCCAGAGCCTCCGGCTCCGTCGGGGTGACGGAGGACGTCGCCTCCTGCTCTCCTCCCGGGATCGGCACTTCACTCCCGATGACGTATACCGGCGGCTGCGCCTCCGGATCCTTTTTCCGCAGCTCCGCAAAGCCCTGCTCGGAGCGGACGCACAATTCCGCACCGCGCCTCGCGACGACTTCGTCCGACAGCCTCGCGTGCGGATCGTCGTCCGCGACCCGCATACTGGTATCCAGATGGATCTTTGTGAAGCCGGCCTTTGCGTAGGCATAGACCAGATCTCCCGCCAGTTCCATGGCTTCTTTCTCCGGCCGTCCCGCAAAGGTCAGCGGTCCCAGGTGGTCGCCGCCCAGGATGAGGTGTTTCACCGGAAGACCCATCTCCAGCGCAAGCTCCCTGACCCACGCATGGAACTCTTCCGGCGTCTTGCCGCTGTAACCGCCGAACTGGTCGACCTGGTTCGCCGTCGACTCGATCAGGACCGGCGTGTCATACCGGATCGCCTTGCGGATCGCCGCGCGCAGGACGTACGGATTGGAACTGCAGCAGGAATAGATCCCTGTCCCCTTTCCCGCCCTGTTTTCTTCTGCTATCAACTGCAGTGGATGCTTCATCATCAGATGTCTCCTTTCGCAAATCACATTAATCATCATACCATGAACGCGCAAGCCTCCCTTTCCTTGTGCCCGGAAATAGAAAAAGGCTTCCAGCAATTTCTGCTGAAAGCCCTTGTTTCTGAGCAGGGGAAGAGGGATTCGAACCCCCGTGAACGGTTTTGGAGACCGTGATACTGCCGCTGTATGATTCCCCTATATGCAGCGCATTTACGGTGCGCACACTACTTTAGATTTTACCATATCATGTCCTCTTGTCAACCTTCCGGGACTGCATTTTCGCTACGCGAAGGCGCCGCAGATGGCTCTGTTGCCCATAGGTCAGTCTTCTCTCCCTTCCCTCTGTTGACATAGTAAATAGCGGCAATAATCAGCAGCAGCACAAGCGATGCTCCGATACTTCCTTCCACCCCGAAACCCACGTTATAGAAAAGGCCGTTGCGGGCGGAGGCGGCGTCAAGTCGGAAAACGGAATAGGCGGAGACAATGCCGCTGTTTGGCAGACCGAAGAGGATGTTCTGGGTATAATTCCAGGCGGCATGGAAACCGATCGCGGCCCACAGGCTGTCGTAGTAGTACACCAGCAGGGAGAAGAGGACGCCGATCAATGCGATCTGACATCCCGCCAGAAAAGTGAAGCCGGGATTTGCCATGTGCAGCGCCATGAAAACCAGGGAGTTAACAAAGATTGCAACCAGCGGGCTCCGGTATCTTCTTCTCAGCTTCTGGTACAGATAGAGCCTGTCCACCAGCTCCTCTGCGCCTGACTGGATAAAGATCGCCGCAAAAAAGGTAAGGACCAGAACGGGATCGATCCCGTGAAAGGATAATCTGATATCTCCCTTCAGATATGAAAGCAGGACGCAGAGCGCGTTCGCCCCGAATCCGAGAAGGATCCCAAACAGCAGCCCTCTCCCGTTGTTTCCCTTCCCGTTGTACCAGAAAGCCTTCCACATCGGGCGGTTTCCCTTCATGAGGATGAACAGCAGCATCGCTCCCCAGATTCCGATAAAGCCAAGATACTGGAACATGAACACCGCGATGTCGTCACTGCCGCAGATCCGGCGAACCAGGTCTCTGAGTCCGAACAGATTCAGGATCACTCCGCTCATAATGCTGCCCAGTATCAGCAGCACGATGGACAATACCGCCGCAACAGGAATGATATCCGTCCATTTTCTGCCGGGACGAAGGAGCTTTTTCATGACTTTCTCACCTCGGCGATCGACTCGACGCCGATGAGGGTGATGCCCTTCACCTGCTTCATTTTGCGCACGTTGGCTTTCGGCAGGATGCATGTGGTAAAGCCGAGCTTGGCCGCCTCCTGGACACGGAGCTCGGCCATGGTGACGGCCCGCACCTCGCCGGAGAGGCCGACCTCGCCGAACGCGACCACGCCGGACGATACCGGTTCGTTACGGTAGCTGGAAAGGATCGCCATCACGATGCCCAGGTCCAGGGACGGCTCTCTTTGCCGGATGCCGCCGGCCAGATTCACATAGGCGTCGTACTGCGACAGCGGCAGTCCCAGCCGCTTTTCCATGACCGCCATCAGGACGCTGACTCTGTTGAAATCCGTTCCGGCCGCCTGGCGCTTCGGGAAGCCGAAGCTGCTCTTTGTGACCAGGGCCTGCACTTCCACAAGAAGGGGACGCGTCCCCTCCATGGAGCAGGTGACCACCGCCCCGCTCGCATCGGACGGTCTCCCGTCCAGCAGATACTCGGAGGGGTTTGGCACCTCCATGAGTCCCTCGCCGCACATCTCGAAGACACCGATCTCGTTCGTCGATCCGAAGCGGTTCTTGACGCCGCGCAGCACGCGATAGGCAGCGTAGCGGTCGCCCTCGAAATACAGGACCGTGTCCACCATATGTTCCAGGACGCGCGGACCTGCGACCGTGCCGTCCTTCGTGACGTGTCCGACGATCAGGATGGCGATGCCGCTCTCCTTTGCAAGGCGCATCAGCCTCCCCGTCGCTTCCCTCACCTGTGAGACCGAGCCAGGGGATGCTTCGACGGATGGCGCTGACATCGTCTGGATCGAGTCTACGACCATGACGGCCGGGCGGAGCTTGTCCGCCGCCGCTTCGATCCTGTCAAGATCCGT
>CACZQP010000091.1 GCA_902783385.1 uncultured Lachnospiraceae bacterium | reverse complement strand
GCGGAGAAGTGATGGACCGTGCGCAGCGCATACTGCTGGCGGCTGCTCAGCGATTCCGAAAGACTGTTTAATCGGTCCCTGGCCGCCATGCCCGCGCCCTTTACCGAGGCGGTAATGAGCTGCTTTTCGTAATCAACCCTGCGGTAGCGCGCCTCCATCGTGTCATTGAATTCCTTTTCCGCCGCGTCGAGCTTTGCGGCGAGATCCGTGAGGGACTGCACGGTGAGCACGAGATCCGAGGACAAAAGCGCCATGAAAAAGAGCGCCCCGGCCTCGGATAAGAGCGGCGGAATGAAGGATTTTACCTCCTCCGCCACCGGGATAACGAACCGGACGATCAGGACGCCGGCGATGCCGAACGCGAGCGTCGCGGGCAGACAAACCCGGCCGTGGATATTGAGCGGCATGTCGCTGTAGTCCCACCAGACGGCGTGAAAACGCTTTTCCAGGAGCCATGAAGTTGAGTATTCAAGCACAAAGCTCGCCGCCGCGCTGATCAGGAAGACCTGCCAGATCGGCGATGATGAAGAGCCGAGGATATGGAAGGAGCCGAAGCAGATGGATGCGAGAACGGCGCCGGTCCCGTAAATCGGACAGACCGGCCCGTGCAGGAAGCCCCGGTTGTCCCAGTGACCGGTCCGGAAGCTGACATAGGTGCATTCCCAGATCCAGCCGAGAAAACTGTATAAGATAAACTCCACGAAGTACTGACTGATGACCATGGCATCTATGATAGCAGATACCCTATAAAAAACAATATGCAAAAGGCGGCGCTTGCGCGGCCGGAAAAGAAAAACTATGATGGAGAAAGCGTGAATGAGAATCCGATCCGTCAGGGAGGACAGTGTCAGATGGTATCCTATGAAGAATACGAAAAAGCCGTGAAAGACGCGCTCAAAGCGCTCCTGAAGGACGAACCGGCGGAGCATGTGAGCTGGTATCTCGACCAGATCAATTACCGGAACGCCTATATCGACGAGATTGCCTACGAGCGGGACGTGACGGGAGAGCTGGGACTTGATGCGGCGGGCTGCGCGCAGCGCTTTTCGCACGCCGTATATCTCGCGTATCCGGATCTGCCGGACCTTGCGGTGTCGATCGACGAGACCTGATGGGCGCGAGGATCATTGCCGTCGTCGGGGCGGGCGGAAAGAGCACGCTGATCGCGCGGAAGGCCGGGGAGCTTGCCGCGGCCCATGTGCGCGCGGCCGTGACGACGACGACACACATCTACCGGCCGGAGGGAAGGCCGGGAATGCAGCTCTGCGAGGGCTCCCGGGCGCTGGTCTTTCCTGCGCCCTTGCCGGGAGAGTCTCCCGGGGAGATCCCTGAAGCTCTGCAGCCCCCCTGCGACGTGATCGGAATACCGGAGCCGGACGGAGTAAAGCTTTCCGCGCCCGATACAGCCGGCTGGAGCGCCGCGCGGGAGCGCTACGATGTGCTGCTTGTGGAGGCGGACGGATCCCGCCACTTTCCTGTAAAGGTCCCCGGCGCACATGAGCCCGTCATTCCTGAGGGGACGGAGGAGATTATTGTCGTCATGGGAGCGCACGGTGAAGGAAGACTGCTCGGGGAGGCGTGTTTTCGGGCATCGCTCCTTGCGGATGCGGGCCGCACAGAGGGGAGCGGCTTTGCCGGAGCGGGCGATGCAGGTCCTGTGGGCGCACTGCTGACAAAGGAAACGATCCGGCGCATCGCCGAGGATTACTATGTGACACCACTGTCAGAAATGTATCCGGACGCGAGCTGCCGATTTGTATACAGCGATATGTTCGGGGAGGAGATTAACCGCGCCGCATCCCGCAACCGAAGGCCGGCGCTCGTCCTTCTTTCGTCGGGCGCGGGGAGGCGCTTCGGCGAAAACAAGCTTCTTGCCGGGTTTGAGGGAAGGCCGCTGTATTCCTTCGTCCTGCAGGCGCTTACGGATGCGAAACGGGCCCTCGCCCGGTACGGAATCAGGGCGGAGACGATCGTCGTCTCATGCTATCCGGAAATTTTGGGCGCCGCAGAAAAAGCGGGGGCAAAGCCTGTGGAAAACCCGGAGCATTCGGAGGGGATCGCCTCCTCCGTCCGCGCCGGTGCGCGTGCCGCTGCCGCCGAAGACTGTGACAGCGTTTTGTTTTTCGCGGGGGACATGCCGCATTTCCCGGCACAGGACCTTGTAAATCTCGTCCGGGAATTCTATGCCTCCGGGAAAAGTGCGGCCTGCGCTTTTTCCGATCATCCTTCGAACCCCGGGATCTTCTCTGCGGAACTGTATCCTTTTTTGTTTTCTCTCTCCGGGGATGCGGGTCCCGCATCCTATTTCCGCGCACATCCGTCCCGCGTCCACTTCTATCCGGTCGCCGCGGAAAAGCTCCTTGATATCGACACGAGGCAGGACATTTTGGCCGCCGCAAAAGACGGGGCGGCGGGGGATTTCATTGCATAATCATACGCCAGTTGTTAAAATAATTTCGGTATGATTCTTTCGCATTTTCTGTTGGATACCGGCCGGTCCAAATGGATGCAGAAGCGCCTGCGCACGCTGTTTTCAGGACCTCCGGGATGCTTGTCTTTTAAGAATGAGGGGATAACATGGGAGCGGTCGGAAAGAGCGTGAAACGCGTGGACGCCGTGGCGAAGGTGACCGGACAGGCACAGTACACGGCGGACCTTGAGCCGCGCGACATCCTGCACGGGAAGGTCGTGCATTCCACCATTGCAAACGGCATCGTTAAGCGTATTGACATCTCGAAGGCAATGCAGGTTCCGGGGGTCGTAAAGATCCTGACCTGTCTGGACAGGGACCTGCCGCAGTATCTTTTTCCGACAGCGGGCCATCCGTGGAGCGTCGAGACGGCGCATCAGGATATCTGCGACAGGTTGATTCTGAACCGGCGCGTGCGGTTTTACGGCGACGACATCGCTGCGGTCATTGCGGAGAACGAAGTAGCGGCCGCGCAGGCTGCGCGCCTTATCGAGGTCGAGTACAGGCAGTTCAAACCGATTGTGACGGTGGAAGCTGCCATGAAAAAGGGTGCGACGCCGCTGCACAAAGAGGTGCGGCCCGACAACGTGATCGTCCACTCCCACATGACAATGGGAGGAGCGGATTTCCGATATGAACAGGCGCGCCGCACGGCTGCTAAGGAGTACGGGTCGGAAGAGCTTACAGAGATTTCGGGTACATATGAGACGCCGCGGATCTCGCATTGCCACATCGAACTTGCAACATCCTTTGCCTACGTGGACCAGAACGGAAAGATCACGGTGACGACATCTACACAGATCCCGCACATCGTCCGCAAATGCGTCGCGATGTCGCTGGGTCTCCCGGAGGGAAAAGTCCGCATCATAAAGCCCTACATCGGCGGCGGCTTCGGCAATAAGCAGGACGTGCTCTACGAGCCGCTCAATGCGCTGATGTCGCTGAGCGTCGGCGGCAGAGCCGTGCGGCTGGAGATCAGCAGGGAGGAGACGATCGTCTCCACGCGCACCCGGCATGCCATGACGGGGCATCTGAGAGCGCTGGTAAAAAAGGACGGGACGCTTCTGGCAAGGAGCGCGGAGATCTATGCAAATAACGGCGCCTACGCCTCCCACGGACACGCGGTGTGCGCAAATGCCGGAGCGGTCTTCAAGGACCTGTATGCGGATCGCATGGGCGTGGAGGAGGACTGCTACACCGTTTACACATCATCGCCAACGGCGGGAGCGATGCGCGCCTACGGCATCCCGCAGTCAGTGTGGTTTGCGGAGTGCCTGACGGACGATATCGCGCGGGCCATTGGCATGGATCCATGTGAATTCCGCTTAAAGAACTGCATGAAGGAGGGTTTTAGGGATCCGGGCAACGGGATCACATTCCACTCCTACGGACTGAAAAAGTGCATCGAGGCCGGAAGGAAAGCGATCGACTGGGACAGGAAAAAGAAGGAATACGACAGGCCGCAGACAGGACCGGTCCGCAGGGGCATCGGCATGGCGATCTTCTGTTACAAGACCGGTGTGTATCCGATCTCGCTCGAGGCGGCATCCGCCAGGATGGTTTTAAACCAGGACGGCTCCATGCAGCTTTTCATGGGGGCGACGGAGATCGGTCAGGGCGCGGATACCGTATTCACGCAGATGGCGGCGGAGACGACCGGGATTTCATTCGATAAGATCTATATCGGGACCGTGCAGGACACCGACACGGCACCGCTCGATTTCGGCGCCTATGCGTCCCGTCAGACCTATGTCTCCGGCATGGCGGTAAAGGCCTGCGCGGAGCAGTTTAAGCAGAAGATCCTCGATTATGCGGCATACATGCTGGAGCACGCGTCGACGGACATGGCAAGGACGGTCTACGCGGAGGAGATCGCAAGTGCCCGCAGGACTGCTGTAAGATCCTTAAAGCTCGGGAAGACGGAGAAGATCACGCCGGCCATGCTGGACATCCGGGAGAGCCGGATTGTGCTTAAGAAAAACGGGCGGCAGCTCTTTGACCTCGCGGTGCTCGGCGACACCTCATTTTATTCGCTTGACAGAGAACAGCACATCACGGCGGAAGTCACGCATCACTGCAAGCAGAACACCTTTTCCTCCGGCGCGACGTTCGCGGAGGTCGAGGTGGACCTTGCGCTCAGCAGAGTGAAGGTGACCCGCATCATCAACGTGCACGACTCCGGCCGGCTCATTAACCCGCAGCTTGCAGAGGCGCAGGTTCACGGCGGGGTAGCCATGTCGCTCGGATACGGGCTCTCGGAGGAGCTGCTCGTGGACGAAAAAACGGGAAGGACGCTCAACGGCAATCTTCTTGACTTCAAGATCCCGACGGCGATGGATGTGCCGGAAATCGAAGTGAAGTTCATTGAACTGGAGGATCCGACGGGGCCTTACGGCAACAAGTCGCTGGGCGAGCCGCCCGCGATAACGCCGGCGCCGGCGATCCGAAACGCAATCCTGAATGCGACCGGCGTCGCCATGACTAAGGCGCCGATGACGCCGCAGCGTCTGTTTGAGGCGTTTCAGAGCGCGGGACTCGTATAAGAGGGGGAGAGATATGTTTGATATCAAAAACTATACCGAAGCATATACGCTCCCGGAGGCACTTGAAGCGCTCCGCGCGGATGAGGACGCGATCGTCGTCTGCGGCGGGACGGATGTGCTGATCCGCATGCGGGAAGGAAAAGATGCCGGGAAGTCGCTCGTGAGCGTCAGGAACATTCCTGAACTGCAGGGGGTGCGACGGCTCAAAAACGGAGATATTGAGATCGGTGCTGCACAGACCTTCCGCCGTCTGACTGCGGATCCCGTGATCCGCAAATACATTCCGATGCTCGGGGAGGCCGTCGATACGGTCGGCGGGCCGCAGACGCGCGCGGCAGGGACCATCGGCGGCAATATCTGCAACGGTGCAACGAGCGCGGACAGCGCGGCGACGCTCCTGACGCTGAACGCACAGGTCATACTTGCAGGGGAGGGCGGCACAAGAGCGGTGCCGATCGGGGAGTTCTACACCGGCCCCGGAAGCACGGTCCGGGAACGGACGGAGGTGTGCACCGGCTTTCGCATAAAGCGCAGCGATTACGATGGCTTTGCGGGCCACTATACAAAGTACGGAAAGCGCAGCGCCATGGAGATCGCGACGCTTGGCTGCGCTGTCCGCGTGAAGCTCTCGGCGGATAAGGCATCGTTTAAGGAAGTGCGGCTCGCCTACGCCGTCGCGGCCCCGACGCCGGTCCGCTGCCCGAAAGCGGAGGCAGTGCTGAAGAACAGGCGTATCGACGACGATGCAGCCGCGCAGCAGTTTGCACTCACCGCCCTGACGGAGGTGAATCCCAGGAGCAGCTGGCGGGCGAGCAGGGAATTCCGCATGCAGCTCATCAGGGAGCTTGCGCTGCGGACACTGAAGGAAGCGGTAGAAAAGGCGAGGGTCTGATCCCGCGCGGAAAGCAGGTAAGTAAGATGCTGAAAGTCATCCGGATGAAAGTGAACGGAAGCCTGAAGGAGCTTGCGGTGGATGAGAGGGAATCTCTCCTGAACACGCTCCGCACGCGGCTCGGCCTGACCTCAGTCAAAATGGGATGCGAGGTCGGCGAGTGCGGCGCCTGTACGGTGCTGGTGGACGGCGAGGCTGTCGACAGCTGTATTTATCTGACGGTCTGGGCGGACGGCAAGAGCGTCCTGACTGTGGAGGGACTTAAGAAAAACACGGGCGAGCTCTCCAGGATCCAGCAGATTTTCGTCGACGAAGCGGCCGTGCAGTGCGGCTTCTGTACGCCGGGCCTTATTATGAGCGCGGTGGAGATCGTCGGGGAGAAGAAAAGCTATACGAGGGATGAGCTGCGCAGGAAGATCAGCGGACATCTGTGCCGCTGCACGGGATATGAGAATATCCTGAATGCGATGGAACGGGTCGTGAAGGAAGTTTCTGACAAGGAGATACCGGTATGATCCTGCTGTATGGCGGAACCGTTGTGACGCCGAGGGAGAGCTTTCAGGCTTCAGTGCTGATGGACGGGGGGAAGATCGCGAGAGTCCTAAGGTGCGGCGACGCCGAAAAAGGAATGCTCCCGACGCCCGAGAATGTCATGAAGGAACTTCGGCTTACGCCGGAGTGCGTCAGGATCGAGGATGTCACCGGGCGGCTCCTTTTCCCCGGATTCATCGACGCGCATACGCACTTTGACCTGCATGTCGCGGGGACGGTGACCTGCGATGACTTCCAGTCCGGGACGAGGGCTGCCATCGGCGGCGGCACGACGACGATCATAGATTTCGGGACGGCCTATCCGGGCGAAAGCCTGAAGCAGGGCATGCAGAACTGGCTGCAGAAAACGGCAGACGGCGTGTACTGCGACTTCGGGATCCATATGACCATCACGGACTGGAACGAGGAGATCCGGAGAGAGTGCGCGGACATGATGGATGCCGGCATCTCCACGTTCAAGGTCTATCTCACGTACGATACGATGATCGACGACAGGACGCTCTACGAGGTCCTGGTGCGGCTGAAGGAAGTCGGCGGAATTACGGGGTGTCACTGCGAAAACGCGGGACTTATTGACGCCCTGCGGGACGAGTATATCGCGCAGGGGAAAGGCGCACTTGTCTCATCGCATTACCTGACGCGCCCCGCCGCGGCGGAGGCGGAGGCGATCAGCCGCTACCTTCGAATGGCACAGGTCGCGGATGCGGCGGTGATCGATGTGCATCTGACCTGTGGAGAGGGCCTGAAGGAGATCCGTGCCGCGCGCGAGCGCGGACAGACCGTCTATGCGGAGACCTGCCCGCAGTACCTGACGATGACAAGAAAATGCATGAACACGGAGGATTTCTCCGGCGCGAAATATGTCTGTGCGCCGCCTCTGCGCACCAGGATGGATATAGACGCGCTCTGGAAGGCGGTGGCGGACGGGGAGATCCAGACCATCTATACGGATCACTGTGCGTTCACGCTTGCGCAGAAGGAGCTGGGAAAAGAAGACTTCCGCAAAATACCGGGCGGCATGCCCGGCGTGGAATATCGCGGGGAAGTGATCTATTCGGAGGGCGTCGTAAAGGGCAGGATCTCCAGGGAAAAAATGTGCGAAGTCCTGTCGGAGAACGTCGCCAAGCTCTACGGTCTCTATCCAAGGAAGGGCGTGATCGCAGAGGGAGCGGATGCGGATATCGTTGTGCTCAACCCGCAGGGAAAGCGGACGATCAGCGCCCGTACGCAGCTGAGCCGGTGCGATTACGCGCCGCTTGAAGGGCTTGAGATCACCGGGACCATCGAAAAGGTCTATCTTCGCGGCCAGCTTGCGGCACAGGACAGGAACGTCACGGAGGAAAAGAGGGGAAGGTTCCTGCGCAGGGAGCGCTTCAGGCCTCTTTCCAAGATCCAGGATGTGTTCTACGCGCAGTGAGCGGATCGTGTGATGGACAGTAAGAGGGAACCTGAAAACCAGGGAGAGGGAACGCTTCGTGCGGAGGTGAGAGTCCGCATATCGCGCGGCGCTCCTTTTCTGGGGCCGGGCGCAGTGATGGTGCTCGAGGCTGTCAGGGACAGCGGCTCCGTGCGCGCCGCGAGTGAATTGACGGGAATTTCCTACAGCAAGTGCCGGCGGATCATCAGGTGTGCGGAAAAGGAGCTCGGCCGGCAGATCGTCGTGCGCAGGCAGGGAGGCACAGGCGGCGGAAGCGCCGGACTCACGCCGGAGGGCCTGCGCGTTCTTGCGCTTTACAGAGAGTTTGACGAAAAGGTGCAGGCGTTTGCCGCCCGCGAATTTGACAGGATCAGGGAACGGATATGAGGACTTCACTGTACACAGATATCGTCGCGCTGGATCCGAACAGGGAAAACCGTCTTTTTACCTTTCTCTCCCCGGACATGTGCGGAAAGAAGATTCTCCTGTCCGGAGACGAAATCGTCTATGAGGACGCAGGGGAGAATCTCACCGCTGCAGCGGCGTCATTGCCTGCGGAAAACGGAATCGTAAGACCGGGCGGGTGTGAGGCTTTCCAGGAGATTCTGGGGAGAGAGCCGCGCATGACCGTCTTCGGCGGCGGCTATGTGGCGCAGCGCGTCATCGCCATCGCAAAGATGTGCGGCTACCGCGTGACGGCAGCGGAGGACAGAGAGGCATTTGCCGCAAAGGCCGGGGAGGCCGGCGCGGATGAGGTGCTCTGCGACAGTACCTACCAGGCGCTGTTTCCTTTGCTGTCATCAGATCCGCAGATGGTTTATGCGGTTCTGACCCGGGGACACAGCTCGGACCGCATCTGCCTGAAGAAGGCGCTTTGCATGCCGCATGGCTATGTCGGAATGATCGGGAGCCGCAGGAAGAATGCCGCCGTGATGGAGGCGCTGCGCACTGAGGGCGTTCCGGAGAAGCTCCTTGCGCAGGTCCATGCCCCGATCGGCCTTTCGATCGGCGCGCGCACGCCGGAGGAGATCGCAGTTTCGATCATGGCGGAGATCATTCAGGTGCGCAGCACGCTCCGGGAGAGCTACGGTTTCCCGAAGGAATTCCTGCGGGCGATCCTGGAAGCGGAAGATGGCGGTGCATGTGCAGGGGAGGAGAGGATCCTCGCGACGATCGTCGGGAAGGAGGGCTCTGCGCCGCGCGATGCCGGCGCCAAGATTCTGATCGGAAAAGAGGGGCCTATTGCCGGGACGATCGGCGGAGGCGGCGGCGAGGCGGAGGTGATTCTGCGCGCGCAGGGGATGCTCTCAGGGGAGTCATGGGGGACGGCGGCGCAGCTTGCCGTGATCGATATGACAGCGGATCCCTCGAAACAGGAAGCCCTGATATGCGGCGGCAGGATCAGAGTCCTTCTGGAGAGGATCTGAGCCTTGGCGGAGAACAGGGCAGGAGTTTACCTGCGGGAAAAGCTGAAGTTTGATACCCTGTTCAAAAAGCCGACGCTGTATCCTCTTGCGGCACTCTCGGCTCTGGTGCTTGTCCTTTCAGCGGTGATTTCCTTCCGCTTCGATGTGATGGAAGCCGGCAGATACCATATCATACTGTTTGGCGCCTTTTTCCCGGCTGCGCTTATTCTGCTGCTGCGCGCACTGTTCCTTCAGATGCGCTACAATCCGTATTCCTACAACACGATCTATTACACAGGGTTTTCGCTGTTTCTCGTGTTTGTGATCGCTACGCACCTTTATCTGGCCGTGTACGCACTGCGGGACCCTGCAGCTTTGAGCACGAGGCAGATGCTTTACGCACTGCTGTACTCCGCCCGCAACTACATGAAGCTGCAGCTGCCCTTTATTGCGCTGTTCTCCCTTGCGCTCTGTATCTCCAATATCGCACTCATCCGCCGCGAGGGAGGAGGGCTTGTCAACCTGCTCGGCATCGTCCTGTCGGCACTTTTGGCATCGGGAGAAGGGGCGATATTATTCGCGTCCGTCAGGGAGGGGAGCGTGCTGAAGGAGCTCCTGTTCAACCTCTTTGCGGCGATCTATCTGTATTTTACCTGCATGCTGATCGGCGCGATCGCGGCGGACCTGATCGCCGCATTCTATGAGCCTGCAAGGGACAAGGACTACCTGATCGTACCGGGCTGCGCCATCAGGGCGGACGGGACGCCGACGCCGATCTTAAGAGGCAGGCTCGACCGGGCACTGTCGTTTTACAGGGAACAGGTGGCTGCGGGTGGAAAGGCGCCGGTCTTTGTCCTTTCGGGCGGACAGGGGAAGGATGAAGTGATCCCCGAGTGCGAGAGCATGGCGCGCTATCTGCGGTCGAAGGGGATCCCGGAGACGCAGATCCGGCGGGAGGGCGCATCGCGCGACACCCTGGAGAACATGAAGTATTCGAAGGAAATCATCGCGGCGGAGAATCCGGATGCCATGATCGGTTTTTCCACGACCAATTATCATGTCTTCCGGGCAGGACTCAAGGCGCGGCGCGTCAAAATGCGCGCGCAGGGGATGGGTGCCCCCACGAAATGGTATTTCTGGCCGAATGCGTCCGTGCGGGAATTCGCCGGACTCCTGACGGAGCACAGGGGCAAGCAGGCGCTCATCCTGCTGGGAATGATCGGCACATTCACAGTGATGACGATGCTGTATTACGGCAGCTGAGATGATACATGGCATCGCCGCAGGGCGAAGCCTTAAGGAGGAAAGAAGGATGGACAGCGGTTTTACACATTTTGACAAGCAGGGGAACGCGCGGATGGTCGATGTCGGCGACAAGGACGTGACGGCGAGGCGCGCACTTGCAAAGGGCACGATCTATGTCGGGGAGACGATCTTCAGCGCCGTGACGGAAAAAACGGTGAAGAAGGGCGATGTCCTTACAGTGGCGCAGGTCGCCGGCATCCAGGGGGCAAAGCGCACGTCGGAGCTCATTCCGCTCTGTCATCTCCTGCCGCTCGACGGGGTGAAGATCACGTTTGAGACGGACAGGGGCAAAAGCGAGATCACGGCGTACTGCGAGGTGAAAAACACCGGCAGGACCGGTGTGGAGATGGAGGCGCTCACAGGGGTCTCGACGGCGCTCCTTACCATTTACGACATGTGCAAGGCGCTGGACCACGGCATGGTCATCCGGGACATACATCTGGAAGAAAAGAGCGGCGGCAAGAGCGGGGAATACAGGTATTCCAAGGAGTAATATGACGCTATACCAGATACATTATCTATTGGCTGTGGCAGAGACCGGGTCTGTGGGAAAAGCCGCGAAAGAACTGTACATTACGCAGTCAACGATCTCAGAATCCATAAGAGATGTAGAAAAGGAATACAATATCCAACTGTTTGAACGCGGGAGCCGCGGAATGATTCTTACCCGCAAAGGACATGACTTTGTAGAGAGCCTACGGCAAATTCAGCAGTTGTATGATCTGTTTCAGGAGAAGTATAAGACCGGGGAAGGAAAACGATGCCGGCTGAGCATCGCAGCGCACCATCATGTCTGCGGAGAAGGCGCGTTCTTAGAGTATCTGGAAAAGATCAAAAACGAGGGCTACCGGCTGCAGTACCTGGAAGGTTCAACAAAGGATATACTGGAAAAAGTGGAACGCGGAGAAGCAGATGCGGGAATCGTATTCCTGAACAAGAAATCCCGTCGTTTCTTTGACGGAGAACTGAAAAAAAGACACCTGACTTTTGAACAACTATCTGAGAGATCTCCCTATGTCTATATGTCAAAGTCCCACCCTCTTGCAGGAGAGAAGACACTGCGGGAGGAACAGGTCAGTGCATATCCGTTTGTTTCTTACGATTCGGGCGGCGAGATGGGCGGACTGTTTACAGCCGTTGTCCGACCGAAGATCCATTCGAGACAGGTTGTGAAAGTATCTGACCGCGCCATGGCGTATTCCATTCTCAGGAGTTACCGTGCGATTCTAATCGGAGCAGGGTATCTCTCCTGCGACAAGGGAAACAGTGATATTATCTGTATCCCTATGCATACGGAGAACAAGATTCTGATTGGATGGATTAAGAGAGACGGACAACTCATTGGAGAAGAGGTAAAGTCATTTATAGAATTAATCAGAAAAGTGTATTCTGAATAGCCCTGT
The DNA here is from genome assembly GCA_902783385.1 of uncultured Lachnospiraceae bacterium. Classification (GTDB taxonomy): domain Bacteria; phylum Bacillota; class Clostridia; order Lachnospirales; family Lachnospiraceae; genus CAG-791. Next base: position 4,159 of record CACZQP010000091.1, on the reverse strand, counting down.
TCAGTTGCTCGGTATATTTGAGAACCCGAAGAAGTCTGAATAACCGATGAATAGTCATCGGTTATTCAGACTTCCTGCCCTTCTCTACGCAATTGTAAGATAACTATGTAGCTGTTTTACTTGTGTGAACAGGAGGGGGATATGAATGTACAAGGAAAATTCTTTACACACTGGAAGGTGTATGCCGGAGCGCTGATACTTGCCTTCGGAGCTGCTATGCTGGGACCTGTCAATATTCCGTTCAAATACGGAACCATCTCGTTCTCTGCAACGATATTCTGCATCATCGCCGGGGCGATTCTGGGGCCGGATCTTCTGAGAGTATTTACAGTTGATGAATCCAAGGAAGCAGCGTCCAATGTCCTGTTTGCCCTTGCACCGTTTATGGCGAAAATGGGGATATCAGCAGGAGCAAATCTTCCAAAGCTCATCGAGGTCGGACCGGCGCTGCTTTTACAGGAGTTTGGAAATCTCGGCACCATTGTCCTGTCACTGCCGCTTGCAATTCTGCTGGGTCTGAAACGTGAGGCAATCGGCGCATGCCATTCAATCGACAGAGACTCCAACCTGGGACTTGTCACGGATCTTTATGGTGCCGATTCCCCGGAGACCCGCGGCGTTTTTGCAGTCTATGTCACCGGCTCTGTGATCGGAACCGTCTGGATCAGTCTTCTGGTGAGTTTTATTTCTTCTCTCAATTTCTTTAATCCACTTGCGCTTGGCATGGCGTGCGGTGTGGGCAGCGCCAACATGATGTCAGTCGGAACGTCCACGCTTGCTGAAATCTATCCGGCTCTTGCGGATGAGATTGTTATTATGGGCGGTACCAGCGATATGCTGACCGGTGTCACGGGGATCTATATGGCGACCTTTATTGCGCTGCCATTGACTGAGTATCTTTTCAACAAACTGGAGCCGCTGCTCGGAAGGAAGAAACAATAAATCCGCAGGATCGATAAGGAGGAAAGTAAATGACTCAGAAGACATTTGCACAAGGGCTTTTTTTAAGCTGTTTTATCATCGTTGTGATTACCCTGTCCAACGTATTTGCCTATAAACATACAGTATCCGAAACAATTACGGGTGTGCTGATTCTTGTGGCTATCGGATTTGCCGGAATCACGCTTAGCAACTTTATGCGCAGGTTTGTCAAGCTGCCGACCATGATGTATGTATCATTGATCGGTCTGCTCTTGGCATCTCCCATTTCTCCGATATCTGACTTCCTGATCCGGAACAACAATAATATCGCATTCCTTGCACCGTGCCTTGCGATGGGGTCTTTCGTCGGGATATCACTCGGCAAGGACGTTAAGGGCTTTTTGAAAATGGGGTGGAAGTTGATTCTGATCGCGGTTGTGGTTATCACAGGCACTTTTATCGGATCTGCGATTATTGCGGATGTTGTTTTACGTCTAATGGGAAAGTAGGAGCGGCTCATGAAGTATGACATTCTGATTCGAAACTGCAGCATGGTTACACCGTCAGGGACGGTGGAGGAAAACCGGATGATCGCTGTTTCCGGGAACAGAATTGTAAAAATCGGCAGCGCATTGGAGATGATCGATGACACTGCAGAGGAAATAATTGACGGAAAAGACCGTCTGGCAATGCCGGGACTGATCGACTGTCATACCCACCTGTGCCAGCAGCTTCTGCGCGGAAGGGTATCTGATGAGTATCCCATGCGATGGACCCGCTTCCTTGTTCCATTTGAGTCGGGTCTGGATCCGGAAGATGTTTACTGGAGTGCAATGCTGGGATGCCTGGAAATGATCAAATCAGGAACCACGGCCTTTGCGGACTCAGGCGGCGTACACATGCACCGCGTTGCGGATGCGGTCATTGCATCAGGCATGCGCGCCGCAATAGCCAGGTCCACCATGGACAGCGGAAGCGTTGTGTGCGGTGAGATGAAACAAACGACTGAAGAGGCGATCACGAAGACAGAAGAGCTCTACAGAGAATATCAGGGGGCCGGAGACGGCAGGGTCGACATATGGTTTGCGCTCCGGCAGTTAATGACCTGTTCGCCGGCACTTGTCGAAGCTGTCGGCGCGAAGGCAAAGCAGTATCGTACAGGAATTCATATGCATCTTTGTGAACACAAAGATGAAGTGAGTTTCTGCCTGCAGAACTACAAGCTAAGACCGTCGGCATTTCTAGAGAAAATGGGTGTTCTGGGACCGAACCTTCTTACAGCGCACAATGTTGTGCTCTCGGAGGATGATATTACCCGTCTTGCGGAGTATCAGGTGAAAGTAATTCACTGCCCACGGGGAAATCTGACAAGCCATGGGTTCAGCAAGACACCGCAGCTTCTAGAAAAAGGAGCAATCGTCTCACTGGGCACAGACGGAGCGGCATCCAATAATCTGAATCTGTTTGATGAAGTAAAAGTTCTGCGCCATGCGATGATCGCATATTGGGGTCTTCCCGTATTCGACCCGGTTGTTATGCCTTGCGGAGAATTACTGAAAATGATTACGACATCAGCTGCGGCGGCGTTCGGAAAGCAGTCACAGCTGGGGGCGTTGGAAGCGGGGAGACTTGCGGATCTGATCCTGATCGATATTTCTCAGCCGCATTTGAGTGTGACAAATAATCTGATTAATACACTCATAGAATCTGCTGACGGACATGATGTCACGGATTCTGTTATTAACGGGAAAATTGTCATGCGCGGCAGGAAAGTGCTGACGATCGATGAAGAGAGGGTCATTGCAGTCTGTAAAGAACGGCTTGCCGGAATTAGAAAGAGGACCGGGGTCTGAAGGGATTCCCGCTTTGAAGATGTAAGGAACAGGGCAGAAGTCTGCAGGGGATGTTGTCGATTATTCAGGCGTCATCCCCTGCAGTACAGAGGAGAGGACAAGCAGACTTCCGTTGAAAAGTCGTCGGGCTGCAAGGTATAATAAAATAAAGTAAATTGGCCAAAAACTGCATGAGAGATTTCTTCTCGAAAAGGAGGGGAAAATGATCCTGTTGGGGAACGGAAGGGTTATTACAAGAGATGCCGACAATCCGTATCTGGAAGACGGCGCCGTTGTCATTGACGGCGAAGTGATCCGGGAGGTCGGCACTTTTCATGCCATGAAGGAAAAATACCGCGATGCGGAATTTGTGGACGCAAAGGGCGGCGTGATCATGCCGGGACTGATCAATGCGCACACGCATATCTATTCCGGCCTGGCGCGGGGGCTTTCCATCGCGGGAAACAATCCGACGAACTTTTTCGAGGTGCTCGACGGCACCTGGTGGGCGATCGACAGGCGCCTGACGCTGGACGGGACGCGGGCCTGCGCCTACGCGACGATTCTGGACTGCATCCGGGACGGCGTGACGACGATCTTTGACCATCACGCGAGCTTTTGCGAGATCCCGGGATCCCTCTTTGCGATCCGGGATGCCGCAAAGGAGCTGGGGATCCGCGCATGCCTGTGCTATGAGGTGTCGGAGAGAGACGGCCAGGAGAAGTGCGACGAGGCCATCCGCGAGAACGCGGAATTCGCGCGCTGGGCAAGAGATGAGGACGACGACATGATCCGCGCGATGTTCGGCGGACATGCCCTCTTTACCATTTCCGACAGGACTTTCGAAAAAATGGTGGAGGCAAACGACGGCATGACCGGCTTCCACATCCATGTGGCGGAGGGGATGAACGACGTCTACGATTCGCTGCGCAATTACGGCTGCCGCCCGGTGAACCGCCTTCTGTACAACGGGATCCTGGGGGAGAAGACGCTCCTTGGACACTGCATCCACGTCTCGCCCGCGGAGATGGATATCATCAAAGAGACCGGAACGATGGTCGTAAACAACCCGGAATCCAACATGGGCAACGCGGTAGGATGCGCGCCTGTACTGCAGATGATGGCAAAGGGCATCATGGTAGGTATGGGTACAGACGCTTATACCCACGACATGCTCGAGAGTCTCAAGGTATTTCTCATCATCCAGCGCCACAACGCGGGCCTGCCGAACGTGGCCTGGGGCGAGGACGTGCAGATGCTCTTCCGCAACAACCGCGAGATCGCGGCGAAGTATTTTGAGAAGCCGCTCGGCATCCTGAAGGAGGGCGCGGCGGCCGACGTGATCGTGATGGACTACAAGCCCTTCACGCCTTTCTCCGACGAAAACATCGACGGCCACATGATCT
>CACZQP010000090.1 GCA_902783385.1 uncultured Lachnospiraceae bacterium | reverse complement strand
ATTCCTATTATTTCACATTCGGGTCTGCAGCTATGTATGAGCCGGATTCTACGCTTTCCCATAGATCCCAGACCAATAACAACTACCTTCATAACTCTTCCTCAGTCTAATCTTTTCGTCGATACATATGCCCGCTTAAGGCAGGCTCTTCTTTTTGTCCCAGGCGGCAGCAACATGTTAAGCATTATTCTTTTCCAATATGCAGCCGCATTCTCTTCAAAATGCACTCTAGGCAGTTCAAGCGTCTTTAAGATGCTTTTTCGATGCGTATAGTATATTCCCAGCAGCCTCTCGCCCAGATAGCCGTCGACGCGCATCTCCTGTTCGTTATACTTCGTCGTATCCGCTCTTTTATCAAATTCTCCGAGGATCGTAAAAAGCCATTCACAATAATCCTGCAGGACATCTCTGCGCATAATCGCAATGTTCATGAAATGCTGCTTTGTCCCGGAGAGATATTGTTCCATTGCCGGTGCGAATTCCGGGAACTTCTCTTTTATAATCTCCTCAGTCAGCCTCAGGTCCTCTCCGTGATGAAACGGTGCGTTTGAATAATGGTCCCGCACTGTTACATGCATGTCCTCCGGAATCGTCACGATCAGATCATATTTCTGAACCAGTTTTTGCAAATCGTCGAATCGCAGCCTCTCCAACTCCTTTGCCGAAGGTCTCCTCCTAACGCGATACGGGAGCCGCGCATCCGGGTCAGGATAAAGGTACCTTCGGTAATGAAAAAAGCCGTAGTAATCTGCACTGACATTCTTCCACGCCCAGTACTGTACCGTAAGCTCACAATACTTTGGGTTCAGTGTCGAAATATGATCTCCTTCATCATCGCGGTAAAAGGATGGAATGACGGTATCAGAGAGCGCCGATCCGGCGTGCACCGGATACAGCAATCTGTGCTCCGGCACATAGGCCGGCTTATGGCAGCTCACAAAGAGACGGATATCGCTCTCCACTGTTTCCTCCATAAACCATCCGCGTTTTTACGGTACGGAAATTTGATCAATATATTGTAACATGAGAGAAAAGCAGGAACAAGAAAGACCGGTCACGCGGAACGCATGGCTCTGTCGTAGAGTGCCGCGTATTTTTGGGATGAGATATTTGTATTGTATCTGCTCAAAATGTCTTTTTGCGCTTCATCAGTAATTGACTGCGTATCAATCTGATCGCGAAGATACTCTTCCATTCTTTTGATAAAAGCTTCTGCATCACTGCACAAAAAGCCGTTTTTGCCATCGCGGATGACATCCCGGTTCCCGATCGAGTTGCTTACAATACATAGCTTCTTGAGATACATCATCTCCAGAAGCGACATTGGCATTCCCTCCCACAGGGATGTGAGCAGGAAGACATCGTAATCGGATGCTCTACGAATCACTTCACTCCGAGTAAGCCATCCGGTCACTTCGATATTGGCAGATGTCAGAAGATCCTTTTCTTCGCCGTCACCGATCCAGACGAAATGTACGTCCGGGAATTGTTCTGCAATCTGATTGAACAGGCCTGAACCTTTCTGGTAACAGATGCGGCCAATCGTAAAAAACACCGGATGCTTTTGCGAAGACTCTCCGTTTAGGGTAGTGCCGAGCATTCTATCCAGTTCGTCGATACTGACCCCGTTATCGATATACTCTGCCCTCCTCGTCAGTTTAAGCGTCTCCCTGTGCTCTCCTTCGCTGCAGCTGATCGTCGTGCAGTCTGTTTTTGCGCAGAGCTTTTCTATGCTGTGGAACACCGTGCGCTTTAGGAAGGAATAGTTAGACATCAGGAAACTATAGCCATGTGGGGTGTAGAACTTCGGCATGCCAGCATGACGGAACGCAATCCGTCCAACTGCCCCCGCAACGGATGAGTGCATGTGGATCACATCGGGCTTCACTTCCACTGCGATCCGTTTCAGTTCGGAAACAGCTTTAAATGCGCGGAGCGGATGATTTGATATTCCATCAAAGGATTCAACTCTGATCAGGTGAATGCGGTCATCAAAATAGTCCGCATAGTCTTTCGGCGTCTGCGGACGGAGACCGTGAGCGATGAACACTTCATATTTATCAGTCAGTTTGTTCGCCAGTTCGACGATGTACGTGAACAGCCCCCCGCCCATCGCTTCGACGACAAACAGCAGTCGCGCTTTCATAATCTGTATTTTACCACAGATTTGTCAGGATATATTCAAATATCTGATCGCGTTATCCTGCCACCAGAAGAGATAAGGCGTTGTCTCAACCGCAGTAAAATCAAGTACATAGGTCTGGTACCAAAAAATGATCATGAACACAATCATGACTGCCATTCCGAGACGTTTCCATTTCTTTGGTACATTTGTTCGCAGGAATGCCGTCATATACTGCAGTCGAAAGATAGAAATGAAAAACTGAAAACGATAATTCAATTTATTGAAATTATTCGCGTAAAGCAGGTCAACGGCAGATATGCCAAAAGAATCTCTGCACAGTCTGTTACTCCGCTTCTGTGTCATCCGCCATTCATAATAGACAAAGACTGCCAGCAGAATTACGGACACCGTAATCAGTACGACATCCGGAACATTGGTGTAGGTGCCTCTATTACGCGCACCCCCATATACAAAGCCGTCATACCTATCGATAATCTCGCGATCCAACAGGAACTGCACGGATTCTCCCACGACACGCGGGGTAAGGAGCGGTACCATCGCCGCTACGCCGAACACACAGTATTTCATCATTTGCGGCATTCGGTTTGAGGTCAGTACTGTGTGAGCAATATAAAGTAAGATTCCGACAATGCTCGAATAATGAAATGCTGTCGCGAGCAGAATTAGTGGAATTGCTTTTCGCGGCTTCACCGGCTCTCTTTCGGAAAACAGATAAAACAGAATTGCAATACCCACAAACTGGCGCATGACATTTAAAGTGGAATTATAGAATACCAGGCAATAAGCAAGCCATGCAAACCATCGGTATCTCAAGTCGTTTTGATTCCGTATTCCAGCGTAAATAAAGGATGTCGTAAGAAACGAGAACAGGCCCATCATAAAGCGAGGAGTGTGAAACAACTTCGCTCCGATATACGATGCCAACATAAATGTGGGCTCTGTAACAATACTGGATTGCTCATAGAATTCCCTGAGGTTCCATCCGTTTTTGACAATATTGTTAAAAACTGGCGTTACATATACATTGACGTCGATTCCGACCTCAAAATGACGAACTGTGGCAAGCACAGTCAGAATCACAATCGCAGCTATATCAGGAAGCAATGCAGCTTTTTTGTTTTTCCCATTTCTTTCCAGAACACCACCGAGATACACAAGCATAGTTGTCAAACCAAAAGCAAGAAGATACGCCCAGTTCAGGTAAAAACCCGAAAGCATATCCCGCCTTGCATGCCCCTCATCATCAAAGTCATAGTAAAATGACCCATACAGAATGCGGGCATCCCGCGTCATCATCCCCTCATCGTTGACGAACCGCTCTCCGTCCTCGCCGAAATTGTGCCATTCGTTATAGGCGAGCGCACCCGGCACGACTTCCGGCAGGATCGAATTGGACTCGGAAAAATAAAACCAGATGCCTTCAATCTCGTGCCAGCCCTCGACCATCTGGCCGCTGCCGTCGAAATAATAGGTGTGACCGTCTTCCTCAAAGAGCCAGCCGCGATGGAGCCTTCCGTCCGGGTCGAAGTAATACTGATGCTTGTCCAGCGTAAGCCAGCCGTCCGTGTACATGACGCCGTCTTCACCATAGTAGTAGACGTCGTCCTCGCCCTCCTGACTGACCCAGCCGTGATTCATGCCAATCGCGGGGGTAAAGAAGAAAGGGGAGTCCCCCATCATGATATGACCGAACGCACAGGTATAATCGTCGTAAAAGAAATAGGTGTGATCATTTACGATCTGCAGTCCCCTGACCGCCAGTTCGTTATCGCCAAAGAAGTAGATATCTCCGTCAATCTCCACCCAGGTATTGACCGCATAGGAACCGTCCTCCTCCAGATACCGGAGCCCCTGCTCCGTCGTCTGGAGCCTGTCGGCTGTTCCGGAGAGCGGGATCGTCGCGAGCTGGCCGGGGATGGCGTCATACATCTCTACAACAGCACGCTGCGATTCATCGAGCTCCACGCCATCCCAAATCTCCTCAAGAGCCGCATCCGGGTCCTGAGCCTGCGGAATCGCTTCTGCAGCCTGTACAGGGAGACCATGGAGGAAGAACATAAGGACTGTACATATGAAAATGAAGAAGGTGCGCATACCTTCGCGAGATCTTTGAATAATCATAATGGTATTATAGCATAATATACTTAGAGCTATTCCACGTTCCTCTTATCTCTGATCGCTTTCGCAAGCATGCAGTACACGGCAAACACTGAGATTCCGAGCAGCCGGCAGGTGAAGCGGCGGTGCATATAGCTGTGTTCCGATGCGAAGCAGTACCACAGGAACGGATAGGCGGTGAGCAGCAGATATGCTGCGATGTTCTGTGGCAGAATCATCTTCCGTTCCTTTTTACATTGCTTGAATCTGCGGAAATACAAACCCAAATAGAGAAAGAAAACGCCGGCAAACAGGATCAGATACGGCCATTTAAGGAACGAATACATGTTGTGCCAGATCACATCCCAAAGCGTAAACTTCCCCTCATGAGTACCGGTGCGATAAAGGATCTGCTCCGCCGCATCCATAATCACGTTCTCTTCCGTCAGAAGCGACGCATAAATCCATTTCTGCGCCCACATACCGACATAACCGATGCCCCAGCAGACCGTAAGACGCACAGCGTCCGCGGGTCCTGTTTTCTTCCTTGTCATGGTCATATAAAGCAGGATGACAATAGCAGGCGGGACGAGCGGATATGTCAGGAAATCGATATACGCCGTAAAGATGCCGATTCCCAGCAGCAATAGGTCCATTCGCTCCGGCTCCTCCTCCCATCTTTCGTACAGCGCAAGATAGAGGATGCAGGAAAGCAGCAGCACGTCCATACAGGTCGTGTACTGAAAGCAAAGCATCGTTGCGGCGGGATTAATGACTGCGATCAAAACGAACATCGCCGGCACAAGGTCCCCGCGTCCTCTTTTCTGTAATAAAAAAAACAAAGCAATAAGAAGACCCAGCTGCGTCATCATATTGAGGGCTCTAATATCGGAAAAATCGAAAAAAACCAAAAGTGCCTTCAGCGGGACCAGGTAACCGTGCCAGTAACGGGCATAAGTGACCTCCGTCATCTCCTCCTTGATATCCGGGATATTCAGGTAGTCCATGAAGGATCGAAGTTCTCCCTGGAGCTCGCCGTCTTCCACGCCAAGATATCGTGGATTCAGGAGCGCATCCCTGAGCGGCCTCTCTCCTTCAAATGCCGCAATGTTCAGCATGGTGGTGTCCGTTGTATTGTCAATCCAGAACGCAGGATACTCCTGCGCCAACTCAGGCATCTCCCCCTCCCGGTTGTAGACATCGGTCCCGCGGCGGATGTTGTCGCGGATCGGCGTAATCGGAAGCAGGTAGACGCCCAGCATTAAAAGAACTCCTGCAAAACCGGAAAACACAAGGATGACAAGAAGCTGTGAAAGACGTCTGGTCATTGGTCTCATATGACGCTCCTTTCTTTTCCTTGTCCTACGCTCTTTAGTATCACCGTCCGGATGACTGCTGCTGTCTGTGCCAAGCCAAAGGAAGCCGTGGCAAACAGCCAGATATAATACGGATAGCAGTACCTGGCCATCGACTCCCAGAAGATCTGAAAGATGAATCCGCCAATGAAATAAACCTCGCCAATCCAACATTCCGCAGACCAGTATCCTTTTCGCAGTTTAAAGAGGATCCCGACCAGCGAGAATAAATAGACCAGCGGCAGGAGAAATTTCAGGAACAAGTACAGATAAGAGCGGATGTTGCTGCCGTAGAACTTCAGGAAGCTGTCCGGCCACAGGGCAAAGGCCGGCACTTCGATATCCCCGGAATCACGTATACGAAGCGGTTCCTCCAACGCGCCGAAAGACGGCTCTGTCCATTGCCATTTCACCTTGTCCGCAAAGAAGGAAAGACTCCTCTCATGATGAATATATTCACTGACGGTCTCCGCAATCTTGGCCCTTGCGATCTCTTTCGCAAGCTGCGCATCTTCTCCCGCTTCCGCAAAGATTTCCTCCGAGCTCATGTCGAAACTTCCCGGTCCCCATCGAATTCCATCGGAAGAAAGGCCCATATACAGCCAGGCAAGCGAGGGCTGGCCATCGTTGTCCGGCACGCCGGTTATCCGTTCAAATAGTTTTCCCTGGTTTCGGGAAGTCAGAACACATAGCATGACGAGCAGAATACACACTGCAGCTTTCCCTGCGATCTCCTTTCCCGTAGCTTTGTCATGAAAAGAAGAAAGAAAAAGAATGCCGCAGATCGCGATCACCATGATGAGCGAAGATTTATACAGCATGACAGAAACCGGACACAAGAATAGCGGCAAAGCAAGCCAGCGATACTGTGCATTACTCCTGTTATAGCGGATAGTTCCGTATACTGCTGCTGCAAGGCATGCCTGTGCAGTCTGCGTTCCGTAAATGAAGGATGTGTAGATAATGTTGGAAACAAAAGCAAGCATCAGGACCGCCTGAATGATATCCACATCAGTGTTTTTATAAATCATCCCGCTGATCCGATAAAAGAAATACGCAATGAACGTTACGCTGATCACGTTTACGATCCTCCAGGAGATGATACCTGGGCCGAACACCTTTGCAGCGAGATACATCCAGAAGATCATTCCCTTCTGGTGTGTATAACGTTGCAGGTAATCTGTGTAAAGCTGCGCATAGTCTCCTTCCGTCATCGCAACCGCATACTTCCATACCTTTGCCTGGTCATAGATCGCAGGCGTATCGTTATAGAAAATCCAGAGAAAAGACAGACAAAGCAACAGATAAAGACTGGTCAATGTCAATGCCCTTTTCTGTTGGTCACGGAAGCGCGAGAAGATCAAAGCAAGCAGAATCAGCAGCATGACACCGATCACGGTTTCCGCAAGCGCCGTCATAACAGACCTGCCGGACAGTTCTCTGGTCAGATAAGTGCTGAACAAGCTGATCTTTATACTGTATCTTAGAGAAAAAGAAAGCAAGATCGCGAGAAAACCCCCAGATAGCGCAGCAATAAAAGCAATAAGTGATTTTTGAAGTGTTTTCATTCGGTCATTCCAGACAGTAATAAACCAGTAACAGTGTAGTAACAAGTTGTCTTATCTTACATCATTTCGATCAAATCAATAGTCCACTATGTGTTTGATCGAAATCCGCAGCTACAGGATCAGCATCGCATCCCCGAAGCTGAAGAACCGGTAGCGCTCGCGCACCGCCTCCTCGTAGGCCGAAAGGACCTTCTCCCGCCCCGCGAACGCGGAAACCAGCATGATGAGTGTAGATTCCGGCAGATGGAAATTCGTGATGAGCCCGTCCATGATCTTGAATTCATAGCCGGGATAAATAAAGATGGAGGTGTCGCCCGAACCGGCAGCGATTTCGCGCGGTTTGACCGCAGCTGATTCTATGGTCCGGCAGCTGGTCGTGCCGACGCAGATCACGCGGTGGCCCTTTTCGTGCGTCTCGTTGATAAGGCGCGCGGTCTCTTCCGTCACCTGGTACCACTCGCTGTGCATCTGATGCTCTTTGACGTTCTCCACCTTGACCGGGCGAAATGTGCCGAGACCGACATGGAGCGTCACGTACGCGAGGTTTACGCCTTTTTCCTGCACCTTCCGCAGCAGCTCCTTAGTGAAGTGGAGCCCCGCCGTCGGTGCGGCGGCGGACCCTTCATAGCGCGCGTAGACCGTCTGGTAGCGGTCTTTGTCCTGCAGCTTATGGGTGATATAAGGCGGCAGCGGCATTTCGCCCAGCTCATTCAGGACCTCTTCCCAGATGCCGTCGAAGGTAAACCGCACGATCCGATTGCCGTCCGGAAGGATCTCTTCAATCGTGGCAGTAAGGATCGGCTTTGCGTCCGGCGCAGTGCCGGTGCTATCTCCCTGCTCCCCGAATACCACAACGTCGCCTGTGCGGAGCTTTTTGCCGGGCCGTACGATCGTCTCCCAGCGGTCCTCCGACAGGCGCTTTAAGAGCAGGATCTCCGCCTCGGAGCCGCCCTCGTGGAATTTCCCGCCGCGGGGTGTCAGCTCCAGGCTTCCGTCCGATTTCCGGGGCACGCGGAGTCCCAGGAGCCGCGCCGGGATGACCTTGGTATCATTTAAGACGAGCGTATCGCCGGGCTCTAAGTATTCCACGATGTCCGTAAAATGCCGGTGCTCCACCTTCCCCGTCTTCCGGTCCAGGACAAGCAGGCGCGAAGAAGACCTGTCCGCAAGAGGATCCTGTGCGATCAGCTCCTGCGGCAGGTCGTAGAAATAGTCTGAAGTGCGAAGCCCCGTCATTACAGGTCCGAGCCGTCCGCGAGGAACGCGCGGTAGCCCTTGAGGGCCTCGTAGATATCCGCCTTGGAGGTTGCCTCCCAGGGAGCGTGCATGTTGAGGACCGCAACGCCCGCGTCGATGACGCTCATGCCGTAGAGCGCAAGGATATAGGCGATGGTGCCGCCGCCGCCCACGTCGACCTTGCCCAGCTCCGCCGTCTGCGTCTGGACGTTTGCCTTTTCGAACACGGCGCGCAGGTGCGCGATGTACTCCGCGTTCGCGTCGTTGGAGCCGGACTTGCCGCGGGAGCCGGTAAACTTGTTGAAGACAAGACCGCGGCCCAGGAAGCTTGCGTTCTTCTTGTCAAAGCTGTTCGCATAGGTCGGATCATAACCCGCGTTGACGTCGGAGGAAAGCATGCGGCTGTTAGCCAGGCACCTGCGCATCCCTAAGTCGCTGTACTGGCCCGCCAGCGTCATGACCTCCGCCAGGGAGTTTTCGAAGAACCGGGACTCCATGCCGGTCGCGCCGACGGAGCCGATCTCCTCCTTGTCGACAAGGAGCGTGACGCTCGTGCGCTCGGGGATCGCCTTCTCGTCAGCCATCGCGCGGAAGGACGGATACGCGCAGACGCGGTCGTCCTGGCCGTATGCAAGGACCATGGAGCGGTCGAAGCCCGCATCTCTTGCCCTGCCTGCCGGCACGACTTCGATCTCCGCGGATTCGAAGTCCTCCTCCTCGACGCCGTAGCGCTCCTTCAGGATCCCGAGGATCGCCTTCTTCACGCCGACGACTGCCTTGTCCTTGTTCTTTTCCTTGTCGTCTTCATCGACGCATCCGGCCTTGCCGGCCTTGCGCTTTGCGTCGATGATGAGGGGCTTATTGCCGATGATGATATCGAGCGCTTCGCCCGTCACGACCTCCGATGCCTTCTTGACCATCAGCTCCTGGGACAGGTGAATCAGCAGGTCGCTCACAAAAAAGACCGGATCATCCTCGTCCTCGCCGACGTTTAAGACGACCGTCTCGCCGTTCTTCTTTACAAAAACGCCGTGGAGCGCGAGGGGCATCGCGACGAACAGGTATTTCTTGATGCCGCCGTAGTAGTGCGTATCAAGGTAGGCCAGGTCGCTGTCCTCGTACAGCGGATTCTGCTTCACGTCCATGCGCGGGGAATCGATGTGTGCGCCGAGGATGTTCATGCCCTCTTCCATCGGCTTTTTGCCGATCCGGTACAGGACCATCGACTTATTCATCCAGACACTGTAGACCCTGTCGCCGGCCTTCAGCTTCTTTCCGCTGCGGATGAGCTCCTGGAGCTCTGTGTAGCCGGCCTTTTCCGCCGCGTTCACGAAATAGTCCACGCACTCACGCTCCGTCTTGCAGGCGTCGAGGAATGCCTTGTACTCCTCCGCAAATCTGTCGCAGGCCTTCTGGGCCTCCAGGTCATACAATGTCCATGCGTTTTTTCTGATCATATGTCTATTATCTCCTTTCGCTGAAGCTGTAATTCCATAGTATTCTCTTTACCGGCTTTGTCAGGAACCTGTCCGCCATCACTGCCAGGGCAAATGTTCCTACAAACGCCGCAAGATATCGCAGGGACAGCGCAATGAGTGCGTTCCCCTGGAAGATACCTGCCCGCCTGAAGATCTGCAGCAGCAGGAAATGGAACAGGTAGATGCCGTAGCTTACGCGTCCGATCTGCGCAAGGATGCCCGCCTTGCCGTGACCTGACGAAAAAAGCCGCGCACCCGCAAAGAACAGCCCGAAAACGACGCCCGACGCGAGTGCGACCGGGAGCGGGCCCGTCCCAAAGTACATCAGGAAGATCATTCCGCCGGCAGCGGCGATCATGCACAGGGCCGCGATGCGCCTGCAGACTGTATCGTTCCATCCTGCCCTGATCTCCGGGATCAGATAATAAAGCGCTGCTCCAAGCAGAAATACCGGCAGCTGCTGTACGAGGCAGAAATTCAGGATATAGGCTTCCAAAACCGGGCTTCCTGCGATCTGCTCCGCCAAAAACACTTTTGCTGCCGCGGTAAACATAAGGCTCGTGGCAGCGGAGCCTGCAAGAGCCAGTCCCGTGCTTCGCAAATCCTTCAGCCTTCCCCGGATCAGCGGAACCAGGAGATAAAACAAAAATAGGTCTCCCAGATACCACTCCACCCCGATCAGGCTGTTGATCCAGTACGGGTTCAGCCCGAAGAGGCCCAGAAAGTGTGATGCGACATTGCCCGCCGATACGCTCCTGCCGCCGAGCCAGTAGGCATAGCCCTCTCCCCGGTAGATAATACACGCTGCAACGAGCGACACATAATACACCGGCAGCATTGCAAGCACGTGGACGAGGGACCATTTAAAAAGCCCGATCCCGCCCCGATCCGCAAGGTATTTTTCCGTCCCCCGCCAGATCAGATACCCGTTCAGGAGAAAAAACAGTTGCACAAAGCGCGCCCCGAATGCGGCAAAGCGCCCCGCCGGTCCCGGGAGGAATGCGGCATCCGCGTGCGTCAGGATGATGCACAGGATCCCGATCCCTTTCATGGCATCTATGCTGCTGTCGCGCGGCTGTCTCTTCATAGCTGAAACAATGAGCTCCATGTATGTACTGCATCATGTACCTTACATCCGTCGGACGACTCGCGTCTCCGTGCTTGCTCGTTGCGTTACATAAAGCGGCATAATACGCCGCTTAAGTAACGACGGCTCGCAAGGCCGCCGGATTGCAAGGTACAAGATGCAGCCAATACAAATAATCAAATTTGCATTCAGCCGCGCAGCGTCAGCCCCAGCTCCTTTAATGCCGAAAGCACCTTGTCCATGGCGGCATTCACCTCCGCCTCCTCGAGCGTGCGCTCCTTGTTGCGGAAGGTCAGGTTGTAGGCGAGGGACTTGAAGCCGATACCGATCTGCTTGCCCTCGTAGATATCAAACAGCCGGCAGGATTCAAGCTGCTCTCCCGCGTTCTCGCGGATCGTCTTCTCGATCTGACCCGCCGTGACGGTATTCGGCACGAGGAGCGCGATGTCACGGCTCATGGCAGGGAAGCGCGCGATGCCGGTGTAGTGCGGCTCAAAGTCCGAAAGCGGTACGACACTGTCCACGTCGATGTCCGCGAGGTAGGCGCGCTCGCCGATCTCGTAGTTCTTGAGCACGATCGGGTGCACCTCGCCCATATAGCCGATCTGTGCGCCTGAAACGAGGATCTTCGCCTGGCGGCCCGGGTGCAGGAAGCTCTTTCCGGCATCCGCCTCAAACTCCACGTCCTTTGTGATGCCGCAGGATTTCAGGAACGCCTCCACGGCGGCCTTCATGGTAAAGAAATCCCCCGCACCGTACATACCGAGCGCCAGCTGTCTGCGCTCATCCGGAAGCTCCGTAAGCGGAAGCGATTTCGGCAGATAGACAGAAGCGATCTCGAAGAGGCGCACGTCTTTGTTCCTGTGGCTGTAATTGGTCGCAAGGCTCGTGAGCATGCCGTTCACGGGGAGCGTCCGCATCATCGAGAACTCTTCGCCCAGCGGGTTCATGATCCGGATGGTCTTCCGCTCGCGGGCATCCTCCGGAATGAGGAGCCGATCCGGCGTCTTCGGGCTTTCAAACGAGTAGGTCATCGCCTCGGAGAAGCCGTAGTGAAGCGCGGTCTGACGCGCCTTCTCCTCGACCTTCATGCGGGGCGTGACGGCGCCCATCGTCGCGGACGACTTCGGCAGCGTCATCGGGATGTTGTCGTAGCCGGTAAAGCGCGCGACTTCTTCCGCGAGATCGCACATTGCCTTCAGGTCCTGGCGGAAGGAGGGAACAACGATCTCGTTTGCCGCCTCGTCATAGGAAAGCTCCAGTCTGTCAAAGACAGAAAGCATTGTCTCTTTGCTGTAATCCGTTCCCAGGAAGGCGTTGATCTCCTCCGGGGTGAACGGGATCCGAACCGCTTCCTTCAGCGGTTCCTTCACGTCGATCATGCCCTGCGTGACGGTGCCGCAGGAAAGCTCCTGCATCAGCTGGCAGGCGCGGTTGATCGCCGCCTCGGCATTTGCGGGATCAAGGCCCTTTTCAAAGAACGACGAAGCATCCGTCCGCAGTCCGATGCGCTTGGCGGACTTGCGGATGTTGGGCCCGTTGAAGGTCGCCGCCTCGAACAGGACGGTCTTCACATGGTCTGTGATCTTGGAATTTTCGCCGCCCATGATGCCGGCGATGCCGATCTCCTTTTCCGCATCGCAGATCATGAGGACGTCCTTGTCCAGCTTCCGGACCTGTTCATCCAGCGTCTGGAACTCGTCGCCGTCCTGCGCCCTGCGGACGATGATCTTATGTCCTGCGACCGTATCGAGGTCAAAGGCGTGCATCGGCTGGCCGTACTCCAGCATGACGTAATTGGTAATGTCGACAAGGTTGTTGATCGGACGGATCCCTGCTGCCGCAAGGCGCCTCTTCATCCACTCCGGGCTCTCAGCGATCTTCACGTCCGTGCAGACGCGCGCGCAGTAGCGTGTGCAGAGGTCAGGATCCTTCACTTCGACAGAAATGTAGTCGCCGGCCTTTTCCGGTCCTTCCTTCACTTCCACCTGCGGCGGAATGAAATCGCACCCGAACGTAGCCGCAGCCTCTCTCGCCACGCCGAGCACGCTGTAGCAGTCGACGCGGTTGCTGGTGATCTCGTATTCGAAGACGCTGTCTCTAAGGCCAAGCGCCGCGACGGCATCGGAGCCGATCGCCGGCTCATTCTTCTTCGGGAAAACGTAGATGCCCTCCTCCGGCGCCTCGGGATACATGTCGCGCGAGGAGCCGAGCTCCTCGATGGAGCACAGCATGCCGTTCGACTCCACGCCGCGGAGCTTGCCGGCCCGGATCTCGATCCCCTCCGCAGGGAGCGGTCCGCCGTCGTGTCCTCCCGCGACGCGTCCGCCTGCCAGAACAACGGGGACGACGTCCCCCTCGGTCAGGTTTGATGCGCCGGTGACGATTTGCACGGTGCCGTCTTCCGCAAGACCTGTGATCTCCGCGGCGGGAACAAACTGCGTCTTCGCATCGCCCAAAACCTGCACCCTGCAGACGACAAGCTTGTCCGCATCAGGGTGCCTGTCGATGGTGAGGATCTTTCCGACGACGATCTTTTCGAGGTTTTTGTCCAGTCGAATAAATCTCTCGACCTTCGTCCCGGAGAGCGTCATTTTATCGTTATATTCCTGATCCGTGCAGGCAAGGTCAGGCACATATGCTTTGATCCAAGAAAGTGGTGTGTTCATCTTCTATCTACCTCCGCCCCACGTGTTAAAACTGTTCCAGGAAACGCGCGTCGTTCTCGTAGAGAAGACGCATGTCGTCGATCCCGTACTTGAGGAGCGCGATGCGCTCGAGGCCCACGCCGAACGCAAAGCCCGTGTACTCTTTCGGGTCGATCCCGCTCATCTCCAGCACGTGCGGATGTACCATGCCGCAGCCCAGGATCTCGATCCATCCCTCGCCCTTGCAGAAGCTGCAGCCCTTGCCGCCGCATTTAAAGCACGAGACGTCCATCTCCGCAGAGGGCTCCGTGAACGGGAAGTGGTGCGGACGGAAGCGCGTCTTTGTATCCTTGCCGAACAGGGCCTTGGAGAACTCGTCGAGCGTGCCCTTTAAATCCGCAAAGGTGATGCCCTTATCCACAACGAGTCCCTCGACCTGGTGGAAGGTCGGCGAGTGTGTGGCATCGACGGCATCGGAGCGGTAGACGCGGCCCGGCGCGATCATGCGGATCGGCATCCTGCCCGCTTCCATCGCGTGGATCTGCGTGGAGGATGTCTGCGTGCGCAGGAGGATGTCTCCGTTGATGTAGAAGGTATCCTGCTCGTCCTTGGCCGGGTGATCGGCGGGAATGTTCAGGGCTTCGAAGTTATAGTAGTCCTTTTCGATCTCCGGACCCTCCATGACCTCGTATCCCATGCCGACGAAGATCTCCTTCAGCTCGTTCAGGGCGCGGGTGTTCGGATGAAGATGTCCCTGCGGCAGCTCCTTCCCGGGGAGCGTCACATCGATGGTCTCCGCGGAAAGACGCTCTTTTAAGAGCTTTTCCTCCATCTTCTGCTGCGCACTCCGGATGGCTTCCTCGATCGCCGCACGCGTGTCGTTCACCATCTGGCCGACCTCCGGGCGGTCTTCCTGCGCGACATCCTTCATGCCTTTTAAGATCTCCGTGAGCGAACCCTTCTTGCCGAGGATCTCCACACGGACCTTTTCGACGGCCTCCGGGACGCTCGCCTCGGACAGGCGGCGCCTCGCCTCTTCGCGGATTCTCTCCAGATCCTGCTGTATCATGGTACCTTACTCCTCCTCCTGAAAACTGCACAATCCCTCTTTATCATGTAAACAGCCCCGCATGGTGCGGGGCCGTCCGCTTCGTAAAGGAACCGAAACACCGTCTCTGTACTTTGACTCCTAGCTTACGCCAGGTGGTTGTCCGCAGCCCCGGCCTCTGTCTTCCTCTGCCATAACGCTTACGCGTCGAAGGCGTGACATCCGCTGGGCAATGTAGGATTCCCGTTTAAAGTAATTGTAGGTTCAAAATAACAGAAACGCATTTCGGTCTACGCCATTATATCAGAGTATTGCGCTTTTATAAAGAAAAAAGCGCGGATCAGTTGCGTATGCCGGCGAAATTCTTGTCCCTCCGGGCTTAAAGTCTGTTTAAATCTCTTCAGTGATCTCCGCAAGCCACGCCCTCTCCCCTTCATCCGTCAGGTACGGCAGGATCGTCTCGCGCACTGACGCCTGGTAGTCATTGTAGAAGCGCCTGTCCTCGTCGTTCATGAGAGCCGGGTCGATGAGCGCTCGGTCTAGCGGCACGTAGGTCAGCGGCTCAAAGGAAAGGAACGTATCCCCCATGGACGTGCACTTTTCCACCGTCAGCAGGATATTCTCGATGCGAATGCCGTACTGTCCCTCCAGATAGACGCCCGGTTCGTCGGACACGATCATTCCGACTTCCATCCTTGTCTCCGGCGCCGCCGTCTGCTGCCAGCTGATGCGCTGCGGACCCTCGTGGACATTCAGGAAGTACCCGATGCCGTGTCCGGTCCCGCATTTATAGTCTGTCCCGTCGCGCCAAAGCGGCTCCCTGGCGAGAATATCGAGGTTTCGCCCGGTGCAGCCCTTCAGGAAGACCGCGTTCTGAAGACGCAGCATGCCGATGGCCGTGAGCGTGTAGTGCCGTATCATGTCCTGCGTGACGTCCCCCATCGCGATGGTGCGCGTCACGTCGGTCGTCCCGCGCAGATACTGTCCGCCCGAATCGACGAGGTACATACCGCAGGGCCGGATATCCGCGTGGTCCCGCGCGGTCGCCTCGTAGTGCATCATCGCGGCATTTGCGCCGTACGCGGAGATCGTCGGGAAAGAAAGCTCCACGAAATCCGGAATCTGCCTGCGCATGTCGTCGAGACGCATGGCGGCCGTGTATTCGTTCAGGTAGGCCCCGAGGCTGTCCTCTCCGTCCACGGAGAAGCTGTCGATAAGATCCGTCACGTATTCGCCGCCCGCCTCCTTTGCGGACAGAGCGCGGCGGTGCATGAAATAAAGGAATCTCGTCAGCGCCGCGGAGTCATCGCGGTAGACGCTCCGGATATTGCGGATCTCCGTCGCATTCTTCACCGCCTTGAAGTTCTCGATGGGACTGCGGGCGTAGACGATGCGGGAATCCTCCCGCGCGCTGTACACCCGGTACGACGAAGCATGCCCGTCCAGCAGGACCTTTTCATCCGTCTGATAGTCATATTCCGCCACATAGTCATAAAAGCTCCCGTAGGACCGGATCTCGCCGCCGCAGGATGCGATGTGGTGCGGAATGCTCTCGTCGATCTCCGTGTCCTGCAAAAACAGCACAAAGTGCTCCGGCCCGACAAAGAGGTGCGAGAGCGCGACCGGATTACATTCCACGTCGGTTCCGCGGATATTGAGCAGCCACATGATCTCATCCAGCCGGCTCGTGATAAAGATCTGCGCGCCCGCCTTTTTCATCTCCGCCCGAAGGCGCGTAAGCTTTGCCGACGCCGCCTCTCCCGCGAGGCGCTCCTCATCCAGCTGATGGACGGGTCCCGCCGGCATCGCAGGCCGTCCTGTCCAGATCGTCTCCGCAAGATCACGGTCTGTCTTCAGCTTACCGCCTTTCTTTGCAGCGATCTGATTAAACCGCTTTGCCTCCTCCAGCGGCACACACCGCCCGTCAAAGCCGATCGTGCCTTCCGCAGGAAGCGTTTTCTCCAGATGCTCCTCCAGCGTCGGCACGCCCTGCTGCCCCATGCGGCGCAGCGTGATCCCCGTGCCGGAAAGCTCCTTTTCCGCCTGCACGAAATAGCGGCCGTCCGTCCATAGGTCCGAAGTATCTTTCCCGATCAGGAGCGTGCCGTTTGATCCCGTAAAGCCGCTGAAAAATTCCCGCACCCGAAAATAGGGCGCGACATATTCCGACAGGTGGAAATCCGCGGTCGGAATGATGTAAAAATCGATTCCTTCCTCCGCCATGACCTGTCGCAGCGCATTGATCCGCTCTCTGTAAATATTGTCCGTCATCTCTTGCCCTCTTTGTCCTGTTGCACGATTTTCCGGTTCCGGTTTTCGCATCTATGGTTTCCCGTGACCCGGCACAGAATCCATTTTAGCACAACCCGGCTTCCCTGATTGTTTTTCTTGTATTCTTCCACGGAAGTGTGGTATGTTAGAAACCTCTTTTTCTTTTCGGCCGCGCTCTTCCACGCAGGCGCGCGCCGCGGCGGCCATCCGGCCGTCATCTGAAAATACGGCAGTGAGGTACGGCTATGAATCATATGCATGTGGACCGCTCTCTTTGCGAAAAACTGTTCCAGGCTTTCCATGCTCCCGGCGCACTGCCGTCGGGCGGCGTCACACGGCTCGGCTACTCAGACACCGAAGATGAAATGCACGCGATATTCCGGCGGGAGGCGGAATCGCTCGGCTTTCCCGTAACGACGGATGAAGCCGGCAACAGCTTTGCTGTCGGGATTCCGGGAGCGCCTTATACGCTTCTGGGCTCACACCTGGATTCCGTTGTGGACGGCGGACGCTACGACGGCGTTGCGGGCGTCATTGCAGGCCTTCTTGTCATGAAGGCGATGCGGGATGCCGGAAGCACGATCCCTGTCCGCACGGCAGCCTTTCGGTGCGAGGAGTCCAGCAATTTTAACCATGCAACGCTGGGGAGCGAGCTCATCACCGGGAAGATTTCCATGGATGAGCTTGAAAAGCTGCGTTCGCGCGACGGCATGCCTCTCACTGACATTTTTCACTCCAGGGGCCTGCAGCTGATCCCGCAGCACATCTTTGGGCTCCTCCGCTATCTGGAGCTTCACATCGAACAGGGACGTTTTCTCGAGGAGGCAGGAATCCCCGTCGGCATTGTCTCGGCGATTGCCGCACCAAGGCGCTTCACCGTGACAATCGTCGGCATGGCGGAGCACTCCGGCGCGACAGGGATGGAGCTTCGAACCGACGCCCTCCCCGCCGCCGCGGAGCTGATCCTGGAGGTCGAGCGGATCGGCAGGCGCGAGGTCTCGCATCAGTCGGTTGCCACCACCGGAATTGTAAACAATTACCCGAACGTGATGAACGTGATCCCGGGTGAAACCTCGCTCGGGGTTGACATGCGCGGGATCGACAGAGAGAGCCTTCGCCGCATGGAGCGCGCGCTTCGCCGCGCGGCCGGCATGATCAGCGCACGCCGGAAAATCCCGGTCAGGGTCGAGCGTCTGAGCGCCAGGGAGCCGGTGCCCATGGATCCTTCCCTCCTCGCATCTCTCCGCAAGGCCGCCGACGCCCTCGGGATCCGCACGATGGAAATGCCCAGCGGCGCCGGGCACGACGCCATGTGCTTTGCGGACATCTGCCCCACCGGAATGGTCTTCATTCCATGCAGGGACGGCATTTCGCACAACAGCCGCGAATATGCGGAGCTCTCGGATCTGTGCGCCGGTGCGGACGTCCTGCTCTCGTTCCTGTCACGGGAAATATAAGCTTGCCGCAAATTCCCGAAAACGCTATATTGAATTCGGCATGAAGATCATCACGAAGACAGTCGAATACCACGGCGCCGCAGCGCTCCCGGAGAATGCACTCTTTTTTGATATTGAGACGACGGGACTCTCTCCCCTGCACGCGCAGATCTACCTGATCGGCAGCATGCGCGCCGAAGGGCGGATGCTGTGCCTTACGCAGTGGCTGGATGAGACCGGCACTGAAGAGCAGGAGATCCTGCGCGCATTTGCCGCGTCCCTTACCGGATGTGAGATGCTCGTCCATTTCAACGGAGCGCAGTTCGACCTGCCCTTTGCGGCAAAGCGCCTCGCCCTTTACGGGATCACGGATCCCCTCCCCGCGCTCCGCTCGCTTGACCTGTACCAGTGCGTCTATCCCTTCAAGAACATCCTGGGACTGCCGAATTACCGGCAGCAGACGCTGGAGGCGCTCTTTGACAGCGGACGTGCAGAGCACATGAGCGGCGGCGACCTGATCCCCGTATACCGGGAATATGTGAGGACCGGCCGAGACGACCTGCGCGACAGGGTGCTTTCCCATAACGAGGCGGACCTGCAGGGACTGCTTGCACTTTTACCGCTCCGGGCCTTCGGCGCACTCCGCGATGCAAAGTTATGCATCGACAAGGCTTATCTGCGCGACTATCCGGATGTTAAGGGAAATGTCCGGCAGGAGCTCATCATGGTATTTCAGCTCTCCTCCCCCGCGCTGCCGCAGCCTGTTGCGGCTTCCTACGACGGCTGCTACCTTCGCATCCGCGAAAGAAACGGGATCCTGAAGGTGCCGGTGTTTTCCGGCGAGCTGAAGCTCTACTACGAGGATTACCGCAACTATTACTATGTGCCGGAAATGGATGAGGCGGTCCACAAATCCGTCTCCTCCTTCCTGGACTTTGCACGCCGCGAAAAGGCGACGGCCGCGACCGCCTACACGCGCAGGCAGGGCATGTTCCTGCCGCAATACTCCTTCCGGGCAACAAAAAAGAGACCGGCTCTCCTGCCGGTCTCCGAGGTATCCTTTGTCCGCTCCTACGGCGACGATTCACAGTTTCTCGAACTCACCCCGCAGCGAAAAAGCGATAAGGTCTTTTTTGAACGCTACGCCGCGCACATTCTTCACGCGGTGCTGTGGCATTAGATTTCCTGCTCAATTCTTCTTTTTAATGCTGGTATATCCTTCTTAACTATGCTCCATACGATGCTGTCATCCACTTTTACATACCCATGAACTATGATGTTTCTGATGCCGATGATACTATTCCATGGCAAATCACTCATTTTTTCCCTGCACTCCTCGGACAGGCGGCCCGCGGCCTCCCCTATCTGCACAACATTCATCAGAATTGCATCTCTGTAATCTGCATCATTTAAAAAGGTTTCAAATTCTCCCCGGATCCGTCTGTAAGTTGAGTCTACTCTTTCACAATGATCAATGATTGAACAAAGATTATCGATGTCTCTTTCGTTAAACCTGTTCATATAGCAGCACCTTATCCCTTTCGAAATGATTCAGAAATCGTTTGCCCGACCTGGTTGCATTATTAAGGGCCGCTTCGGCCATCACAAGATCAACATTCTTGCCAAGAGCATTGCTGAATTCTTCTGCAATGGAAAAATATGTCTCGGCGTTCCGGATATTGCCGCCTTCTATCATAAGGTCAACATCACTGTCTGCCCCTGCTTCGCCTCTTGCATAGGAGCCGAAAACATACACGGAACGAAGGTTGTGTTTCTTTGCAACCGGACAGATCAGGTACCGAATGGCATCCAGAGATATAACCGGGTCATTTCCACGTATATCCCTGCGGATCAGCTTTTTCACATACCCTTGTCTATTACCGACACTTTCCAGCTTGGCAAGAATATCTGCGTCACTTGTCTGATTCAGTTTAAACAATATAGATTTTGTATGTGTTTTATCATACCTCGTCTGCGCCTTGAGCTGAGCTTTCGTAGCCATAGTAACCCAACCTCCGATATGAGTATATACCTATACACCAATCCAATCAATCAAAAAAAGAGGAGCT
>CACZQP010000089.1 GCA_902783385.1 uncultured Lachnospiraceae bacterium | reverse complement strand
GATACCACTCCCGCTGAGGGCGGCAGCGATGACACCAACACCACCGGTGACGATACCACTCCCGCTGAGGGCGGTGACGACAGCAGCAGCGACAAAAAGAAAGAGAAGGATGACGATCCGGGCCGATTTGCGACACCGGACGATACACCTGAAGCGCAGCTTCTCGCTACGGCGCTCGATGCCCTGGATGCCCGCGGCGACAATGCGATCGAACCCGGCAGCGGGCTGAAGGTCCTGCGCACGCTCTGGCTGAATTCCTACCCGCGCAGCTTCATGCGGAAGGTTGATAAATACGTTCAGATCGGCTACAACGTCGTTTTCATCAACCAGTACCAGGGCGAGGACCATATCGTCCTGATCCCTGCGGGAATGCCGGTCAATCTCGTTGTCGACTGGTCCGGTCCTGCATTTATGTCACAGGAATATGTCGATATCTCCGCGCTCGTAAAAGCAGCCGGCGGCGACCTTTCGATCGCAAACGCGCTGAAGGTCCTTGCGGAAACGGGATACGAGATCCACTTTGCGGACGATACCGTTGTGAAATAGTTTCCCGATGACTCCGGCAGGGCAGGAAGGCTGCGGCTTCTCCTGCCCTGTTTTTTTCTCCGGCGATGCAGCTCCGGCAAAATTGCAGTTTCCGTAATCAGATGAAAAGAATCCTTCAGATCTCCAATTATTACCCGCCGGACATCGGCGGGATCGAAATCATTGCGAAAGCCGTTTCTGACGCGGCCCGCGGTCACTATGAGACGCGCGTGCTGTGCTTTTCCCATGAAAAACAGGGGCGCTCGGACGACGTGGACGGCGTTTTGGTCACCCGCTGCGGCACACAAAAAAAGCTCTTTTCCCAGCAGCTGTCCATCCGCATGCCCACGCTGATGAAGCAGACATTCCGGGATTACAGGCCGGACATCGTCATCCTGCACATGCCCAACCCGTTCCTCGCCTTCCTGACGCTCCGGTATCTGCCGAAGAACACGGCGCTCATTACCTACTACCACTCCGACATCGTGCGTCAAAGGCTGGGGGAAAAGATCTTCCGCCGCCTGTTCCTGCGCGTGCTGGCAATAAGCCGCGCCATTGTCGCGACAAGCCCTGATTATCTCGCATACAGCCGGTATCTGCGGCAATATGCAAAAAAGTGCACGGTGATCCCGAACTGTGTGGACGAGAACGCACTCGCCCCGGAAGAAAAAAGCCTTGCTTTTGCCGCATCGCTTCGTGAAAAATACGCCGGCCAAACGATCCTTGTCGGTCTCGGCCACCAGGTGGGCTACAAGGGGTTTCCGTATCTGGTCCGCGCGCTGAAGAGCCTTCCGGACAGCAGCCGGTTCACTCTTTTCCTGTTGGGGCGCCCCGGAGATGCGACGCCGGAAATCCGGCGGGAGGCAGCGGGAATGGAAAATGTCATCCTGCCCGGACAGGTCCCGGACTTTGAACGGAAGGGATATCTCATGGCCTGTGACATCTTCTGCTTCCCGTCCGTTACGCGCAACGAAGCCTTTGGTGTCGCACTGGCGGAGGCCATGTTCTACGGGAAGCCTGCGGTCACATTTACCATTCCCGGCAGCGGCGTAAACTATGTGAACAAGAACGGCTCCACCGGAATCGAAGTGCCGAACCGGGATGAGGCAGCCTACGGGGCTGCCCTGCAGCAGCTGGCGGACGACGACGCGCTTCGGGAGCGGCTCGGAAAGCAGGCAGCGCAGCGTGCAGGGGAGCTCTTCCTGTATAAACAGTTCAGGAAAAGCGTGCTTCAGCTGCTTGGGGACATCTCTTCATGAAACGCTATGTGATCGACGGAAGCTTTCTCACAAAGCGGGTGACCGGCATGCAGCGGTTTGCGAGGGAAGTCGTCCGTGTTCTGGACCGGGACCGGACGGCATGCGAAAGGCTCTCCATTCTGGTGCCGGTTTCTGCCGTGATCACGGATCCGCCGGAAAACATTCCCGTGATCCGGTACGGAAAACTGCGCGGCCGTCTCTGGCAGCAGCTCGATCTGCCCCGGTACCTGAAAAAGACCGGCGCCACCGGCGTCTACCCTGAAAACACCATGTCCGTCTTTTACCCGCACGGCATCATGGTGCTCCACGACATCGCCCTGCGCGCAAGACCTGATCTTTTTCGGGGAAGCGTGCGCGGGATCCTCTATATCCTCTGGCGAAGGCTCCTCTACCGGCGGATCGCGCACTCTGATATGCCGATCCTTACCGTTTCGGAGTTCTCCGGAAATGAGATCATGAAGTATTATGGCGTGGCGCCGGACCGGATCCGCGTACTCTGCAACGGCTGGCAGCATATGGACCGGGTGGTCGCCGATGAGACGCTCCTGCCCCGCAGGTTTCCGGCACTTTGCGAAAAGCCGTACCTGTTCACGCTCGGCTCGGCATCCCGGCACAAAAACACCGCTTTCATCCTCCGCGCCGCGCAGACCAATCCCGGCCTCACCTTTGTAATCGGAGGCACAGCGCCTGCCGCATCTTCCGCACCTGTGCCGGGAAATGTCCTTTTTACCGGTTACCTGCAGGATACAGAGATCCGGACGCTCATGGCGCACTGCACGGCATTTCTGTTTCCGAGCCTTTACGAGGGCTTCGGCATTCCGCCGCTGGAGGCGGCGGCAGCGGGTGCCCCGCGCCTCATCCTGTCCGACATTCCGGTACTGCGCGAGGTGTTCGGAGATTTTGCGCAGTACATCGATCCGGCA
Organism: uncultured Lachnospiraceae bacterium; assembly: GCA_902783385.1. GTDB lineage: Bacteria > Bacillota > Clostridia > Lachnospirales > Lachnospiraceae > CAG-791. The sequence continues at coordinate 17,224 of CACZQP010000089.1, read as the reverse complement.
GGAGACGGTTCGGAGCTTTCGCAACTTCTTGCTGGAAGCGAAACAATCTCCGCCGGACTCCCGTTCACAGCTCCGCGTACGGATTTTGGTCCGCTCCTTGCCCGGTACAGCTGGGAGCGGGCGGCACAGGGACTTCTCGACGCACTGAAATGACAGATTCGAAGATCAATCAAAAGGCGCTCCGCGCCGGCATAGGTTACAGCATCGGAAACTACCTGATCAAGGCGGTCTCCTTTGCCGCGGTACCGATCTTTACGAGGCTGATGAGTCCCTCGGAATACGGTCTCTTCGGCGCATTCTCATCCTACGAGAGCTTCCTGTACCTGGCGGCGGGCCTTGCCATCCACAACAGCTTCAAGAACGCGCGCCTGCGCTATATCGCAGCGGACGGCTCGCAGGAGGTCTACCACCGGTTCATCTCCGGCGCGGCGCTCCTCATTCTGATGCATTTTTTTATCTCGCTTGGTCTGACGTTCCTGTTCCGCATGCCGCTCTCTGCGCTGCTAGGGCTCCCGCCCGCAGCGCTCCCGCTCCTTATCATCTACAGCTTCGGGGCGGCTGTCCTCTCCTGCTGGTACGCGGACCGGAACCTGGAATATGACTACGCAGGGTACCTCTTTGCCTCCGGCGCCTACGGCGTGGGCAGCATCCTCTTTTCACTCATTTTCATTCTGACGGTCTTCCGCGGCGCCCCCGCTATAGGCCGTATGGCAGGGACAGCACTCGCCGCCGCACTTCCGGCCTGCCTTGTCATTGCGTCGTTTTTCCGGAGACAAAGCCCCCGCGACCTGCGCTCACTCCTGCCCTGGGGCATCCGCTACTCCCTGCCGATGATCCCGGGCGGCATCAGCCAGATCATCCTGGCGGAATTCGATAGGATCATGATCCTTCACATGTCCGGCGCCGATGCGGCGGGCATCTACTCCATGGCATTCAATCTGTTTATCATCGGGAGCGTCGCGATGCAGTCGCTGGAGAGCGTTTTCGTCCCCTGGCTCTACGAACGCTTCCGTGCGGGCGCAAGACGGGATATTCTGCAGGCATCGCGCATCTGTGTCATTCTGATGGCAGCTTTTTACGGGATCCTTCTCCTCCTTACCCCGGAGCTCACCCTGATTCTCGGCGGCAGCACCTACCGGGCAGCGCTTTTCTGCGCGCTCCCGATCCTGTGCGGCGGGTACTGCACTTTTCTGTGCGTTCTCTTCACCGCTGTCGAATACTATTATGAAAAGACGGGATGGAATGCCCTGGTGACCATTTTCTGCGCAGGCTGCAATGTCGTCATGAACCTTTACGGCATTCGCCGGTTCGGCTATATGGCCGCAGGCTATACGACACTGCTCTCCTACCTGCTCCTTGCGGGGCTCCATCTTTTGCTCGCGGAGCGTCTTACTCCGACGCGGGAGCTGTTCCCTTTGCGCAGCATCCTCCTCTCGCTCCTTTTCGTGTGCGGGGCGGCGCTCCTTGCCGGGGCGCTTGCGGACGCCATGTTGCCAAGGCTCCTTTGCGCGGTGCTGACAGGTGTCCTCTGTCTCCGATATGAGGAGCAAAGCCTGGGACTGCTGAAACGCTTCCTCAAAGCACCAAAAGGATAAAAGCAGGAAAAAAGGAAAAGACAATGCCGGAAAAGGAAAAGAAATACAAAGACATTCTTCGCTTTCTTGCACTCTCATTGGCACTCATATTTCTGAGCCTGCTGCCGCGGCTTTTATATTCGGCCGGGATGGATGGTTTTCGCGCGGATCCTTCAACTTTGAGCCGGCGCTTTACCAACCCGGATTCCTATTACTACCTGCGGATGAGCCGGTGGAAGAGCGGCGAAGATGTGGGCATTGTGGCCACTGACGACCTTTTGGGCGAATACCTGGATACGAAGCGCTATGCCGCGGAGGGGTTTTCCTTCGGCAAGGAGCCGCTGTTATTATCGGAGCTCACTGCTCTCACTTTCCGCGCGTTTTCCTTCGTACCCGGCTTTTCCCTTTATGACGCGGCATGGCTGCTGAATATCCTGCTCCCGCCGCTGGTGCTGATTCCGCTCCTTTTCTTCCTGCGCAGCATCCTGCGGGACCTGGATCTCGCAGACGGCTTAGCACCGGCCGCTCTCGTCGCAGCCGTCCTTACGGGATTAAACAGTCTTTTCCTGCAGCGCACACTGCCGGGATACTATGACACAGACCTTCTGATCCCGTTCTTTTTCACGCTCCAGCTGTATCTTCTCTTCCTTGTGCTCACAGGGACAAGGCCGCTGCTTTGCGCCGCACTTCTTTCCCTCGTGACAGCACTGTTTTCCCGGTGGTGGAGCGGAAATACCTTCTATGTGGTTGTCTGTCTCGGGATCCTGCTTGCGGGCGCGCTCTTCGAGGCATCTCGCCCGCTTCTTGCCGGTTTGTCTCCCGCATCCGGAGATGTTGGAAGAGACATCGAAAGATCAACGCGTTTTTCGATCGTCCGCCGCTTTCTTTTCTGCGCGGCCGCGCTTCCACTGGGACTTTTTCTCTCCGGCGGACCTGCAGTCTTTCGCAGTGCGCTCGAAAGGATCGGGATCATATTCCGCCTGCGCGCCGACACGTCATTCCGAGCCGGCGAGGAGTGGTTTCCAAACGCCTATATCTCCATTCAGGAGATGCGGCAGTCTTCGCTCTCGGCGGGGGGCTTTGCCGGCCTGTTCCAGAGTGTCGTCCTGTCCGGGGAATCCGCCGGGATGATCAACTACGCCGGCGGGATCTGTGTCTGTCTCGCCGCCGCCGCGGGTCTTCTTTACCTGCCGCACCGCCTGCGCAAAGACCCGGCATCCCGGAAGACATCATACATCCTGCTGACGCTCCTGCTGTGGTGCGGCGCGACACTCATCGCCTCGCTCCGGGCTGTCCGCTACCAGATGCTGCTCGCCGTTCCGTTTGCGCTCCTTGCCGGGATCTTCACTGCCGAAGTCTCCGTCCGGCTCCTGCGCAGGGAACGGCTTGACCGCGTTCTTGTCCTCCTGATCCTTTTTACCGCACTCCTGTTTCCGACGCTCTTCGGTGCATTCAGGACGGCACTGAGGCAGCGATCCTCCTTCCCCTCTGAAGACATGGCGCAGGGCGCACTGCTCCTGCAAAAAGAAACGCCGGAAAACGCCGTCGTCGCCTCCTGGTGGGACTACGGCTACTTCTACACCGAAGCGGCGGACCGGGCCACGCTCTTTGACGGCGGCTCCCAGTCCGGAATCCGGCTCTACTGGATGGCGCGCGCCTTCGCCACGAACGGGCAGCGTCTTACTGCAAATATCCTTCGTATGCTGGCGGGCTCCGGCGACGCCGCAACCCGCTTACTGCTGGAAAAATACGGAGACGGAGACAAGGTCGTCCGCCTGATGCTCCCGCTCCTTCGGACAGACAGGGAGCGGGCGCGCGGGATCCTTATGGAAGATAACGGCTTCACCGGCGAGGAAGCCGATGCGCTGCTGTCTCTTACACACCCGGAAAACGTCCCTCCCGTCATCCTTGCGGTCAGCTCCGACATGATCGGAAAGCATGGATGGTTTTCCCGTTTCGGCGGCTGGAAGGGAACGCGCGGGAGCGGATCTACAGACTATAAGCTTACTGCGGACAAGCTGTTTTTGCGTGAGCTGAAAGAAGGAGAAAACGTCTTTACGCTGAAAAACGTGGAGGACAAAGATCTGACGCTGATGGTGACTGCAACGGGAGCCGGGGACGCACTCACTCTCCGGGCTTCGTGTACGGATGACGCAGACGGCGCGGCATTCTGCCGCTTCCGCAGGATCTATTATGACACGGGAGAGCGGCAATATCTGTTCGAACCTGCGCAGGACGCCCCGCCGGCTTCTGATGCGGACAGCCCGGCAGGCGTCAGCGGACCGGCTTCCTCCGATGCGCTCCGTGAATGTGATCTGATGCTCGTTCCCGCCGGCGACAGGCTCCGCGTCATTATTGCCGGGCCGGCGCTCTCGGACTCCATCTGCGGCGAATTGTATCTCCGGAACGGAAAATGGCAGGACCGGTTCGTCCGCCTGGACGATCCGGAAGTCCCGCCGTTTACGTTGCCGGTATCTCTGTGGATGTTGAAGGAAGAATAAGATCAGGCTTTTCCTGCCGCCTGCATTGCCTGTCGGATCAGGAGGTTGAAGTTTTCCGCCTGCCACGCGGCGCGGCCGACATACAGACCATCCACGGAGGGCAGTGTGATCAGGCTTTCCGCATTTTGGGGATTGACACTCCCGCCGTAGAGGACCGGGATCTCGCCGGCCATTTCGCCAAACAGCTCTTCCAGGCACCGCTGGATCTCCGCGTGCATTTCCTCCACATATGCAGGTTCTGCGGGCGTGCCCTGCGTACCGATCGACCAGACCGGCTCGTAGGCGACACGGATCCTGGAGACGTCCTCCTGCACGACGCCGAAGAGTCCGATCTTCAACTGACGCCGCAGCACTTCGCGGCTGACCGAAAACCGCTTGTCCTCCGCAGTCTCACCGATGCACAAAAGGGCGGTCATGCCATGTGAGACCGCGGAAAGAACTTTGCGGTTTTCTTCCATGTCGGTCTCTCCGAAGACATGGCGTCTCTCGGAGTGTCCCGCCATGACAAGATCCAGTCCAAGCTCCCTGAGCATTAACGGCGATATTTCGCCGGTGAACTGCCCCTGTTCCTCCCAGCACATATTCTGGGCGCCCAGGCGGATATACGCGGGATCGACCGCTTTTGCCGCAGCGTCCAACGCCGTGAAGGAAGGCAGGATAAACAGTTCCATGCCGGAGCGGTCGATGTCTTTCGTCAGGGCTTCCATCTGCGTCAGGAAGTCCACTGTCTCGCGGACCGTCTTGTACATTTTCAGATTGCTTCCGAAATACAGCTTATCCATGAAGCTCAGCGCTCCCTGTCATACGTCATATAGGCGTCGACCTTCGGCTGGGAGGAGCAGCCCGGAACAAATTCATTCGTAAAGAAAGCATCCGTCATCTTCTCGCGGACCTTTCCGCCGCTCGTGAACGCGCCGAAGCAGATGATGTTGGCGTCATTGGAAAGACGCGCCCGCTCGGCGGAGTAGACGTCAGAGCAGAGCGCGGCGTAGGCGCCCTTTACCTTATTTGCGGCAATGCTCATGCCCAGTCCCGTTCCGCACAGGAGAACGCCGCGGTCGTATTCCTTTGATGCGACCGCCTCTCCCACCGCGCAGGCAACATGCGCGTAAACGGGATCATCGCTCCCGAAGTCCGTGACCTCTCCGTAGTTTCTGCTCTTAATGTAATCGATCAGCGCCTCTTTTTCCCTCTGCGCGTTCGGATCACAGCCGATTGCGATCTTCATATGATGCCTCTTTCCGGAGCATGCTCCTTAGAAAAACAGGGATTCGTCCTGCAGAATATTGTTGTCGTTTTTATATAGATTAGTGACCTTGTAGACGCCGTCCTTCAGCTCCACCTCCAGGCAGGAGGCGTTCGGGATGGTGATCCTCCGGAACTCCTTCAGCGGAATGCTCTTATCCAGGTTCATGACGACGGACTGGATCGGCCCGCGGTGGCAGGCCACCAGGATCTTCTCCGCGGGCTGCTCACGCTTCAGGTCATCCAGAAAGCTTCCCACTCTGTCGATCATGTCCTGATAGCTCTCCGCCCCCGGATGCGGAACGAAACGGTCCGGATGCTTGATGAAATCGATCGTGTACGGATCATCCACCAGCATGCTGGTGTGCGCAAGGTCGCCGACATTGATCTCCTCCAGCCGCTTGTCGATGATAAAAGAATCTCTCTTTTTGCCGGAGACGATCTCACAGGTCGTAAGAGCCCTGTCCAGCGGGCTGCAGTAGATCCTCTCGTAGGTGATTCCCTTGGAGAGCAGCAGATCCCTGGTCTCCTCCGCCTGCTTTAAGCCTGTCTCATTCAGCGGAATGTCATTGTTCCCCTGAATCAGGCTCTTTAAGTTGTAATCGGTCTGTCCGTGACGGATAAAGTAGATGATCATGCGCTCTTCCTCTCGTGCTGCCGGCTGGCGTACTCCGAAACGACCTTCGTGGATTCGATCAGGCTGACACAGTCTGCAATCCCCTTGCCCGCGATGTCAAACGCCGTTCCGTGGTCCACCGAGCTTCTGATAAACGGAAGACCGAAGGTCAGCGTGACGGATTTTTCAAAATCAAGCGTCTTGCAGGCAATGTGGCCCTGGTCATGATATAGCGAAAGGATCGCATCGTATTTCCCTGATTTCCCGATGTGGAAAACGGAATCGGCGGGGCAGGGTCCGACGCAGTTGATGCCCTTTTCCTTTGCCGCCTCGACCGCGGGCGCGATGTCGGTGATCTCCTCAGTGCCGAACAGGCCGTTGTCGCCGTTGTGCGGATTCAGGCCAGCCACTGCGATCAGCGGATTCTCGATCCCGACGTTTTTCAGCTCGTGATCGATGTCGATCACGTCCTGCAGGATCACATCCTTCGTCGCATAGTGGCAGGCGTCTACCAGCGACATATGTCTGCTTACGAAAAAGACACGCAGCTTGTGGCAGGAGAACATGGTCAGCGCATAGCGGGAATTCGTCATATGCTGATAGATCTCCGTGTGGCCCGGTTCCTTTACGCCGATCAGCTTGATCGCCTGCTTGTGGATCGGCGCGGTGGAGACTGCGTCGACCTTGCCGGCAAGACCGAGCTCGACGGATTTTTTGATGAAATCATAGGCCATTCGGCCACATAACTCCTGGACCTCGCCCCAGCGGATCGAGTCCGTGTCGTAGTCGCCGGTCTCCAGGACGTCGATCGTCCCGAATTCGTATTTCGCTTCCGCCGGATCGTTTATGCGGCGGAACCTGACATCTTTCCCCAGCACGTTTGCCGCTCTCTGAAGCACCGCGATGCTTCCGATCACAAAGGGCCTGCAGACTTCGTGCAGTTCTTTGTCCAGCATCGTTCCTGTCGTGATCTCAGGTCCGATGCCCGCCGGGTCGCCCATGGTAATGGCCGTCACCGGTCTGAATTTGCTCTCGCTCATGTTTACCCTCCATGGATGTCTCCCTCTTAAGGGGACGAAAAGGAAAGGGAAGGGCGTGCAGCTGCCTTTTCGGGCCTCTGCACGCCCGGCATTATTACTGGACTCTCAGCTTCCGGATGCGCATTGCCGCGCATTATTTCCAGCCGATATCCTCCAGGATGGTCTCGACATCCGCCTTGCTGTTGTCGAACAGGCTCTGGAAGTCGTCGGGATTCAGATAAACAACTTCGAGGTACATGTCGGCCATCTGCTTGACATACTCCGGATTCTGTGTCGCCTGTGCGACAACGTCCACGATGTAGTCAACCAGCTGCTGATCGCCGCCCTTCGGCATCATCAGGCCGCGTGCGGAGTGAGAGGAGATCGCGAGACCGGTCACTTCTTCAAAGGTCGGAACATCGGGCCAGAGCTGGGAGCGCTCGCTGTTGAAGACGCAGATCGCGCGCAGGCCATCGTCGCTTAAGTTCTTTGCAGTGGAGGCAACGTTGTTGGAGTAGACATCGACATGGCCGCCGATAACGTCCGCTACCGCGCCGGAGCTGCCCTCGGAAGCAACCACGAGGTTGAACTTCGTGCCGAGCTTGTTGTTCATCAGGTAGATAACGTTCGCATCCTCGGAGCCGAGGGAAGAAACGGAAACGGTAACTTCATTTTCCTTTGCATAGTCGATCAGGCTCTGCAGATCTGTCCAGCGGTCCTCGTTTGCCCTGCAGGAGAGCGCGGAAATGTCGACCACCTGGCAGCCCAGGAGCTGGAAGTCTCTGGAGTTCAGGGTCTGCGGTGTCTGAGGGTTGAGTCCCGCGAAGTCCATGGTGTCGTTGACCATGATCCAGGAAAGGCCGTCCGGAGCGTCATTGGCGTGTGCCAGCCAGCAGATGAAGCCGCCGCCGCCCGACTCGTTGGTCACGGTGAAGGTCGCGCCGGTGAGCTCCTCCAGATAAGGAAGCATCAGGCGAAGGCCATTGTCGGTCGAGCCGCCCGCACCGGAGCATACTGCGACATTGATGGTCTCACCGGCCAGAGGCTTGTAATCCTCCGCCGGAGCTTCCGCTGCAGGTGCCGCCGCTGCTTCTGCTGCCGGAGCTTCTGCCGCCGGAGCTTCAGATGCGGCAGGTGCGGGAGCTGCTGCGGGGGCAGCGGGGGCTGCGGCACATCCCGCAAGCGCACCGGCTGCAACCAGGCCTGCCATTGCAAGTGCGATGATTTGTTTTTTCATTTTTGGTCCTCCTTTATTTTCTTTTAAAAATATTTATGAATTGGAATTGACAACGCGTTTCTTTAGTATGTTCATCAGGATCGGGGCAAAGACCGCAGCGATCGTCAGGATGAAGAACAGCCAGCAGAGCGGGCGGCCCATGAAGAACTCGATCAGGGTCGCGCCTTTTTTCATCTGAATCGAGGAGTAGAGACTCCGCTCTGCCATTTTGCCCAGGATGATCCCCAGCACTACGGGCGCCGTCGGGAAGCCGAGCTTGCGCATGAAGTAACCGATGAAGCCGAAGCATACCGTGACGCCGACGTCGAACATGGAGCGGTTGATGGAGAAGGATCCGACCAGCGCCAGCACGATAACGATCGGAAGGATCGCGTTCATGGGGATCCTGGCGACCATAATCACCTTCTTTGCGACGATCAGGCCGATCACGGCCATCAGAATGTTCGCCGCGATATAGCCGAGGATGATCGGATAGGTCTGGTCCGCCTGCTCGGTGAAGAGACTTGCTCCCGGAACCAATCCGTGCATAATCAGACCTGTCATCAGGACCGCAGATGCGCCGGACCCGGGGATGCCCATCGTGAGGAGCGGAATATAGGCGCCGCCGCAGACCGCGTTGTTTGCCGTCTCGCTTCCGAGAACGCCGAGCGGCTCGCCGTGGCCGAATTTTGTCTTATCCTTGGTGCTGCGCTTCGCCTCGTTGTAGCCCACCCAGGAGCCGATGTCTCCGCCCGCGCCGGGAAGAATCCCGATCAGGACGCCCAGAACGCCTGCCCGCAGCATCAGCGGCAGGTTCTTCAGGAACTCGGCCGGGCCCATCAGGAATTTTCCGGAGAAGGTGATGTTGGGGTCTATGACCTGGCCCTTTTCAATCGCGCCGGGCGTATTCATGCGCTCCAGCTGCACCAGCATCTGCGATACCGTAAACAGTCCGAGCAGCACGGGAACCATGGTGAATCCGTTCATCAGGCGCAGGTGCCCGAAGGTATAGCGGAGATATCCGGTGCTCTGCTCCATGCCGACCGCGCCGATCGCAAGACCCAGGACACCGGTTGCATAGCCCTTGATCGGCTCGTCGCCGGAGAGGCTCCCGATGATCGTCAGGCCGAAGATCGCAATGAAGAAGTATTCCGGTCCGCTGAAATGAAGCGCAAGCTTCGCCAGCTGCGGCGCGATAAACAGGAGCGCGAGACCGCCGAAGACGCCGCCGAAAAGAGAGCCCTGGATGGTCATGCCGAGCGCCTCGAGCGCGTGGCCCTGTTTTGTAAGCTCATAGCCGTCCCTGGCCGTCGCGGCGTTGGAGCTTGTGCCCGGCGTGTGAAGAAGAATCGCCGTGAAGCTCCCGCCGAAGGTTGCCGTCGTGTAGAGGGAAGCCAGCATGACGAGGGATGCGACGGGACCCATTTTGTAAGTCACCGGGATCATCAGGGAGATCGCCATGGTCGCGCCCATACCGGGCATGATGCCGATCGCCATGCCGATGACTGTACCGAGCAGAAGCGCCAGAAGGACATCCGGCTGTAAGAGTGCTGCGAAATATGCTGCCATGATCTTTTCCTTTCCTTTTCTCTCGTCCGATTTTCTCGTCCGAATAAGTGCCGCCTTATGTCAAAACCGCTTATGACTCAGGGGAGCTTGATCTTCAGCATGATGATAAACATCCAGTAAAGAAAACCGTTCAGCGCAAGGTCTGTCAGAACGATCTGGATCGGATTTCGAATGCGCAGGTAAAGCATCATTGCCGGCACAAAGATCAGTGTCGCGGGGAAAAAGTGAATGGTTCCCATCAGGAACGCATACCCGGCGATGATCGCAAAGCCCGCGATCACATATTTGAATTTCGTCCAGCTGATCGGAGAAACCGTTTTCTCGTCGTTCGAGTTCGTCTTCCGGATCCCGCCGATCAGGATAATCGCGCCGAGAAAGATGAATGCAACAGAGACGAACAGCGGGAAACGACGCGGGATCTCCGGGAAACCCAGCGCGATCTTGCCCCAGATCAGTGCAAATACGATCATGATGCCGCCGGCGATCACGTCTGCATGCAGGTGCTTTTTCATTCTTTCACTCCTTCCCTTCTGCGTATCTTTCGTTTTAGCTTTTGTTATCTTTTGATATTTGTTCTGTTTGCTTTCGCTTATCGTAAATTATATTCGGATTATTTCGTTTTGCAACCCCTTCTTTTCGTTTTCTGTGTTTTTCGTAAATGTTTCATAATAAGCCGGAACGTCTATTGGCAAAAATGACACAAAAAGAGCTCCGGCAACGGCCGAAGCTCTGAAAAACGAAAACTCTGTCTGCGGTTGCTTTGCCGCGACGCTCTCCTCCCCGCGGCTTTCGGATCAGTCGGCGATCACGAGCGGAATGTTCTCCCGGCGGGCGCGCTCGACATACTCCGGCCTGACCTTGCTGTCTGTGATGATCTGGTACGCGCTCGTCATGGGACCCACGACAAACAGGTAGCCTCCCTCGAACTTTGAGCTGTCCGCGAGAACAAATACCTTATCGGTCGATTTCAGGATCGCCTTCTTGACCTCCATCTGCGGCGCGGCAATCGACGTGAACCCGACATCCATATTGATGCTGTGCACGCCGATAAAGGCTTTGTCCACGTGGAGTCCGGATATGAAATGAACCGCCGCTTCTCCGAACGTCGCGGCGTGCCGGCCGCCTACAGATCCTCCGACCATATAAAGGTCCACATGCTTTGCCCCGTGCAGCAGTACGCCGACAAGGAGGGAATTCGTCACAACTGCGACCGGCTTCTCCGGGTTGTCCCGGATCTGCATTGCCAGGTAGTAGCTGGTCGTCGCATCGTCGATCAGGATCATATCCTGCGGCTTCACGAGTTTATAGGCCGCAGCCGCAATCTCACGCTTTTCCGCCTCGTGCCTGTGGAGCGTCGGATCGTCCGGAAGGTACTGCTCTTCCGCTGATGCCGCCGCAGGCAGGATCGCGCCGCCGTGTACCCGCCGCAGGAGCCCAGACTCGTGCATGGCCTGTATATCGTTGCGGATCGTCACCTCCGAACAGTTCAGCTGCCGGCTGATATCCGCCACGCGTACGGTCCCGTTTTTTTCCAGTTCCTCCAGGATCTTTCTCCTGCGTTCCTCTAAATACATTTCAATCCCTTTCGTTTAATATCGTTTAGTGGGTTTTCGCTATCATACAACAACTCTTTCGGATGCGCAAGCACGGATTTGGATTTGTTTGTTTTCGAATATCAGCAATAAAGAAATTTAACGAAAAATATTGAAAGTATTCGACAGCCATGCTATACTCCCTAGCAATGCGAGGATATTTTTGTTTTTCCAATAATCGAAATAATACGAAACCGGGAGAAAAACATGAAAGCTGTCATACTGCACGGACCGGAGAACTATCCGGATAATTACGAAGTCACCGAGATTCCCGCGCCCGGCTGCGGTCCGGACGACATGGTGATACGGATGCGGGCTGCCGCACTCTGCGGCACCGACAAGCGAATCTTCACGGGCGCAAAGACAAAGGGCATCCGCCCCGACAGTGTCGTCGGCCACGAGATCAGCGGAGAAGTGATACAGGTCGGCGAACAGGTCCATGGGTTTATCGCGGGCGATCGCGTCGCGATCGCGAATGTCATTCCCTGCGGACACTGCCCCGCATGCCTGTCCGGCCACGAAAACGCCTGCATGGAACGGCAGGCGATCGGCTACGAGTTTGACGGCGGTTTCGAAGAGTTCATACGAATTCCGGGCGTATGTATCAGGAGCGGCAACGTCGTAAAGCTCCCGGCGGATGTGAGCTTTGCCGCCGGCGCGCTGATCGAGCCGCTCGCCTGCTGCATCCGGGGCCTGAAAAACACCGGTACGACCTTTGGAGATACCGTCCTCATTATCGGAGCCGGCCCCATCGGTCTGATGCACCTGCAGCTGTCGCTTGCCGCCGGCGCAAAAAAAGTATATGTCAGTGAGCCGGACGCGGCCAAACGCGCTGTCGCAAAAAGACTCGGCGCATCCCTCGTCATCGATCCCGAAAGCGAGGACCTGAGCGATGTGATCCTGCGGGAGACCGAAGGGCAGGGAGTCGACCGCGTCGTCATGGCAATCGGTGTGAACGCCCTGGTAAATACGGCGCTCCTTCTGGCAAAACGCGGCGGGACTGTCTGTCTCTTTGCCGGTTTCCCGAAAGGCGGGATGAGCAGCATTGATCCCTCCGTCATTCACTACAATGAAATCCGCGTGACCGGCTCCACCGCCTACCAGCGGATCGATTACCTGCAGGCCGCGGAGATGGTGAAGGAAAAGAAAATTGATTTGGATGCGAGCGTCTCACATCGCTTTCCGCTGGAGGAATTCCGGAAAGCGCTGGATGTACACATGTCCGGCACGGGTCTCAAGGTCGTGATCGAAAACAAATAAGGAGGATACAGCAATGGCAGAACCGATGTACGCAATGGGCAAGGCAGTAAGACTTTCAAGAATGGTCAATCCGGACAGCAATAAAATGATGGCCATTACCGTGGACCACGCAACCAGCCGCGGGATCGCTCCCATGACCGGGATCCACGATATCCAGGGCGCGATCGACAAAATCGCTGCGGGCCGGCCGGATGCCATCACCATGACGGGCGGCATCCAGAAGCGCTGCTGGGGGCCCCATGTGGGCTCGGGGATCAGCATCCTGCACAAGATCTCCAATTACGGGCCGACCTATCCCACCAGGGACGCCGTATTCGGCTCCGTCGATGCTGCCATCCGGATGGGCGCAGACGCCGTCTCCATGGGGTGCATGACGCTCGGCGACTATCAGGACGAGCAGTTTGAACGGATCGGCGAGGTCTCCGAATACTGTGACCAGGTTGGCATGCCGCTCATCGGGCATATCTATCCGAAGGGAGAAAGCGTTCCGACGGATCAGCGCACCTCCTGGGAGAACATCGCCTACTGTGTCCGCAGCGCCTGCGAGCTTGGAATGGACGTCGTCAAGACGACCTACACCGGCGATCCGGAGAGCATGGCAAAGGTCATCGCCTGCGTGCCGTCGAGCTTCCGTGTCGTGATCCAGGGCGGCGACGCACCGAAGGGGCTGAGCAATGAGGAGCTTCTCGACTATTACCTCACCATGACCAGGCAGGCGCTGGATGCCGGCGTCGGCGGCGTGACCATGGGCCGCTGGGTCTGGGACTTTGAGGACGTGACCGCGCTCGTCATCGCGCTGCGCAGACTGATCCACAGAGGATACAGCGTAAAGGAGACAAAAGAACTCCTTGCCAGCGTTATGCGGGAGAAGAATTACGCGGATTATCTGGACCTGAACAGGTAAGCGCCATGGCTGATCCGTATCTTCTGGGCATCGATATCGGAACCACCTCCATAAAGCTCACGATCCTGGACGGGCGGTCGGAGGCCGTCGCCTCTGTCTCCCGGCCCTGCCGGATCTATTCGCACGCAGCAGACGAGTCGCAGCTCGATGCCGCATTTGTGTGGAGCAGTCTGCTGTCGGCGCTGAGAGAGCTTCGCGATCTGTGCGGGATTGCGCCGGAAAAAATTGCGGGGATCGGTTTTTCGTGTCTCTGTCCCGGACTCGTCCCGCTCACGGCAGAAGGCGAAGCACTTCTTGATCCGATCATCTATTCCGATCGACGGAGCATCCGGGAGGCGGACCGGATCTCAGAGAGCGTCGGTGCGGAAAAACTCTTTTCCATTACCGCCAACGGATCCATGGCGGGCGCCTTTTCCGGCTCCTCGATCCTGTGGATCCGGGAACACCTGCCGGAGATCTACCGGCAGGCGAACTGCTTCGGGCATCTCAACACCTGGCTTGCAGCAAAGCTCACCGGGCATTTTGTCATGGATTATACCAATGCCTCCTACACGAATCTGTTCGCAACCACAGGGGATAAAAAGTGGTCTGAAGAGATCTGCGGAATGCTGGATATCGATCCCGGAAAGCTCCCGCCGCTTGCGGAATCCTTCGCCGTGGCCGGCACGTTAAACCACCCGGCCCTTTTGTCGCTCGGCTTTTCCGCGGATATACCCGTCGTCATCGGCGGCGCGGACACGCCCTGTGCCTGTCTCGCGGCCGGCCTCGTCCATCCCGGCGACGTCTGTGAATCGGCCGGCACGACGGACGTGCTGACCGTGTGCGTTGACCAACCCCTGTTCGACAGGCGCTTTATCAACCGGTGTCACGTCGTTCCCGGCACCTGGATCTACCAGGGCGCCATGTCCGGTACCGGGCTGTCAAATGAGTGGTTCCTTCGCACCCTTTGCCCCGACCTTGCAGAAGCTCCGGATGCGGATCCGTACCGTCTCATGAACGAGGAAGCCGTCTCCGCCCCGGCGGGAAGCAGCGGCGTCGTATTCCTGCCTTATCTGCAGGGGGAGCGGAGCCCTGTCTGGGATCCGCATGCGCGCGGTGTTTTCTTCGGCATCCGGCCGGAGACGACGCGCGCTGATTTAAACCGGGCCGTGCTGGAAAGCTGCGGCTACGGCTTACGGCAGCTCAAAGAGATCGCAGAAGAAACCACCGGCGCGCCGATCCGGCGCTTTTCCTCCTTCGGCGGCGGTTCAAAGAGCAGGATCTGGTCACAGATCAAGGCGGACATCACCGGCTGCCGGATCGATGTCCTGAAGGAGCACGATATGGCGCCCGTCGGCGCCGCGCTCCTTGCCGGCATCGGCGCGGGCATATACCGCGACGTCTATGAGGCTGCGGACAGCTTTGTCCGCGAATACAGCGGGAGCTTTCTTCCCGATCCCTGTGTACGAAACGCGTATGAAAAGGGATACCGCACCTACCTTTCCCTCTACCCCTCCCTGAAGGAGACCTTTGCAGAGGCAGCGGCAGAGACGCCGCCCGGCTTCTGAATACGAAAGCCTTTCATCGCTTCTTCCTGCCGCCGGGCGAAAACACAATTTGCGTTTTTGTCCGGCTCATTATATTGTCAGATTATGTGATTGATCATAACCGCAATTCCGCAAAGGAGGCTGCCATGCAGGTCTTATCCCGTGAAAACTGCGTCCATACGTTCAGCGCCGCACATCCGCCGAAATACGAGGTGGACGACGGCGAGGTTTTCTGGGTCGAGGCGGAAGATGCCTACCGCGGCGAGATGAAGGATCCGTCTGTCCTGCGTCCGCACATCAAATCCACCAACTGGTCCACCGGGCCGATCCTGGTGAAGAACGCGAAAGCCGGCGACGTGCTGTGCGTGGAATTCCTGAAATTCGAATTCGCGGACCAGGGCGCCATGCCGACCAACATCGGAATGGGACTCCTCGGCGACCTGATCGATGCGCCGACGACCAGGATCGTCCCGGTCCGCGGCGACTACGCCATCTTCTCCGATGACATCCATTTGCCGCTCACTCCGATGTGCGGCGTCTGCGCCGTTGCGCCGCCGGGGGACGAGGAGTACACCTGCGTCTGGCCGGGTGATTTCGGCGGCAACATGGATACGACAAAAATAGCACCCGGCGCGAGGCTTTATCTCCCCGTGTTCCACGATGGCGCGAAGCTTTTCATCGGCGATTTCCACGCCTGTATGGGCGACGGCGAGGTCAGCGGCACCGGCATCGAGATCGCCGGGCGTGCGCTTGTAAAGGTCTCTGTAAGAAAGGATATCGCTCTGAAGCGCCCGGTCGTCGAGACTGATGAGGCAATCTATTTCCTCGCCTCCGAAAAGACACTGGACGAGGCCGTGCGCGTCAGTGTCCTCGATGCCATTCACTACATGATGGACAGACTGGACCTGAGCTTTCAGGATGCCTACCGGCTCTTCAGCATCGCGTGCGACACCCAGATCAGCCAGGTCGTCGATCCGCTGAAGACCGCGCGGGCAAGGGTTCCCCGCTTCCATGAGAAGGTTGGGAAGCTATGAAAATTCTGGAAGTATGTGTTGACAGCGTCGAATCCGCCATTGCCGCAGCGCAGGGCGGCGCGGACCGGCTGGAGCTGTGCGGAAATCTTGTGATCGGCGGCACGACGCCGACACCCGCCCTTTTCCGTGCTGTCCGCGCGGCGACAGAGCTTCCCGTGCATGTGATGATCCGGCCGCGCTGCGGAGATTTCCTCTATGCGGAGGAAGAACTCCGGATCATGGAGGAAGATCTTCGGATGTTCTGCTCGCTCGGCGCACAGGGTGCAGTGTTCGGCATGCTCACAGCGGACGGAAGTCTTGACCTTGCAGCGATGGAACGGCTCTGCAGCGCCGCGGACGGGATGTCCGTCACGCTCCACCGGGCATTCGATATGTGCCGCGACCCGTTCCGCTCCCTGGAGGATGCGGTCTCACTGGGGATCCGCACCATCCTGACCAGCGGGCAAAAAGAGACCTGTACAGAGGGTATCGCCCTGTTAAAAGAACTGCATTCGGCATCTGCAGACAGGATAGAGATCATGGCGGGCGCCGGGTTGACCGATAAGGGCATCCCTGCCCTGCATGCGCAGACCGGCATCACAGCTTTTCATATGTCCGGGAAAAAGCGGGTTCCCTCCGCAATGGTCTACCGGAATCCGGACGTGTATATGGGGCTGCCCGGTCTTCCCGAATACGAACTCGAAATCTGCGACGCGGACAAAATCAGAGCAGCCGCAGATGCGCTGCGGCTGCTCTGATCATTCCAGAGGGCAAGTAAAAAAAGACTAAGCATTTACCACATTTTGCGGTTTTCCTTCCAGGAATGCTTTCAGGTTTTCCGCGCACTGATTGACAAGGCGCTGTCTCGTCTCCAGCGGCATCCACGCAATATGCGGTGTAGCAAGGCACCTGGGATGAGTTGCCAGGGGGTGATCCTTCCCGCACGGTTCCGGAGCAAAAGTATCGCTTCCGAGGGCATAGATTTTTCCGCTGTTCAGAGCTTCAATAACATCCTGTGTATTCAGCACAGCGCCCCTTGCCACATTGATTATGACAACGCCATCTTTCATCTTTTCGATAGCTTCTTTGTTGATCATACCTTCTGTCTCTTCCGTCAGAGGACAATGAAGGCTGATAATGTCTGACTGTTCCAGAAGCGTTTCCATTGAAACAAATTTTAAGTTTTCAT
>CACZQP010000088.1 GCA_902783385.1 uncultured Lachnospiraceae bacterium | reverse complement strand
AGAAAGGGAGGAGCGCGTGTGCTCCTCCCTTTCTCTATCATCATGTTTCATGATTTTTCCGATCATCAATCTGTATTGGACAGAAAAAATGCGCTCATACTATGCTTTAGGCAGCACTGATACACTGGCTGTTTTATGATTTCCGGACAGGAGGCGGATATGAGTCTTGATTTTCTGTACTTAAATGAACCGGACATGATCCGGGCAGGCGTTCTTGATATGAAGAAATGCGTTCAGTCCATGGATGATCTGTTTCATCTTATGGGAAAGGGCGACTACATCATGGGCGGTCCCAGCGAAAACCATCACGGCATGATGCTCTGGTTTCCGCTGGAAAAGCGCACGGAAAAGATGCCCGTGGCCGGACCTGACCGCCGCTTTATGGCAATGCCGGCTTACGTCGGCGGCCGGTTCAACGTCTGCGGCAACAAATGGTACGGCTCCAACATTGAGAATCAGAAGAAAGGTCTGCCGCGATCCATCCTGACGGTGATGCTGAACGACGCGGACACCGGCGCCCCTCTTGCGCTTCTGTCGGCCAATCTTCTCAGCTCCATGCGCACGGGCGCGATTCCGGGGGTCGCGGTCAAGTATCTGCAGAAAAGCGGCGCACACGTCCTCGGCGTGATCGGGGCGGGCGTCATCAGCCGCTCCTGCCTGCTCGCGATCCGGGAGACGATGACGGCACTGGACACGGTCCTGGTCTACGACCTGTTCCCGGAAAAGGCGCAGAAATTCGCGGAGGAAATGGCGAAAGAGCTCTCGCTCGACATCCGCGCGGTCAGTGATATGAAGGATGCGGTCGTCGGCTGCGACGCGGTCAGCGTTGCCGCCTCCGGTCTTGCCCCGGTCGATATTCCCGATGAATGGCTCGAGCCCGGGAAAGTAATTATCGCAACGGGCGCAGCCATGTTCAGCAGGGAAAGCTACATGAAGCACCGCGTCGTGTTCGACAACTGGAAGATGCACAAAGACTGGCTCGACGAGCTGCGGGACGATCCCGAACGGCTCCTGGGCGTCAACGCGGGACACCCGTCCGCAAAGCTTCTCCTGATGGTGGCAAAGGGCGAGGTGGACGCGGATCATATGGTCAGTTTCGGGGACGTGCTGGCGGATCCCGCTCTCGGGAGGCAGAGCGACGGCGATGTTTTCCTGTTCCTGACCGGCGGAATGGGTACGGAGGACGTCGCCTGGGGATACGACGTCTATCAGGAGGCCGTAAAGCAGGGCATCGGACAAAAGCTCACCCTTTGGGACAGACCGCACTGGGCATAAGAGAGAGGCAGGATGCATATGGAGTTTAAGACGGATTATCGCACGGAACAGTATATTCTGGAAACAGCCTGGAAGGATCTTTCCGAAGAGGCAAAAGAGCACGTCCTGATGTGCGGCGTTGACCTGATGACGGCGCTCATTCTGGGCAGTTACGGCAGGCAGTTTGAAGCCGGCGAGAAGCTGGCGCAGTCCATGGGACTCGACGGGGACATACCCGTCGTCGGCAGCCCGAACCGCTACAATCTCCTGGGCGCGGCCATCGCCATGGGACACGCGAGCAATTCCTTTGATATCGACGACGGCTTCAAGGCGATCTGCGGCCATCCCGGCACTTCGTTTGTCGCCGGCACGCTGGCGGCGGCGCTGAAGCAGGACGCGACCTGGCAGGACTACCTGACCGCGCTGGCAGTCTGCTACGAGATCTCGATCCGCTGGGCTCTGGCCATGCAGGCGCATTACGGATATCTTCACAGCACGGGCGCGTACGGCGCGTTCGGCACGGCGGCAGGCATCGGAAGGCTCCTCGGCCTGGACCGCCAGGCGCTCAATACCGCTCTCTCCATCGCCGATTTCCACGCGCCGATGACGCCTGTCATGCGCGCGGTGGAGTATCCGTCCATGAACAAAGACGGCGTCCCCTTCGGGGCGCTCGTCGGAACGATGGCGGTACTCGAGACGCTGAGCGGCTCCTCCGGGAAAACGCATCTCCTGGAAATGCCGGAATACCGGGAATACCTCGACAGCCTCGGCAGCACCTTCTATGTGACACAGCTCTACTTCAAGCCCTACACCTGCTGCCGCTGGGCGCACCAGCCGATCAAGGCCATTCAGGACCTGATGCGGGAATACGGCTTCACGGGGAGCGACGTGGATCACGCCGCCGTCCACACCTTCGATTCGGCGGCGAGGCTGAGCAAAATCGTTCCTCACGAGACGGATGAAGCGCAGTATAATATCGCGTTCCCCGTCGCCAGCGCGCTCGTGTTCGGCGACGTCGGATTCGCGCAGGTGCGGCAGGAGGCCCTCGACAACCCGGCCGTTCTGGACATGATGAAGAGGCTGGAATTCACCGTCGACCCGGAACTGGACCGGCAGTTCCCGGAAAAGCGCCTCGCGTGGGTGGAGATCGCCCTGAAGGACGGGCGCGTGCTCAAATCCCGTATTTATGAAGCCGCGGGCGAGCCGGATGACCCCGCGCTGAACCTCGGCTGGATCCTGGACAAGTTCCGCCGCATCACCGCGCCGATGCTTGATCCCGGCGCGCAGGACGAACTTCTGGATCTGATGACGAATTGCCCCGACACGCCCGTTCGCGAGGTGGTCAGGCGGGTCAACGGGCTCCTCAAAACAGCTCTGTGATCCTGTAATCTTCCATATCTACGGGAACTCTGATCCGGCGGCGGCTGCGCTCTCCGGCTTCGCCTGCCGGATCAGTTCAATGAAGCTCTCCATGTAAGGCGAGATCCATTTATCGCTGTGATACAGGATCTGACTGTAATAGATCTGGCCGGGCATATCCACGTCAAGCCTGGCCAGTTCTCCTTTTCTGATCTGTTTTTCCAGAGAATAGCCCGGAAGAAACGACACACTCTGCCCGTCGCGGAGCAGGGTCGCAATTGCGCGGATATTGTCCACGATGACCGCATGACGGATCTCTATGCCCTCCTCTCCGGCGATCTCCTGGAGACGCCCGTAACATCTTCCCGTCGGCTCCGCGACAATGAACGGGCAGTGGAGGACCTCCCTGACCGGGATGTTCTTCCTGTGCGCCAGATAATGCTCCGGGGAGGCCACGAAAATGATCTCCTCCGGCTTCCTGTAACAGCAGACGACGGAATCCTCCTGCAGGGCGATGTTCGACACATAGATCAGGTCCAGCTGGTTCTGCTTCAGATACGCGAGAAGCTCGGAGGCCTGCCCGATCTTCAGGCTGATATCCACGTTCGGAAAACGCTTCGCAAAAGCCGGTATGATATCCAAGACCGTCGAAAATACCAGCGATTCCAGCGCTCCGACCCGCAGCGTTCCTTTGATCTCCGCCGCGTCCAGATTCTGGATCCGGACGCTCTGCAGAATGTGCATGATCTCTGTCGCCTGCGGAAGAAAATTCTTCCCCGCGGCCGTCAGATAGTTTTTCCGGCCGATCCTTTCGAAGAGCGGAAACCCCAGTTCCTGTTCCAGACGCTTGATCTGCATGGTCACCGTGGACTGCGCATAGCTCATCATTTCCGCAGCCTTTGTAAAATTCTCCACATCCGCGACCCGTAAAAATGTCTCCAGACTCTGTATGTCCATTTTGCACCATCCTTCACCAAAACCGATTGTTGAAATCTATTTAATCTATTTTACAAATATATTTATACCACATATAATCAAACATGTTGAATATACTTCTTATTCTTCCCTACAAATTGTGCATTTTTAACAAAAAGGAGCGTGCGATTATGAGCAATATGGAGTATTTGAAAGAAATGCCGGTTGCCGTTCTCGGCGGCGGCGCAGTCGGAAAAACCTGTGCGGCGGACATCAAGCTCGCCGGACGGGAGGTGCGTCTGTTCGACGTGATGCCTTTCGCGGAGAAATCACTGAAGGACCTGGACAAGACCGGCATCCTGTTCGACGGCATCCAGCGCAATAAGTATTGTTTCGAGCGCTCCGGCCGCGCGTTTATCGACGTCGTCACCAGCGATATCGAGAAGGCAGTCAAGGGGGCGGGACACATCGTCGTCTCCTGCGGCTCCTGGGGGCACGAGGCCATGTTCCGCGCGCTGATCCCTCACCTGGAAGACGGACAGGTCGTCAATGTGTTCGCGGACAATTTCGGCTGCCTGCTCCTTCGCCGGCTGATGCGCGAGATGGGCTGCACAAAGAAAATCATCGTCGGCGGCTGGTCCTCCGCTCCTTACGGCACGCGCCTTGAGAGCATCGGAAAGTGCGTATTCCCGCACGTTGCCGCAAAATACCGGGCGATTACGCTGCGCGGCGCGGCGCTCCCGATGACTGACACCGACGACTTCCTGGAAGCTTCGAAACACCTGCCGTGCATGGACGCCATCACGCAGGGAGACGGCCCCAGCAAGGGGAACACCGTTCTCGACGTCGACTTTGCGAACGTCAATCCCGTCATCCACGTGCCCGCGACTGTTCTCGGCGTTTCCACCATGGAAAACTGGGGCGTTATATTCGGCGGCTACGACCACAATTCCTACTCGATGTACTCTCACGGTCTGTGCCCGTCCATCTGCGAAGTACAGTACCAGTTCTACAACGAGGAGATCGCGCTTGCTGAAGCGATCGGCGTCGGCGTTCCCAAATACAAGAAAGAAATGTTCTTCTCCCGCCGGAGCGTGCTGACACAGGAATACATGGGCCTTGACGAAAACGGCGATGACAACGTCGTATTCCCTCTGGATCAGCCTTCTGACGAAGGAAACACCGGTCCGAACAGCATTCACCACCGCTACATGACGGAGGACGTGCCGATCGGCTGCAAGGTGTATCACGACCTCGGCGTGGCCTACGGCGTTCCCACGCCGATCATCGATTCCATGATCATTCTTGCCGGCGCCATGCACCAGAAGAGCTTCTTTGAGAGCAGGTATAACCTCGCATACCTCGGCATCGACAATATGCCCAGGGAAGAGCTGCTTGCTTACCTGAACGAAGGCGTGTACAACCGCTGATTTCACAAATCTTATGCGCGGGCCCGCGGTCCCGGGTCTGCGCATATGACAGGATATAGGAGGTTTACATGGGTTTATTCAAAAAACGGGAAGACAAGATCGTGGACATCGACCTGCATGAACTGGAGGTGGAATCCGGAAACCGTCTTGAACATCTGCCTTCCCCGATTCGGAAGCTGGTCGCCGTCGTGGCGATCGCCTGGACCGTTTTTCAGGTCTACACGGCGCTGTTCGGGCTGTTTCCCGCGATGATCCAGCGCATGACGACGCTGTCCTTCGGTCTGTTTCTGTGCTTTATCTGTTTCAGAATGCGCAAGGCCGACACCCATAAAGTCCCCGTCTACGACTGGGTTCTTGCGCTTGCCGCGGTCGGACTGGACGTTTACATTATTTCCACATTCAGCACGCTGGTCAAACGCGGCGGAAATCCCACACAGATGGATATCATCTGCGGCATTATTCTGATCCTCTTGGTGCTGGAAGCCACCCGGCGTGCCGTCGGAAAACCGCTCGTGATCGTGGCGCTCATCTTCCTGCTCTACGCTTACTTCGGGCCTTATCTGCCCGGCATGATCTCGCACCGCGGCTATTCCGTCAACCGTATCTCCTCCCAGATGTTTCTGACTGCAGAAGGGATCTTCGGCACGCCGATGGCGGTCATGACCACCTTTGTATACAGCTTTGTCGTATTCGGATGCTTCCTTGAAGTCACCGGAGGCGCGAGACTGTTCATCGACCTCGCGTTTGCCATGACGGGCCGCTTTGCGGGCGGTCCCGCAAAGACAGCTGTCGTCGCTTCGGGCCTGCTCGGAACGATTTCCGGCTCGGGTCTTGCGAACGTCGTGACGACCGGTTCCTTTACGATCCCCCTGATGAAGTCCTGCGGCTACGATCCGACGTTCGCCGGCGGTGTGGAAGCATCGTCCTCCTCGGCCGGCCAGATCATGCCGCCTGTCATGGGCGCCGCGGCGTTCATCATGGCGGAGACGACAGGCATCCCTTATCTGAAGATCTGCATCTCGGCAGCGCTGCCGGCTGTGCTTTATTACATGTGCGTATTCCTCTCAGTTGACTTCGAAGCGCGACGCTGCCATCTCAAAACCGTGGACAAGGACCAGGTCCCTCCGTTCCTGCCCACGCTGAAGCGCTGCTATCCGCTGCTTCTGCCGATCCTGACGCTGATCGTCATGCTGATCATCGGCTTCACGCCGCTGAAGGCATCCATCTACGCTACAGTCGCCATGATCCTGATGTCCTTCCTAAGCAAGGAGACGAGGCTCAACGGCAAGCGGACGTTTGACGCGCTCACCAAGGCGGCGTACAACTCCGTCACGGTCTGCGTCGCCTGCGCGGTCTGCGGCATCGTGACCGGCGTCATCACGCTGACCGGACTGGGCCTGAAGCTCTCCGATCTGATCCTGCGCGCGTCCGGCGGCCATCTGTTCCTGACGCTGCTGATGACCATGATCGCGTCCATCATTCTCGGTATGGGCCTTCCTACAACCGCGAAGTACATCGTGCTCTCCGCCATTGCCGCTCCCGCGCTGGTCAAGCTCGGCGTCCCGCTGGTCGGCGCGCACCTGTTCATCCTGTACTTCGGCGTTATCGCCGAGGTCACGCCGCCGGTTGCGCTTACTTCCTACGCGGCTGCCGCGGTCGCCAAAGCGCCGGGGGTAAAAACCGCCCTGCAGGGGCTTAAAATCTCGATCGGCGCATTCTTCATCCCGTTCATGTTCTGCTACTATCCTTCGCTCCTGTTTGTCGACACGAGCTTCGGCGGAATGCTCTCCGGACTCTCCAGTTCCTTTATCGGGATGATCTGCCTGTGCGGCTGCTCCATCGGCTACTTCTTCGGCCCGCTGAAGACGTGGAAACGCATCTTCATGTTCCTGGGCGTGGCGCTCCTGATGCATCCCGGTATCCTTACGGATCTTTTCGGCGCCGCCGTGATCATACTCATGATCCTGCTGCAGAAGCGCGAATTCAAGAACACCCCGGCCCCCGCGGCCTGAAATGGTGCAAAAAACACTGAACAAAAAGGAGGAATCTATGAAAAAAGTATTGTCACTGACTCTCGCAGCCCTGATGATGTTTTCCATGGTTGCATGCGGCGGCACAGCGGCAGCTCCGGCAGCGGCTCCGGCGGCTCCGGCAGCCAGCAGTGAAGCGCCTGCTCCCGCTCCCGCAGCCGGCGGCAAGACCACGTATCTCTCGCTCGGAACCGGCGGTGTGACCGGAACCTATTATCCGCTCGGCGGCGCGTTCGCCAACCTCATCAGCAACAACATCGACGGCTACACCTGCACTGCGGAATCCAGCGGCGGCGCCGTTGAAAACGCATGGATGCTCGCCCGCGGTGAAATCGATATCGGCTTTGTCGACGCTTCCACCGTTTTCCAGGCACAGCACGCGGAAGGCGACTTCTCCGACGGCACGGCAAAGAACATCAAGGGCATCGTTTCCATCTACAACGAGATCGTTCAGCTCGTCTCCTGCAATCCTGCTATCACGTCGATCGAAGACCTCAAGGGCAAGAAGGTCGCCGTCGGCTCCGCGGGATCCGGCACCGAAGTCATGGCCCGCACGCTGCTCGGCCTCTATGACATGACCTACGATGACATCGAAGAAGACTTCCTCGGCTTCGGCGATGCATCCACCGGCCTCAAGGACAAGACCCTCGACGCGGCGATCATCTGGGCCGGCGCTCCGACCTCCGGTCTTCTGGAACTGGGCGCACAGAATGATTTCTACATGATCGACATCCCTGCCGACAAGATCGAACTTCTCAAGGCGAGCCAGCCGTTCTGCGTGGAAGCGACCATGGATTCCAGCATCTACTCCGGCATGAAGAACAGCGCGCACACCATTGGCGTTCCCGCTACGCTCTGCGTACGCGCCGACATGGAAGACGAGCTGGTCTACAGCATCCTGGAAACCTTCTTCAACAACCTTCCCGCCATTGCGGACTCGCACACGCAGGGCAAGAATCTGACCCTCGAGACCGCGGTGCTCGGCCTGGAAAACAGCGAGCTGCATCCCGGTGCGGTCAAGTTCTACCAGGAGAAGGGCATCTTGAAGTAAGCCGGCATACCGCGCGGCTCATCTGATGCCGAATTGCAGCAGAATTGCAGAAAAAGAGAGGGCCTGCCGTATCGACAGGCCCTCTGTCTTTCACAACCGAGGAAAGGACATTCTCCATGCGCAGCGTCGAACTCCGCTATTGTATCCGTGTCTCCGATTACAGAGAGGCAGTCTACTACGTGCTCTTTCTGCGAAAAAAAACAGGCTTCCGGATAGCCGCGGGCGTGCTTCTCGTCTCGTTTGTTTATGCCGTACTCTGTTTTCACGGTGTCGCGGCGGCGGAACCGGCAATCTGGATCATCCCGGCCGTCTGCCTGATCTGGGTCCTGCTGCAGCTCGCCGAAGCCGAGCGGGATATCCTGCGCTATACGAGATCCGCCGACTCTCTGATCGGTGTGCGGTATGAATCGACGTTCAGCGCCGAACGGTTTTCCATCTCCATTCCGGAGAAAAGCTTCAGTATATCCGGCAAAACCTCCGACTTCACCTGCGCTTTTGAAATCGCGCACTGTTTTCTGCTCTATGCGACGGACCGGCAGCTGTTCATTGTCCCGACGCGCGATATGAAGAAAGAGGAAGCATCCGCGCTTCACGCCGTTCTGAGCAAGTCGCTGGGGAAAAATTTCTATTCGCTCTTCCGCAGACGCGCCGCCTGAATCACGCCGGCGTGCTCTCCATCCCGTCCGGCGGCTCCGGGTTCTCCTCATCGGAGGCTTCCTCCGCCGCAGGCGCGGCCGGTTTCGGTGCCGGCAGATACTCCGTATCTCCCTCTTCCCTCTGCGTAATGATCCCGTCGCCGTCGATCTTCACGCCTGGCGAAAGCCTCCGCAGATCCTCCAGAATGCGCTCCCGCTCTTCCGCGGACGGCCACTGTACGCGGCATTCCTTCTGCAGCAGCGGATAGAACCGCAGCTCGTCGAGCTTTCTCTCCCACGGGGAGATCGTGACCTCCAGGATCCCGCTGTCCAGCGTAAAGGACGTAAACAGGAAGTTACCCAGGCTGTAGGCGACCGGCATTCCGTCCACATAGGTGAAGCCCTGCAGCCGGTGGGGATGCGCGCCGATCACAAGGTCCGCTCCCGCCTCCTGCATGCCCTCCTGCTGCTCCAGCTGCAGCCAGTCCGGCTCCGTCTCCTTCTCGGTCCCCCAGTGCACGAATACGATCACATAGTGCCCTTCTTCCTTCAGCTGCCGGATCTTTTCATACAGCAGAGAAGGATCCAGGCACCGGAACACGCCGCCTTCCGTCTCGGTGGCGCCTTTTGTGTTCGGTACGGCGTAGCGCTCGATCTGGGTCGCGTTGAGGATCGCTACGGAGAAATCCCCGTACTCATAGATTGCGGGGGCAGAAGCCTCGTCAATATTTCTGCCCGCGCCGATATAAGGCATGCCGATCTCTTCGAGCGCGGTCAGCGTATCTGCAAAGCCGTCGGCGCCATAGTCGTAGACGTGGTTGTTCGCGAGCGCCGCGAGGTCCACACCTGCGTCAAAAAGCCATGCCGCGGTCGACGTCGCCGCGCGGAAGGTGTACTGCTTTTCCGCCTGCGGTGCGCCGCCGTCCGTAAAGGGGAACTCGTTGTTGATCACCATAACGTCCACGCCGCGCATGATCTCCAGCACCTCGTCGTCGAGACACTGCGAAAAGCCTCCCCGCGCGCGCATCGTGACGCCCGTCGCATACCGCTCGTCAAACAGGATATCTCCTGCGAAGGCAAAGGTCACCGTCTCCGGCACGGGATCCTCCTCGGGCTCCTCGATCACCTCCGGCTCCGGCTCGGGCTCTGGAGGCGCCGGCTTCTCGTAAATGAAGCGTCCGACGTTTTCCGGCACGATACGGCCGGCGCCGCAGGCCTTCCGGTACAGGCTGATTCCCGCGATCGATGCCGTGCCAAGGCCGACGCCCAGGACAAGGATCAGGAGCGCCTTCAGGAGCGGATGAGATTTCTTTTCGGGGTATTCCTCCCAACGATCGTTTAAAGACATCATGTTCCCATTATATCAGCTTCCGCAAACCGGGAAAGGGGAAATTACCCCGCCGCAGCACATATGAAAACAGGACAGGCATCCCGCCTGTCCTGTCCTTTTTTCAGACCGTTTGTAATCTGCGGCTTATGATAATCCGCGCGGATTATTTCTCGTCCTCGACCTTTGCGGTCTCCGCATTTTTCTTCACGCTGGCGATACCGCTCTTGCAGTTCTTGAGCGTCGCATATCCTTCGCCGGAGGCGATGATCTGGCCGTTCTTGGCCTTTAAGCGGTAGCGGAACTCGCCCTTCTTGTCCGCATAGATCTCGAACTTCGGGTTCGGGAACTTCTCGAAGCCTTCCTGCGTCTGATCCTCTACCGGTGCGACGGGTGCGTTTGCGCGCACGCTCTCGATTCCGGCAAGACAGGTTTTACGCGACTTGTAAACCTGTGACGACGCAATGACTTCTCCGTTTCCTGCTTTCAGATTAAACATCGGACCCGTTTTCGCCTGCTTAATTACAAATTTACCCATTTGTAAGATCACCTCCTTTTCCTTTACCCGCGTCCCGCCCCTTGCCGGTGCTGGTCTGATTCACCGGCGCGAAACAGGTCCGCTGCGCATTTTTCCGCTTCGTCTATGACAATCAGGTGTCGGAAGAAGTCGTGTCATCGACCGCTTCGCCCACCGTTGTCTCTATGGTTCTCCAGGTGCCCTCGACGGCCTCTTCCGCGACCGCCTCAGTGCCTTCTGCAGCTGCCTCTACCGGCTCCGCAGCATCTGCCGCGTCCTTCTTCCAGAAGGGCTTCCACGGCTTTTTCTCCTTAGGTTCCGCCGCACCTTCCGGCGCTGCGGCAGCCGCAGCTTCCTTCTGTGCCGCCTGTTCCGCTTCCTTCGCGGCCTTCTCTGCCGCGCGCTCCGCGTCTCTCTTCTCCTTCTCGATCTTCCTTTGCGCCGCGCGCTCCTCACGCTTCTTTGCGCTCTCCTTCTGCTTTTCCTTCAGCACTTCGAGGAAGGGCTTCTTCGCCGGCGCTTCGCCGCCTTCCGTCTCGACGATCTTTACATATTTTGCGATCTGGGAGACGATCCAGATGTCCGATGCGCCGTCATAGGCAAATGCCAGTCCGACGAGGCGCAGGAAAAGCGTCGCGATGTCATATGCGCGGACGATCAGCGCAAGGCCTGCTGCGATGGAGATCAGCGCAAGGATCATCGGCACCCACCACTTCTCGTAATTGGCGCGCACCAGATTCATCGTGGAGAGAAGCTTGGACACGCCGTTCGCCGCAAGGACGATACCGAAGATCCGCGGAATCAGCGTGACCATAAACTCCGGATGGAACAGGACCCACACGCCGATGGCGATAGCCGTACCGCCGAGGAAGAGAATGAGCGTCCGCACGACCTGCGTCGCGTTCTCGGTAAAGAACAGCGCAAGACTCGCGATGCCTGCGATCAGCATCACGATGCCGATGCAGCGGCTTAAGATGTTCAGGAAAGGTTCCGGAACAGCCAGGAACAGCAGACCGATCACGATTGAAATGACGCCTGCAATGATGCGGTTTCGTTTCAATGTCTCCATGCGATACCTCCTTATAGACAACAGCGGTTATCTGTACCATTCCGTGTAAAGAAAGGGGCCCTGCCGGAAGCCCGGCCGGCCCCTGTATTTTATTATAGTACGCCTCCGGAAAAAATTCGACAGCTTTTGCGCCAGGATTCCCCGTCTGCGGAACTTTCGCGACGTCATCCCTCCCGTGTGGTTGCTGGAGGGTCCGTGCATGATCGGTCCAACGACATCAAACAGTCCGAGACTCATGGCATAAGTTCCTCTATCACTTCGTAAATATCTTCGCGCCCGTCCTTTGTCAGGCCGGCATAGGGAATGATCGTAAAGGTCGCCTCCTTCTCCCCGAGGCACTCCTCCAGGGAATCGCGAATGACCTTCAGGCTCTTTTGCAGCTGGCTCCGCTTGATCTTGTCCGCCTTCGTCGCAATGACATAGACGGGGTAGCCCGCGGCGACGATCCAGGAGAACATCTGGCGGTCGTCCGCAGTGGGCTCATGGCGGATATCGACGAGCAGGAATACGGTCCTTAGGCCTTCGCTGTGATAGAGGTAATTCTCGATCATCTTTCCCCACTTCGCCTTGACTTCGACGCCTGCCGTCGCGTATCCGTAGCCCGGGAGGTCTACCAGATACATCTCGTCATTAATGTTGTAATAATTGATCGTCTGCGTCTTCCCGGGCTTTGCCGACGTGCGGGCATAGGATTTCCTGTTCATCAACCCGTTGATCAGCGTGCTCTTTCCCACATTGCTCTTTCCGGCAAAGGCGAACTGCGGAAGCCTGGTCTGCGGAAGCTTGCTGGTGATGCCGACAACGATCTCAAGATTTACGCTTTTAATGATCAAATCCTTCTCCTTAGTTTTTCGCAGGCCGGCCGCACCGGCCACTTCCTGCAAAAAGGCCGGCGCTCCCGCGCGGGAACTCCGGCCAGTCATTCTGTGTCTTACTGTGCTTTCTTAAGCTTCTCTTCCGGCTCTTCATCCGTCGTGCGCTCGATGACCGGGAGCTTTTCCACCGTGCCGAGGTTCGACTTGTTTTCGAGCGGGTCGCGCTTTCTCAGAATCGGGGACTGCGTGCCCTCGACCGAGGCCTTCGTGATGATGCACTCCTCGATCGTCTCGTCCGACGGGATCGTATACATGACATCCATCATGACCTTCTCCATGATCGCGCGAAGACCTCTCGCACCGGTCTTTCGCTTCATGGCGAGCTCCGCGATCGCATCGATCGCTTCCTGTTCGAACGTGAGCTTCACATTGTCAAAGCCGAACAGCTTCCGGTACTGCTTGATAAGCGCGTTCTTCGGCTCCGAGAGGATCCGGATGAGCGCCTCCTTATCCAGTCCCTCGAGCGGAACGACCACCGGCACGCGGCCGATGAACTCCGGAATGAGACCGAACTTGATCAGGTCCTCCGGCTGCACTTCCTTTAGCGTGCGCCCGATGTCCTGCTTTGACTTTTCCGTCACGCTCGCGTTAAAGCCGAGCGCCTTGTGCTCCGTCCGCGCCTCGATGATCTTCTCCAGGCCGTCAAATGCGCCGCCGCAGATGATCAGGATATTCGACGTATCGATCTGCAGAAGCGCCTGCTGCGGATGCTTGCGGCCGCCCTGCGGCGGTACGGAGGCGACGGTCCCCTCGATGATCTTGAGGAGCGCCTGCTGGACGCCTTCTCCGGAGACATCCCTCGTAATGGAGACGTTCTCGCCCTTCTTGGAGATCTTGTCGATCTCGTCGATATAGATGATGCCCAGCTCCGCGCGGTCGATATTGTTGTCCGCCGCCTGGATGAGCTTTAAGAGGATGTTCTCCACATCCTCGCCGACATAGCCGGCTTCCGTCAGCGTCGTCGCATCGGCGATCGCAAAGGGGACGCCGATGATCTTTGCCAGCGTCTGCGCGAGGTACGTCTTGCCCGAGCCCGTCGGACCCAGCATCAGGATGTTGCTCTTCTGGAGCTCCACCTCGTCCTCCGCGTCCTCTTTTCTTCCCTCCGCCGTCTCGAGCTGCGCGCGCACGCGCTTGTAATGGTTATAGACAGCGACGCTTAAGACCTTCTTTGCCTCCTCCTGGCCGATGACGTATTCGTCGAGGAATTTTTTGATCTCCGCCGGCTTTAAGAGGTTGATGTCCTCCATGATATGGCGGATCTGGCCCTGCGCCTCATCTTCCATGGACTCGTCGATGATGTCCGCACAGATCGCAACGCATTCATCGCAGATGAACACACCTTCCGGCCCTGAGATCAGCTTGCGCACCTGGTTCTCGGTGCGGTTGCAGAAAGAACATCTTCTGGGTTCTCCCGGGAGTATTTTTCTTGTATCCGTCATGTAGCCCTCTCTTTATCCTTCAAGGTGAACCTGTCGGTGCGCCGGGTCAGCGGATTTCCTTGCGCGATTCGCAGATGTGGTCGATCAGGCCGTACTGCAGCGCCTCTTCTGAAGTCATCCAGTTGTCGCGGTCCGTGTCGCGCGCGATCTCTTCGATCGACTTGCCCGTGTTCTGCGCAAGAAGGCGGTTTAAGTGCTCCTT
>CACZQP010000087.1 GCA_902783385.1 uncultured Lachnospiraceae bacterium | reverse complement strand
CCCAGACGGTGCCGTCGATCACGGACTGCTCGATGAAGGACGGGAAGAAGTCCTTGTACAGATCCTCGGGGCAGTACTCGGAGACGGGCATGAGCAGGCCGTCATTTGCATAGTTTGCAAAGACGTCGATGTTCAGGATGTCCGGCGCGTTGTTGTTGGCGATCCTGGTGTCGACGACTGTGTAGACGTCATTCCAGGAGACAACCTCAAGGTTCAACTTGACGCCCGGATTCTCGGACTCGAACTTCTCCACGAAGTTCGTGCCGTTCATTCCCTTGCCCAGGAACCAGTCATTGGTGTTCGGGCCGTACTGGCAGATGATGACATCAAGGGTGATCTCATCGCCTGCTGCCTCAGCGGGAGCTTCGGCGGGAGCTTCAGCAGGAGCTTCTGCCGGTGCCTCGGCGGAAGCTGCGGGAGCCTCGGCAGGAGCCGGCGCCGCCTCGGAAGCTGCAGGTGCAGCCGGTGCCGCGGGGGCGGGAGCAGGTGCTGCC
This sequence comes from uncultured Lachnospiraceae bacterium, assembly GCA_902783385.1. GTDB lineage: Bacteria > Bacillota > Clostridia > Lachnospirales > Lachnospiraceae > CAG-791. Next base: position 2,288 of record CACZQP010000087.1, on the reverse strand, counting down.
GTTGCACATGCGGTAGCGGAGACCATCATCGCCGCTGCCAGAAACAGAGCAATTAACTTTTTCATGTTTTCCTCCTTTGCTGTAAAGTTATCGCTTCTTCTATTTTAATATAGTCTGACCCCGGCGGCAATTTTAAGATGAAGCCGGGCGACACATACTTCTTATTGCCTTACGCCGTCAATAAAAACCGCCTGCACTGTGAGGTTCCGGTCCAGCAGCACAAGGTCCGCCGGCAGGCCGGGCGCGATCCTTCCGATCCTGTCCTCCATGCCGATCGAGCGGGCGGGCGCCTCGGTTGCCGCATAGACGGCGTCCTCCAGCGGGATCCCGGACGCAGCGGTTCTGCGGAGTCCTTCCATCAGGTGGATGGAGCTCCCCGCGATGGTATCCGTGCCTTTCACGAACGCCCTGCCGTCCCGCATCGTGACAAGCTGTCCGCCGAGCTCGTACTCGCCGTCCGGCATGCCCGCACAGCGGAGAGAGTCGGAGATCAGGACAAGCTTTTTGTCGAACAGGCGGTGCACGAGACGCATCATCGGGGGGAAGACGTGGAGCGTGTCACAGATGAGCTCGGCATAGGCACCTGCGTCAGAGGCTGCGGCAATGATTCCGGGAGCGCGGTGGGAGAGAGGCGTCATTGCGTTGAAAAGATGCGTCACATGCGTGGCGCCTGCATCAAAGGCCCGCATGGCCGTATCATAATCCGCCGCCGTATGCCCGAGAGAGACCGTGCATTCTTTCGCGACATCGCGGATGAATTCCGCCGCGCCTTCTGTCTCGGGCGCCACTGTAATGAGGCGGACGAGGCCGCCGCTTTCCTGCTGCAGGCGGCGGTACATTTCCACATCGGGCTTCCGGATGTAATCCGGATTCTGTGCGCCGCACTTGTCGCGGTTTAAGAACGGGCCTTCCAGGTGGATGCCGGCGATCTTTGCGCACCCTTTGCTGCGGCTGAAATCGCGGATGCACCGCACTGCCTTGGCAAGTCTTTCCTCCGGCAGCGTCATGGTCGTAGGGCAAAAGCTTGTCACGCCCTGGGCCGCGTAGTGCCGCGCCATCCGGACAAGACCTTCCGCGTCGCCGTCACTTGCGTCCGCGCCGGAAGCGCCGTGCGTGTGGACGTCGATGAGACCCGGGATCAGGTAGCCGCCTTTGCCGTCAATGGCTGAACCATCCGCGGGGCTCTCGTCTTCCGGGAAGATGCCGGAGATCTTTTCTTTGAATTCTATGCGGCCGGGCGCAAAGTGTCCTTCACGGAATATCTGTACGTTGCGGATCTGCATAAGTTCTGCTCCTTTATTTCAGCGCGGGAAGTCCCGCGGCGGCTGCCGACTGACCGATGCGGCGGAAGCGTTCGTCCGGAAGCGCGGGAAGGATCTTTTCCGAGACCTCCGGATATTCGTCGCGAAGGACATCGCTGCAGGTTTTGAGAATGAGGTCGCCGCCCCTGCCGCTCATCACCCTGCCGAGGAGCAGGACATGACGCATCCCGTACAGCTCGTAGTAGAAGGCGAGGGTGTGGCCGAGGCAGATCCCGATGTCCCGGAAGACGGATGCCGCGGCCGCGTCCCCGTCCTCCATGCGCGCCTGTACGGCTTTCAGCTTTTCGGCGGGAGACAGGTCGTTCGGAAGCGGGATCCCTGCACGCGGCGCAAGCTTAATCACGGCGTCCTGCGAAAAATACTTGACGCCGCAGCCGATGTCGCCGCTCCATTCATCGCGCATGGCCTCTGGTGAGCAGTCGACGGGAACGAAGGCAAGCTCGTTGAGCCATCCGGTGATGCGTCCCTCTTCATCCACGTAGCCGGCCGCCTCGCTGGTTCCCATCGCAATGCCGAGCACACTGTTATCATTGAGGCTCATCACGCCGGCGAGCGCCGAGACGTCGCCGTCATTGGCGACGGCCATCGGGATGTCGCCGAAGGTGTCGCGGACCGCGCGGATATAGATGTCCTTTACGCAGCGATCCATGAGGTCCTCCGGCACGGCGTTAAAGAGCGAGGCGCGCATCGTGCGGTTGTCGATGTAGATTCCGGCGGAAGAGATGCCGACGGCATCCACGCGCGGCAGGTGCGCCGCGGCGGAGCGAAACGCAGATACGATGCCTTCATAGTGATAGGCCGGATCCGCATGCGTCTTCGGGAACCAGACAACTTCTTCGTCATAGACGCTGACGCCGTCCTTCACAGCGGAGACCTTCCGGTCACTCCCTCCCGCGTCGAAGCCGATCCGGCAGCCGTCCGTATGACCGCCGATATGCTGCGGTTCATCCTTTTCCTCCGGAATAT
>CACZQP010000086.1 GCA_902783385.1 uncultured Lachnospiraceae bacterium | reverse complement strand
GAAGGAAGGACTATTCGCAAATGAAAAGCTTCGCCAGGCAGTCAGCTACGCGGTCAATCGCGAAGATATCATTCTTGGCGTTCTGGAGGGCAATGGCATGCCGGTCTCCATCCCGATCGCACCGACTGCTTTCGGTTATCCGGAGGGATATGAAGGAAATCCTTATGATCCCGAGAAGGGCAAGCAGCTGGTCGCGGAAGCCGGCTATCCGGACGGCGTGAATGTCACGCTCAAGTGCACGGAAGCTGCGATGTACAGCAAGACCGCCCAGGTCCTGCAGGACGAGCTGCGTCAGATCGGCATTAACGTTGAACTGGACGTCATGGAGAAGGGCGCATTCCTTGAGAACCTGTACGCGAGTGACTTTGAGATCGCGGTGTGGGCAATCATCTCCATGTTCCCGGATGCGGATTACACGCTGTATGCGCGTTTCCACAGCTCTATGCTGGGCGGCAGCAATAACTTCTTCCTGTATGAGAATCCGAAAATGGACGAGCTGCTGGATGCCTCCAGAACCGAAGCCGATCCCGAGAAGCGCAAAGCGATTTTTAAGGAAATCTGTGACATCATCACGGAGGATGCCCCGCTCGTCACGCTCTACTGCGGTCTGAATACCGTTGCGGCGAACAAGGATCTGAAGGGCGTCACCTCAAACTCTACGAGTAAGTACTACTTCTACAACTATTCCTGGTAAAAACCGAAAAGCAAACAAATCGGACTGACGTGTCTGAGGGTGCGGCCGCATAGCGGCTGCACCCCCGGATGGTAATTACAGACAGATCCGGCGGCGGTGCTCCCCGCGCATACCGGCAGCATCTTCCGCCGTGCGTTCTACGCAGGAGCTATCATGATCAAATTTATCATCAAGCGTCTGTTGATGCTGATTCCTGTCCTGCTTGGCATTTCCTTTATTATTTTCGCCATCATGTCCCTGACGCCAGGCGACCCGGTGCGTATGAAGCTGGGCGACGGGGCGACGGAGGAGGAAATTACCGCAATGCGGGACGAGATGGGGCTCAATGACCCGTTTCTCGTGCAGTACGTGCGCTACGTCAAGAACGCCCTGCATGGCGATTTCGGAAAGTCATACCGCAACAATGTGGACGTGTTCGGCGAGCTGATGGCGCGCTTCCCAAACACGCTGAGACTGGCCGTTTTCGGCATTCTGATTTCCGTCCTGATCGGCATCCCGGTCGGTGTCATATCCGCCGTGAAACAGTATTCCGCGGCGGATAACATCATCACGATCCTTGCGCTTCTCATGACGTCGCTTCCTTCCTTCTGGCTGGGACTGATGATGATCCTGCTGTTTGCCAATAAGCTCCATCTGCTCCCGGCGACAGGCGTGGACACATGGAAGCACTTCATTATGCCCTCCATAGCGGTCGCTGCGACCACACTTGCTACGCTGATCCGTATGACAAGGTCGACGATGCTGGACGTTATCCGCCAGGACTATGTGCGCACCGCCAAGGCGAAGGGCGCGTCGGACCGGGCGATCGTATTCCGCCATGAGCTGAGAAACGCACTTCTTCCGGTCATTACTGTAATCGGTGTCAACTTTGGCTCGCTTCTGGGAGGTGCGATGATTGCGGAGACTGTCTTTGCGATTCCGGGGCTCGGATCGCTCATGGTTGCCTCCGTCCGCGCAAAGGATACGCCCATGGTCATGGCGTCCGTCCTGTTCGTTGCGGTGGCTGTCGGCGTGATCAACCTTATCGTGGACATCCTTTACGCATATGTTGATCCCAGGATCAAGTCGCAGTACGGCGCGCACAAAGCGTCCGGCAGGGACCGGAAATAACCGGCAGATACAGGAATGAGGCAGACAATGGAACAGGAAGCCAGAAGAAAATATAAAAAGAAAAGCAAGCTGAAATCCGTATGGATCCGCTTCAGGCGCAACAAGCGCGCGCTGGTCGGCATGGTCGTGCTGCTAATGCTGATCCTGATCGCGGTCTTTGCGAATTTCATTGTAGATTACGACGTCGCAATCTCACAGGTGATGAAGGACCGCCTTCAGACACCCTCTGCGGCACACTGGTTCGGCACGGACCATCTCGGACGTGATATGTTCGCCCGGATCATCTACGGAACAAGGACATCCCTGTTTGTCGGTATCCTCACGATCGCGGTGGCGGTTACATTCGGGACGATCATCGGCGCAATTGCAGGCTACTACGGCGGAGCGGTAGACAATATACTGATGCGTTTTGTGGACGTCCTGATGGCCATTCCGTCCATGTTGCTGGCTATTTCCGTTGTCGCGGCGCTGGGAACGGGACTCGTCAACATCGTCATCGCGATGAGTGTGTCACAGATTCCCCGTTTTGCACGCATTGTGCGCGCGTCCATCATGTCGATAAAAGGCCAGGAATTCATTGAGGCGGCAAAGGCATACGGCGCTTCGGATCTGCGCATTATCTCAAAATATATCATTCCGAACGCGCTCGGCCCCATTATCGTGCAGGCAACGCTGACCATGGGTACCATGATTTTGACGGTCTCGTCCCTCTCCTTTGTCGGGCTTGGCATTCAGCCGCCCAGTCCCGAATGGGGCACCATGCTGGCAGAGGGCAAGGATCAGATGCGATATTTTCCGCATCTTGTAACGATACCGGGCCTTGCGATCATCGTCGCCGTGCTCTCGCTGAACATGGTCGGCGACGGGCTCCGCGATGCACTGGATCCGCGCCTTAAGAACTGAGACCGGATGCCTTTCAGTTCCCGGATGAATAAGGGGATCAATATGAGTGAACAGATTCTTGAAATAAAAGATTTACATGTGGTCTACAACACGGATGAGGGTACGGTATATGCCATAAACGGCATGGACCTGTCTGTGGAAAAGGGACAGGTGCTCGGACTGGTGGGCGAGACAGGCGCCGGGAAGACAACGATGGCGCTCTCTGTGCTTCGGCTCCTTCCGGACCGCATAGGAGAGATCAAATCCGGCAGTATCCGCCTGGAGGACACGGACATTATCCGCGCGCCTGAAGCGGAGATGAAAAAGATCCGCGGCAATAAAATCTCCATGATCTTTCAGGATCCCATGACATCGCTCAACCCGATCATGACGGTCGGCGAGCAGATCGCGGAAGTGCTGGAGATCCATAACAGGGACATGACGAAGCAGCAGATCGAGGAGCGCGTGGACGAGATGCTCACACTGGTAGGTATCTCGCCGGAACGCAAGACTGATTATCCGCATCAGTTTTCCGGTGGTATGAAACAGCGGGTTGTCATCGCAATTGCGCTGGCATGCACCCCCGATCTTCTGATCGCGGACGAGCCTACAACAGCGCTGGATGTCACGATTCAGGATCAGGTCCTTCAGATGATGCGGGGCCTCAAGGAAAAGTTCAACACCGCGATGATCCTGATAACACATGACCTTGGGGTTGTTGCGAACAACTGCGACAGCGTCGCTATCATGTATGCCGGAGAGGTCATCGAATACGGTACGGTCGAGGACATCTTTGAGGGAGAGGAGCGGCACCCTTACACGGCAGGCCTCTTCGGCTCCATCCCTGATCTGACAAAAAAGGAGCGCCGCCTGCATCCGATTGACGGCCTGATGCCGGATCCCTCAAATCTTCCCGAAGGGTGTGCGTTTCATGAAAGATGCCCCAAATGTATGGATATCTGCCGGACGACAAAACCGGAGGCGATGCAATTCGGAACGCATATGATCCGCTGCCACTGCTGCGCGCCGGGCATTGACGGGAGGGAAACAGCTTGAATACGCCGCTTATTGAAACCAGAAATCTGAAAAAATATTTCAAGACATCCCGCGGGGATCTGCACGCGGTGGATGATGTCAACATCTCCATCGAGCGGGGCCACACGCTCGGCGTGGTAGGGGAATCCGGCTGCGGGAAATCGACGCTCGGCCGGACGGTGCTCCGCCTGATCGAGCCCACAAGCGGGGAGATCCTTTACAACGGAGAGAATATCCTGAAGTACGGTCACGGAAAGATGAATGAGATGCGCAAGAAGATGCAGATCATATTCCAGGATCCGTATGCGTCGCTGAATCCGCGCATGACGGTCAGCGACATTATCTCCGAACCGATCAAGGTGTGCAGGACGCTGACGGGAAAGTCGGAGATCGAGGATAAGGTCTATGGGCTCATGGAGACGGTCGGTCTTGCGGAACGGTTTGTGAACACGTATCCGCACGAGCTGGACGGCGGAAGAAGGCAGCGTATCGGTATTGCACGTGCGCTCT
>CACZQP010000085.1 GCA_902783385.1 uncultured Lachnospiraceae bacterium | reverse complement strand
CACTTCATGTCCTGGCCGCCGATGTCCAGGATGCAGTCCACCTCCGGGTCAAAAAACGCGGCGGCGTAATAGTGCGCGATGGTCTCGACTTCCCCTTCATCCAAAAGGAAAGCGGATTTCAGGAGCGCCTCGCCGTAGCCCGTCGAGCAGCCGCTCACGACGTGAGCCGTATCAGGGATGCGCGCATGGAGCTCCTTGATCGCGCGGATCGCCGTGCGGATGGGGCTTCCGTCATTATTGCTGTAGAACGAGTACAGGAGGGATCCGTCCTCTGCGATCAGTGCGAGCTTCGTGGTTGTGGAACCGGCATCGATGCCGAGGTAGCAGTTTCCCTCATAGGTCTCGAGGGGAGATGTCCGGACGTGCGCCCTGGCATGCCGAGTCGTGAACGCGTCGTAGTCTTCCTGCGTGGGAAACAGCGGATCCAGCCTGTCGATTTCGAAGTCTATATGGATCTCTCCGGAGATCTTTTCCGTGAGCGATGAGAGCGCAAGAACGCATTCCTCCTGCGCATGCATGGCCGCGCCCATCGCAGCGAACAGGTGGGAGTGCTCCAGCTCGATCACATGCTCGTCATCGAGCCCGAGCGTTCGGATAAATGCTGCCTTCAGCTCCGTCAGGAAATGAAGCGGTCCGCCGAGGAACGCAACGTGGCCGCGGATCGGCTTGCCGCAGGCAAGGCCGGAAATCGTCTGGATCACGACTGCCTGAAAAATCGAAGCGGCCAGATCCTCCCTTGTTGCGCCCTCGTTGATGAGGGGCTGGATGTCCGACTTGGCAAACACGCCGCAGCGCGCGGCTATGGTATAGAGGGAGTGGTAGCCTTTTGCGTATTCGTTGAGGCCGATGGCGTCAGTCTGCAGGAGAGAGGCCATCTGGTCGATGAATGATCCGGTGCCGCCCGCGCAGGTCCCGTTCATGCGCTGTTCGACGCCCCCGTTCTCGAAGTAGATGATCTTCGCGTCCTCGCCGCCCAGTTCAATGGCGACATCGGTCATGGGTGCGGCCTCGGAGAGCGCGGTGGATACCGCGACGACCTCCTGCGTGAAGGGCACTTCCAGGAAGGACGCGAGCGCAAGCCCGCCGGAACCCGTGATGACGGGATGTACACGGATGTCGCCGCAGGAATCAAAGGCATCCTGCAGCAGGCCGCGGAGCGTTCCGCGGATATCCGCATGGTGCCGTCTGTAGTCGGAAAAGACAAGGGAATGTGACGAATCCAATATGGCGATCTTGACAGTGGTCGAGCCGATATCAATGCCAAGAATATAGTCTTTTGTCTGCAAATTACCTCCTAAATGCACGCAAAACAGAAAATTGTTTGAATTTATTGCAATTTTCTTTTTAAATGCGCGTACAAATTGCATTATAATAATGTTATTGAAAAAAAGCAATGGGAGATTGCACCACAGATCACTAAATCTGCCAGTTTTTTTAAGTCGGACCACAAGATTCGACATTCGCGTCATTTTTTTGTTTACAATATATGACAGGGGTGCTAAAATATGAAAACCTGCAGAAATAGGGGCATCAGAGGGCTTTAGGACACTGCGGTGCCGCGGATGAAACGAAGGGATCTGGATAGATTACAATGTCAGGCTGGGAACGAAAACTCGGAAAATATGCAATCAGGAACCTCTCACTGGTGCTGATCGTCTGCTATGCGATTGGCTTTGTGATTTCCGCGCTTCGGAGCGACCTTCTCTGGTACCTGACGCTCAATCCGCATGCGATCCTTCACGGACAGGTGTGGCGCCTTGTTTCCTGGGTGCTGATCCCGCCGCCGGTATCAGGCTATTTCTGGATCCTCATCATGCTTTACTTCTATTATTCGATCGGCACTGCGCTCGAGAGGACATGGGGAACCTGGCTCTACAATGTGTATATTTTCTCCGGAATGCTCTTCACGATACTCGGCGCATTCCTGACCTATGCGCTCATGCAGGTCATCGCGCCGGGCGCCGGGGAAATGGACTATATGTTCATGTCCATGTATTACAGTACTTACTATATCAATATGTCCATCTTCCTGGGCTATGCCATGACGTTCCCGGATGCGCAGGTTCTGCTGATGCTGTTTATTCCGGTGCGCGTCAAATGGCTGGGAATCATTTATCTTGCCATCATCGGCGTGGAGTTTTTCCAGACGCCGCTCTACGGGAAGATCGCGATCATCGCATCGCTCCTCAACTTCTTCGTCTTTTTCTTCCGGAGCCGGCAGATGCAGCGCTTCAGGCCGTCCGAGTTAAAGCGAAGGAATGATTTCCGAAAAAAGATGCGGGCGAATGCCCCGCAGCAGTCGGGCAGCATCCTGAATGCAGACAGGAAAACCACAGTCCACAGATGTGCGATCTGCGGGCGCACGGAAAAGGATGATCCGGACCTCGAGTTCCGCTATTGTTCCAAGTGTGAAGGGAGCTTTGAGTACTGCCAGGATCACCTGTTTACGCATCGCCATGTAAAGGCGGGCGGCGCGCCGTCCCTTGGCGGGGAGCAGAGCTGATGCAGGATAAGAGGATGCAGGAAGAACAGCGCTTCCTGCTTAATCTGGAAAAGCTGAAACAGGACGCGAGACGAAACGGAGCAAAAGCCACCACCGCGCAGATCAGGGAGACGTTTTCCGGGGAGGACTTAAGCGAAGAAAAGCTCCGGCAGATCATCGCTTATCTTGCGGCGCAGGGCATCCGCACGGAGGATGCGGGAAATCTGGGTACGCCGGCAGAAGAGCCCGGCCTTCCGGAGGAGCCGCAGGCAGGGGAAGATTTCCTTTCGGAGTATGAGAGGGAGATCGCAGCGATAGAGATCCCTTCGGAGAACATCCTTACCGCCGTCAAGATCTCCGCGATGGCCGGGGAGAAAGAGGCGCAGAGAAAGCTTGCCGAGTACATGCTTCCGAAGGTCATCGACATCGCAAAGCTCTATGAGGGACAGGATGTCCCCATCGAGGACCTGATCGGAACGGGGAATGAAGCGCTGATGCAGGGGGTTGGACTCCTGATGGCGCTGGAGTCGCCGGACGAGGTGGAAGGTGATCTCGGTGCGCGCATCATGCGGGCGATGGAGAGCGCCGTGTCAGAGAATCTTGAGGCGCGAGCGGCGTCGTTAAAGATCGCGGACGAGGTGAACCTCGTGGCGGATAAAGCAAGGCTCCTTGCGGAGGATCTGGGAAGACGGGTCACACTGAGCGAGCTGGTGCAGGAGGGTGAACTGACACCGGAGCAGGTCCTGGACGCGTGGAAATTCAGCGGAGGCCGGATCGAAGATCTGGAGGACCCTGAAAAGCGGGCGTAGTTTTGGGACAGGCATAGCAGAGGTTAGCAGACGTGGGAAAGAAATCAGAACGCAAAAAACAGTACATACGTGAGACTGCCAGGAAGGTCTTCATCGAGAAGGGCTACAAGAACGTCACGATGAAAGACGTCGTGGAGGCGTGCCAGATCAGCCGCGGCGGACTGTACCTGTACTACGCAAGTACGCAGGAGCTGTTTCTCGATGTGCTGAAGATGGAGTCGGAGGATACCGGCGATACGTTTTCGGAGGCGATCTCCAACAACGCGTCCCCTGCGGACATCCTGGGCCTGTTCCTGGAGGAGCAGAAAAAAGAACTGCTCCGCAAGGAGGATACGCTGGTCGTCGCCACCTATGAATATGCCTTCGACCAGGAGAAGCCGGAGAACGACACGTATCTGCGCAATCAGTTCCAGGAGGCCGTCACGATCATCGAGCGCCTGATCATGCTGGGCGTAAGGAGCGGGGAATTTGTCTGCAGGGATCCGCACGCCGCCGCAAAGCACATGATGTATGCCATCGAGGGACTCAAGATCTCCGCGAAGACGATGGGGATCACGGAACAGACAGTGGATGAGGAGATGAATTACCTGATGTCGTTCCTCGTGGGGGATGATGAAGAATAAAGAAAATTACAGCAGGATGACGGAGAGCGTTCTGCGGGAGATTGAAGCCGCAGGGACTTGTCCGTCCCTCCTGCTGCACAGCTGCTGCGCTCCCTGTTCCAGCTATGTGCTGGAGTACCTGAGGGAGTATTTTTATATCACGGTGTTTTATTTTAACCCGAACATCACGCCGACAGAGGAATATGAAAAGCGCAGGGAGGAAGAGCTGCGCCTGATCGACGCCTACAACAGGCAGGTTGCGGAGAAGTCTTACGGCGGCATGCACTCCACCGGCTCGGCAAAGCCGATCCGTGTGATGGAAGCGCCGTACGACGCATCGCTTTTTTTTGAAATGGCACAGGGGTTGGAGACGTGTCCCGAGGGCGGCGAAAGATGCTTTTCGTGCTACCGTCTTCGGATGGAAGAGACGGCGAGACGCGCGGCTGCGGAGGGATTTGATTTCTTTACGACGACGCTCTCCATCAGCCCGCTGAAGAACGCGCCAAAGATCAACGAGATCGGAGCGGAGCTGGAGCGCCTCTACGGCGTCAGGTTTCTCCGCTCGGACTTTAAAAAGCGCGACGGATATAAACGGTCGATCGAGCTCTCGCATCAGTTCGGGCTTTACCGGCAGAACTACTGCGGCTGCGTGTTTTCCGAAAGGGATGCGAAGACGCGCGGGAGTGCGGAGGAGCCTGCGGGCTGAACAATTACCGGGGACTGCCGGGATAAGGAACTAACGGAAGGACAGGAGAAAGAAACATGGCATTGGAAAAGGAATGGCTGCAGCTTTTGACAGAAGAAGTGGAGGAGGCTTTTCAGACGGCGGGATACGACCGGGAGTACGGCCGGGTCGTGCCTTCGAACAGGCCGGATCTGTGTGAGTACCAGTGCAACGGCGCAATGGCCGCGGCAAAAAAATACCGCAAGGCGCCGATCGCGATCGCCCAGGAGGTCGCCGCTGTGATCGAAGGCCGTAAGGACAGCTGCTTTGGAAATGCCATAGCGCAGGCCCCCGGTTTTTTGAACCTGACGGTCCGTGAGGAGAAGCTTTCGGAATGCCTTCGCGAAATGGCGGAGGATGAACGGTGCGGCGCTGCGAAGTCAAAGACGCCGAAGAAGATCGTGCTGGACTACGGCGGACCGAATGTGGCGAAGCCCCTTCATGTCGGGCATCTGCGTTCTGCGGTCATCGGGGAGTCGATCAAGAGGATCCTGCGCTACTGCGGCGAGGAGGTCATCGGGGACATCCACCTCGGGGACTGGGGACTGCAGATGGGACTCGTGATCACGGAGGTGCGGCGCAGGATGCCGGATCTGCCGTACTTTGACGAGGCCTTTGAGGGAACCTGGCCGGAGGAGGCGCCCTTCACCGTCTCGGAGCTGGAGGAGATCTATCCCTTCGCGAGCGCAAGATCCAAGGAGGATCCGGAATACTACCGCGAAGCCATGGAGTATACGCACAGGCTGCAGAACCGCGAGAAGGGCCTTTTCGCGCTCTGGCAGAAGATCGTGGAGGTCTCCACGAAGGATATGCGCAGGAATTACGAGAGACTCCATGTCTCGTTCGAACTCTGGAACGGAGAATCCACCGTGCAGGACCGCATTGCGCCGATGGTGCAGGAGATGAAGGACAAGGGCCTTGCGGTCATGAGCGACGGCGCGCTGATCGTCGATGTCGCAGAGGAGTCGGATGCGCGGACGATTCCGCCCTGCATGATCTTAAAGTCTGACGGCGCGGCGCTGTATACGACGACGGACCTCGCGACGATCGTGGACCGCGAGGAGAAGATCGCGCCGGACGAGATCATCTATGTGACGGACAAGCGCCAGGAGCTGCACTTCACGCAGGTGTTCCGCTGCGCGCGCAAATGCGGCCTGCTCCCCGAATCGACAGGGCTTACGCACATCGGGTTCGGCACCGTAAACGGCAGGAACGGACTTGCGCTCAAGACAAGAGAGGGCGGCGTCATGCGTCTTGAGACGCTGATCGATGACATCGACGCGGCCATGCTGGAGAAAATCCGCACGAACCCGGAGATCCCGGAGGACGAAGCTGTGCAGACCGCCCGGCAGGTGGCGCTCGCGGCGCTCAAGTACGGAGACCTGTCCAACCAGGCTTCAAAGGATTACATCTTTGACCTGGACAAGTTCATCTCCTTTGAAGGAGATACGGGACCGTACATTCTGTACACGATCGTTCGGATGCAGTCGATCCTGCGCAAGTACGAGGACGGGAAAAAGACCGGCGATGAAGGCCGGATCCTCCCGGCAAAGAGCGCAGAGGAAAAGCGGCTGATGCTGATGGTCGCCTCCTTCCCCGAGGCCGTCCGGCAGGCGCGGAGCGAGCTCTCGCCGACAAGAATCTGCGCTTATATCTATGCGCTCGCCAACGACTGTAACTCGTTCTATCACACCACGAAGATCCTGTCGGAAGAGGATGAGACGCAGAAGGCCGGCTGGATCGCCCTGATTCGCCTGGCGAACAGGATCCTGGGCACGGGAATTGAACTTTTGGGCTTTACGGCGCCCGAAAGAATGTAGATAATAGTAAAAAGAAAAAACCGGTTCGGGGTTTCTTCAGCGGACAGATCCGGGAAAGGGGTAAAGATGGAATTATTCAGAGGATCAGGCGTTGCGATCGCGACACCGTACAAAAGAGACAGCCTTGAAGTGGACTACGAAGAATTTGCCAGACTGATTGAGGAACAGATCGCAGGCGGGACCGACGCCATCATCGTGTGCGGGACCACCGGCGAAGCGGCGACGATGTCGCACGAAGAGCATGTGGAGGTCTGCCGTTTCTGCGTGGAGAAGGTAGCGGGAAGAGTCCCCGTCATCGCGGGGAGCGGCTCCAACAACACCGCCGCGTCTGTGCAGATATCGGAGGAAATGCGCAGGATCGGCGCGGACGGTGTCCTGATCGTCGCGCCTTACTACAATAAAGGAACGCAGAAGGGTGTTTACGCACACATCCGCACGATCGCGGAGGCAGTGCACCTGCCTGTCGTCATCTACAACGTTCCGAGCAGGACGGGCGGCAATATCCTTCCCGAGACCATCGCAGCGCTCGCAAAGGACGTGCCGGAGGTCGTCGCCGTCAAGGAGGCGAGCGGGAATATCAGCCAGATCGTGAAGCTGATGCAGCTGACGGACGGAAGCATTGACGTGTATTCCGGAAATGACGACCAGGTGGTGCCGCTCATGGCAATGGGTGCAAAGGGCGTCATCTCCGTCGTTGCGAACGTCGCGCCGCGCGTCATGCACGACATGTGCGCGAAGTTCTTTGCGGGTGACGTCGCAGGTGCGGCAAAGCTCCAGTGCGATATCATTCCGCTCTATGAAAAGCTCTTCTGCGAAGTCAACCCGATTCCGGTCAAGAAGGCCCTGGAGTTCCTCGGCTATAAGAGCACGGCGCTGCGCCTTCCGCTGACGGAGATGGAGAGCGCACATGCGGAGCAGCTCAGAAAGGAAATGGAGGCGTTCGGACTTCTATGACCAGAATCATCATTCATGGCGCACTTGGAAAGATGGGGCATAAGATCGCGGAGCTTGCACAGCAGGACCCGGAGTTTACGATCGTGGCCGGCATTGACGCGGCAGCGTGTTTAAACAGCGCGGACGCGCCCTTTCCGATTTATGCAAACTGGCAGCAGTGCACGCAGGATGCGGACGTGGTCATCGATTTCTCAACGGCCGCGGCGGCGGACGCCCTGCTGGATGCCTGTGCGGAGAGAAAGCTGAACCTGGTGCTCTGCACGACGGGACTTTCGGATGCGCAGCTCGAACACATGAGAGAGGCTTCCGAAATGATCGCGATCCTGCGCAGCGCCAATATGTCCGTCGGCATCAACCTGCTGATGGCGCTTCTGAAAAAGGTTTCCGCGCAGCTTTCGGGTGCGGGCTACGACATCGAGATCACGGAGCGTCACCACAACCGCAAGATCGATGCGCCCAGCGGGACGGCGATCGCACTCGGCGAAGCCGTAAACGCGGGACTTGAGGAGCCGCTTGCGTTTGTCTTTGACAGAAGCGCAAAGCGCGAGGCGCGCAGCAAAAAGGAGATCGGTTTTTCCGCGGTGCGCGGCGGGACCATCGTCGGGGAGCACGAGGTGATCTTCGCCGGCGAGGACGAGGTGATCACATTTTCCCACACGGCGTACAGCCGCGCGATCTTCGGAAAGGGCGCGCTGGAGGCAGCCAGGTTCCTTGCGGGAAAAGCGCCCGGCATGTACAGCATGGAGGATGTGATGGACATCGGCTGAATGCCTGCTGCAAAAGCATACGGGAAGACACGAAAAAAGAGCGGATCCGAAGATCCGCTCTTTTCTGATGAGGCATTTATCAGTTCAGCTTGGTTACGTTGACGGCCTGGGGACCCTTCTCGCCCTGAATGACATCGTACTCGACTGCCTGTCCCTCGTCCAGAGACTTGAAGCCTTCCATATTCAGTCCGGAATAGTGTACGAAAACGTCATTGCCTTCAGCGTCCGAGATGAAGCCATAACCTTTCTGATTGTTGAACCATTTGACAGTTCCCTTGTTCATTACTGCTACCTCCAATGAAAATAAGTGAATATGCACTGCTGCGATATGGGTATAATCGCAACAAATTTAAAGTATCACATGAAATAGGAAAAGTAAAGGAAGATTTTTGACCGAATTGATTGTATACACATACTGCTTTACTTCACAGTTTTAACCTGCTAAAATTATGACGCAGATTGTTTTTCACTCGGAGGTCGACATGAACAAGAAACTGAACACACAGGCCGTCAACCGGATGTTTGAAGGGATCCTGACACTGGAGAGTGTCGAGGAGTGCTTTGACTTCTTCGAAGATCTCTGCACCGTCAACGAGCTTTTATCGCTGTCGCAGCGGTTTGAAGTGGCATCGATGCTGATCGGACACGAGACGTACCTGAAAATCGCGGAGAAGACAGGCGCATCCACTGCGACCATCAGCCGTGTGAACCGTTCTTTGAATTACGGAAACGACGCCTATATCCGCGTCTTTGAAAAGCTGGAGAAGAAGGCGGCAAAGGCGTCAAAGGCGTCGAAAAGCCAGGAAAAAGACGCAGAATAACCGAAGATGAAACAGATGAGGGCCGGCCGGGTCTTTTTCCTCGGTCTTGCCATGTACCTGCTGTGTATCCTGCCGTTCATGGCCTATCGTGGCGGCATCTGGGTATATTACGGCGACTATAACATTCAACAGGTGCCGTTTCACATCATGTGCCACCGCATGGTGAAAAGCGGCTTTTTCTACTGGAATCCGCTTCTGGACCTGGGGTCGGATATCGGCGCGGCCTTTTCCATGTATCTTTGGGGAAGTCCCTTTTTCTGGATCACGATCCCGTTCCCGGAATCGTGGATCCCGAATCTCATGCCGGTGCTGATGGCGCTCAAATACGGCACGGCGCTCGCAGCCGCATACCTGTGGCTTCGGACAAAGACGAAAACGGAAAACGGCGCGCTGCTGGGCGCCTTTTTGTACGCCTTCTCCGGATTTCAGGGGACCAATATCGTCTTTGCGCATTTCCATGACGTGACGGCGTTCTTCCCGCTTTATCTTCTCAGCCTGGACCGTGCGGCGCAGAAAAAGAAGTACGCGCTCCCCGTCTTTTCATTCATGACCGCGTTCATGCTGATCCTGAGCTATTACTTTTTCTTTGGCCAGGTCATCTTCCTGATCCTGTACTACATTGTCCGCTGCGTACCCGCGGGGGATTTTATCAAAGAACTCAGACGGATGGGGCAGATCCTGCTTGCGGGACTTCTGGGCGGCGGCCTGTCCGCGGTATTCTGGGTCAGGCTCCTCACGGGCGTCTTCGGGAACAGCCGCCTCGGCAATGTGCTGAGCGGATACGATCTGTTCTGTTACCCGGACCAGACGACGCTCGCGGCGATCCTGAAGTCCTTCTTCATGCTCCCGGATCCCGCGGGGAGAGGAACCCTGTTTACCAACGACGCGATCCGCGTCAGCTCGCTGGCGGGCTACCTGCCCTGCTTTGCACTGACCGGAGTCATCGCGTATTTCATCACGCACCGGCGCGACAGGAAAAAGAGGCTTCTCCTTGTCTTTGCGCTGATGGCGCTGGTGCCGGTCCTCAATGCTTCCTTTTCGGCGTTCAATACCGCCTTCTATGCGCGCTGGTACTACATGCCCATCCTGCTGATGGCGGAGATGACGGCGATCGCAATGGAGGAGCATGACAGGGCAGCGCTTGGCCGCGGCGCGGCAGTCTCCATCATTGCGGCCTGCGCGTTCATGCTCTGCGCGCTTGCGCCTGCGGAAGTGGACGGGGAGACCGTGGCCTTTGGACTGATCAAATACCCGGAGATCCTTTTTGCGCAGTTTATCGTGACGGGCATCCTGTTTTTACCGCTCCTCTATATGGTGCATGCCGGCGGCCCGGACGATGGGACGGATGCGAAAGATGCGCAGACGGCCGGTCTGCGGATGCCGCGCCGCGCGGTGACGATCACGGCTCTTTGCTGCATGCTTTCGACCTGCGGCGCGCTCTGGTGCGGCACGACGATCGTCTCGCAGGCAGGAAGCGGAAACTGGCAGCGCCAGATGTTTCATTCGGACCCGGTCCCGGAAGCACGGGGGACATTCTTCCGTGTGGAGACGGACGGCTCCTCGACCAATTACGACATGGTCTGGGGATACCCTCAGCTGCATTCCTTCCAGAGCACGGTGAGCCCGGCGATCTTTCGGTTTTACCGCGGGATCGGCCTCATCCGCTCCGTGGAATCGACGCTTCCCATGGAGAAGGAAGGGGCTCGCGCGCTCCTTTCCGGTCGGTACTATCTGGAGAATCTCGCCGTGAAAGCAAGGACGAACTATACGGAAGAAGGCGGGGTCGAGGGCTATCGTCTCGCGCAGGAGACGGCGGAGTACAACATCTACGAAAACGAGAACTACATTCCGATGGGCTTTACCTTTGACCGGTACATGACGGAGAAGAACTATAAATCCCTTCCCGGCGAAACGGCGGACAGGGTTCTCGTGAAGGACCTGGTCCTGTCGGAGGAAAATGCCAGGAAGTACGGATATCTGATGGAAGAGGATGCAGATACGGAGCAGGAGCTGATGACAATGGAGGAATTTGAAGCGCACCGCGATGCGCGCAGTGAGAGCGCGTGCACCCGTTTTTCGTACGACAGGGACGGATATACTGCGCAGGCGGACCTGCCCGCGGAGAGCCTCGTCTTTTTCTCGGTTCCGTATGACAGGGGCTTTACAGCGTATGTGGACGGGGTCCGGACACAGATCATCGAGGCGGATTTCGGCCTGACCGCCGTGCTGG
Source organism: uncultured Lachnospiraceae bacterium (assembly GCA_902783385.1). Taxonomy (GTDB): domain Bacteria; phylum Bacillota; class Clostridia; order Lachnospirales; family Lachnospiraceae; genus CAG-791. The sequence goes on along the minus strand of CACZQP010000085.1, from coordinate 30,851 downwards.
TCCCGCAGGGAAAGCACGAGATCCGGCTTTTCTACAGGCCTTACGGTCTTGCGGCCGGCGCCGCGGTGTCCGCATTGTCCGCCGCGGTCCTCATCGCGCTTTTTTTCGCCGAAAGGCGCAGACGTATTATTAACAAAAACAGCGAAAAATGCTATGATAATGCTTTAAATGCAGTTGCGGATGCCCGCGCATCCATGAGAGAGGAAGAAGGATTATGAAAGTTGCAAAATTCGGCGGGAGTTCCCTGGCGGATGCCAAGCAGTTCCAAAAGGCGCTGGATATCATCCGGGCGGATAAAGAGCGGATCTTTGTGGTCCCCTCCGCACCCGGAAAGCGCTTTTCCGGCGACATAAAGGTCACAGACCTCCTGTACCGCTGCTACGACGAGGCAGTGGGCGGCGGGGATGCGCTCGCGACGCTCTCGCAGATCAGGTCCCGCTATGAAGAGATCATAGAGGGCCTTGCGCTCGGCGATTTTTCGCTGGACGACGATTTCAGGGAGATCGAGGAGCACATCAAGACATCGCCGGAAAAGGATTATCTGGCGTCCCGCGGCGAATACTTAAACGGCAGGATCATGTCAGAGGCGCTGGACTACGCTTTCGTGGACGCCCGCGATGTGATCTTTTTTGACGAGAGAGGTCTCCTGGATGCGGCAAAGACAAAAAAGCACATGCAGGAGAAGCTCTTAAAGGTCGGCAATGCCGTGATTCCGGGCTTTTACGGGCAGGACGTCGAGGGGCGGATCAAGACCTTTGCCCGCGGCGGCTCCGACATCACGGGCGCCATCGTGGCGGGCGCCTGCGGCGTGGACATCTACGAGAACTGGACGGACGTCTCGGGCTTTATGATCGCGGATCCCACGATCGTGAAGGATCCCGCGCGGATCGAGACGATCACCTACAGGGAGCTGCGTGAGCTCTCCTACATGGGCGCTTCCGTCCTGCACGAGGAATCGATCTTCCCCGTCATGCGGGAAGGGATCCCGATCAATATCCGCAACACCAACGCGCCTGCCGATCCCGGCACATGGATTGTGGAGAGCACGGGACAGAAACCGAAATACACCATCACCGGCATCGCCGGCATCAGGGGATTCTGTGCGATCGACATCATGAAGAACATGATGAATACCGAGATCGGCTTCGGCCGCAGGGTCCTGCAGGCGTTCGAGGAGAGCGGCCTCTCCTTCGAGCATATGCCGACCGGCGTGGACACGATGACGATCGTGGTCCGGGAAAAGGATTTCGTTGCGAAGGAGCAGCAGGTCATCGCGGCGATTCACCGCCTGACGGATCCCGACACGATCGAGATCGAGACGGATCTCGCGCTGATCGCGATCGTGGGCCGCGGCATGAAGCGCGAGAGCGGCACTGCGGGCAGGGCCTTTTCCGCCCTTGCGGACGCGGGCGTCAATATCCGCATGATCGACCAGGGCTCCAGTGAGCTGAACATTATCGTCGGCGTCGAGGATGCCGACTACGAGAGGACCATCCGGGCGCTCTACGGCGCCTTTGTCGGAACACCCAGATAACGCCCGGAACATCCGGTGCAGGAGACCAAGAGGAAACAAATGAGCAGAGAGAGCGCAGGAAACTTTATCGAACAGTTCATCAACGAAGACCTGGAGAAGGGCGTCTATGATCACGTGCAGACGCGCTTTCCCCCCGAGCCGAACGGCTATCTGCACATCGGGCACGCAAAGAGCATCCTGCTGAACTACGGGATCGCGAAGGAGTACGGCGGGAAGTTTTCCCTCCGGTTCGACGATACCAACCCGGAGAAGGAGAAGACGGAGTTCGTCAAATCCATCATCGAGGATGTGAAGTGGCTCGGCGCCGACTACGGGGACAGACTGTTCTATGCGTCCGATTATTTCGACGAGATGTACGAGATCGCGCTGAAGCTGATCCGCAAGGGTAAGGCCTATGTGTCGGACCTCACGGCCGATGAGATCAGGGAGTACCGCGGGACGCTTACGGAGCCCGGAAAAAATGACCCGAACAGGGAGCGCAGCGTCGAAGAGAATCTCGAGCTGTTCACCAAAATGAAGGACGGCGCGTTCCGGGACGGCGAAAAGACGCTCCGCGCAAAGATCGACATGGCGAGCCCCAATATCAACATGCGGGATCCGATCATCTATCGCGTCGCGCACCTGACGCACCACAACACGGGCGACAAGTGGTGCATCTACCCGATGTATGACTACGCGCATCCGCTGGAGGATGCGATCGAGGGCGTGACGCACTCGCTGTGCACACTGGAATTCGAGGACCACAGGCCGCTGTACGACTGGGTCGTGCGTGAGGCGGAGTTCAAGAACCCCCCGCGCCAGATCGAATTCTCCAAGATGTACCTGACCAATGTCGTGACCGGAAAACGCTATATCAAACGGCTTGTGGAGGACGGCATCGTCGACGGCTGGGACGACCCGAGGCTCGTCTCCATTTCCGGCCTTCGCCGGCGCGGGTTTACCCCTTCCTCCATCAAAAAATTCGTGGAGCTGGCCGGGATCTCCAAGAGCCAGGGATCCGCGGACTACGCGATGCTGGAATACTGCATCCGCGAGGACTTAAAGCCCTCCTGCAAGCGGATGCTCGCGGTGCTCGATCCCGTGAAACTCGTGATCGACAACTATCCTGAGGGACAGACGGAGACGCTTACGGCGCCGAACAACCTGGAGAATCCCGAGCTCGGGGAGAGGACCGTCACGTTCAGCCGCGAGCTGTACATCGAGCGGGAGGACTTCATGGAGGACCCGCCGAAGAAGTACTACCGGCTCTACCCCGGGAACGAGGTGCGGCTGATGTATGCCTACTATGTGACCTGCACCGGTGTGGAAAAGGACGACAACGGAAACATCACCGTAATTCACGCGACCTATGACCCGGAGACGAAGAGCGGAAGCGGCGCGCCGCTCCGAAAGGTAAAAGGGACGATCCACTGGGTGAACGCGCAGGATGCGATCCCGGTCAGAACCAGGCTCTACGAGAACCTGATCGACGAGGAGAAGGGCGTATACAACGAGGACGGGTCCCTCAACCTGAACCCGAATTCCCTCCGGGAGTGCACAGCCTATGTGGAACCCTCGCTCCGGGATGCGAAGCCCTACGAGAGATTCCAGTTCATCCGGAACGGGTTTTTCTGCGTGGACAGCAGGGACTCAAAAGAAAACGACCCGGTGTTCAACCGGATCGTCTCGCTCAAGAGTTCCTTTAAGCTCAGTACGTGAGTCAGTACGCGAGCTTTCTAAGGGCAAGGATATAGGTTTCGATGCGGCTCTTGTAATACTCCGGCGTGAAGGTGCCCTCCATCATGAGATAGCGCTGGACTGCAAGCTTGGTACAGAAGACAGACATGAACAGCTCACGCCTGCCGCTGCTGATGACCTTGTCGGGGCCGGACACGTTATCGCACAGAGAATCGTAGTACTCTATGAGGTTCCGGTTGCCCTCACGGATGATGGATTCGACCTCCGGCGTGTGCTCCCGCTGGAGGCGCTCCAGAAACATCTGGATATTGGGATACTGGTAGAGCATGGACACCTCGGCGTCCAGAAGCTGCTGCTGCATGACAAAGAAATCGGGAGACGGCTCCTTCAGGGCGGAGCGAAGTTCCAGAAGCGCATAGCGGATGCTGTAGTTGTAGATGAACTCCAGCATCCCTATTTTATTTTCAAAATAGTGAAAGAGCAGGCCCTTGGAGATGGCGGCCTCCTTTACGATTTCGTCGGTGCTCGCGTGGGTGTAGCCGTTGAGGGAGATGACTTTCAGCGCGCCGTTGATGATGCGGTCCTGTTTTTCCTTTTTCAGATCAAAGAATTTCTCGTTCATGTAAAGTCGGCCTTTCTGTAAAAGTAAGACGAAGAACATTGACCTGCTCAGTCATTGCGGGTTCAATAATAATTATAATTTTTTTGCGTATTTATGCAAGCCTTCAGGCTGCCGGCGCACAGGAGCGCCGCTCCCTCTTTTCTTTTCGGGGTCGATGGGGTAAGATACTTTTGGTACTGCATTCCGGAAGTATCCGGCACAGTTATCCGGGGAGGAAAAGCTATATGGGGAAACTTGGAAAATTCCTGATCGGCTGCACGCTCGCGGGAGCAGCGGCTGCCGGCGCATATTATTATCTGGAAAAGGCGGCGCAGCAGGCTGACAATGTGACGGACGCACCGCCCGGCGCGCAGATCGGCAGCTTTACAGACGCTGCAGGACGGACCTATACCACAATCAAGGACAACGCGGAACAGGCCTATACCAGGATGAAGGAAAAGATGGGACCGAAGGGTGAAGGCGTCTTAAACGTAGTCGAAGAGACCGCCGGCAGGATGAAGGAAGTGATCACGGATTCCGCCGGAAAGGTAAAGGACATCGTCTCTGAAGAGACCGTCGCGGACATCGCGCCGGAAGAGCCGGACACCGAACCGGATCAGATATAGTTACTGCCAGGCACACATTTATGTGTGCCTGTTCTGTGCTCCGGGGTCTGCGGAGAAATCGGCCGCGGCGCCCGATAAGGGGCAGCGCTTATAGCAGTAAGCAGCTCATGAATGTAAGGCAGAAAGAGAGGTAGGAAAAATGCAGAACACAAATCTGAAAGTGGGAGACCAGCCCGTATTCGATGCCAGAGAACTGGGAACACCGAAGATGCTTGTCTTGGGTCTTCAGCACCTGTTTGCCATGTTCGGCGCAACGGTCCTCGTACCGCTACTCACGGGGCTCGACGTATCGACGACGCTTTTGTGGGCGGGGCTGGGAACGCTCCTGTTTCACCTGATCTCCGGGAGAAAGGTCCCGGCGTTCCTGGGGTCGAGCTTTGCGTTTCTCGGAGGCTATGCGATCATCGCGCCGATAAATGCGGACGGCACCCCGAGCGAGCTTTTGCCGTACGCCTGCTTTGGCGTAGCCTGTGCGGGACTTATGTATCTTGTCCTCGCGGCGCTCTTTAAGGCATTCGGCGCAAACAAGGTCATGCGCTTTTTCCCTCCGGTCGTCACGGGACCCATCATCATCGCGATCGGCCTTAACCTGTCCGTGTCGGCGATCAACAACTGTGAGACCAACTGGCCAGTCGCGCTGGTCGCGATCGTGGTCGTGATCTGCTGCAATATCTGGGGAAAGGGAATGATCAAGATCATCCCGATCCTGATCGGCGTCATCGCCTCCTACATTGCGGGCGTCTTCTATACGCTCGGCAACGGCACCTTCATGGAAGCCTTCGCGGCGCCGGTCGCCGAGGCAAAATGGATCGGCTTCCCGATCCACTATGAGAAGACCGTGTTCGCAATCTTTTCAAACGGCGCCGACACGGGCCTTCTGCTCACATCGCTCGTCACGATCATGCCGATCGCGTTCGCCACGATGATGGAGCACATCGGCGATATCTCCGCGATCTCATCCACCGTCGGCGAGAACTTCATCAAGAAGCCGGGGCTCCACAGGACACTGATGGGCGACGGCCTTGCGACGGCGTTAGCTTCCCTGTTCGGCGCGCCGGCCAATACGACGTACGGCGAGAACACAGGCGTGCTGACGCTGACAAAGGTCTACGATCCCCGCGTCATCCGCCTCGCCGCATGCTTTGCGATCCTTCTGTCCTTCTGCCCGAAATTCGCGGCGGTTATCGAAGTCATGCCGGCGGCGACGATCGGCGGCATTTCCCTGATCCTCTACGGAATGATCTCCGCTGTCGGCGTGCGGAACATCGTAGAGACGCAGGTGGACTTCTCCAAGAGCCGGAACGTGCTCATCGCGGCGCTGATCCTCGTCCTCTCGATCGGCATCAACTATTCGGCCATGGGGGCGGTCGCGATTCCCTTCGGTTCGGTCACGGTCAATTTCTCCGGCCTTGCGACCGGCTCGCTCATCGGCATCATCCTGAACGCGATACTGCCCGGCAAGGACTATAACTTCGAAAACGACGAGCCGAACAAAACCGGCGTAAACTTTGAGATGTCGCAGGGCAAGAGCCTGCTGGAAAAGGAAGAATGAGTTTTCGCTTTGTATTCGGCGCCTCCGGCGCCGGCAAAAGCTCCATGCTGTATGAAGACGTGATCCGGCGTTCCTTAAAAACGCCGGATCACAGTGTACATTATGTTTTCGTCGTTCCGGACCAGTACACGATGCAGGTCCAGAAGGACCTGGTCCTTGCGCATCCGAACCGCGGCATCATGGACATCGAAGTGCTGAGCTTCAACAGGCTCACGCACCGGATCTTCGAAGAGACAGGTGCAGGGGGCCAGACGCTTCTTGACGATACGGGAAAGAACCTGATCGTCCGGAGGATCGCCGCCGCGCACGAGAAGGAGCTGTCTGTCCTTGCCGGCCGCATGCACACCCCGGGGATGATCAGTGAGGTGAAGTCGGTCCTGTCGGAGTTTCTCCAGTACGGGATCGACCCCGAGGACGTTGCGCGCATGAAGGAGCGGGCGCGGGAGAGCGAACGACGAAGGCTCTTTTTAAGACTCCAGGACCTGGAGATCCTCTACCGCGCGTTTCTGAAATACGAGAGGGACAGGTTCATCACTTCGGAGGAGACGCTCGACCTTTTGGCGGAAGCGATTCCGTCTTCGGAGTTCATCCGCAGGAGCGTCCTTGTATTCGACGGCTTTACGGGCTTTACGCCCGTGCAGTACCGCGTGCTGGGCGAGCTTTTGCGGTGCGCAATGCAGGTCACCTTCAGCTTCCAGTACGCGGACGACGGCTTTATGCCGATGCCGCAGGTGATCGAATCCGGAAATCCGGGGAGCGAAGCGGCGCTGTTCTACATGACGCGCCGGAGCGTGTGCGATCTCGTAAAGCTTGCGGCGGAGCGGGACGTCCCGCACGTGGAGGACATCTACATCAGCGGGGAGACGCCGAAGCGCTTCGCGGACAGCCCCGCCATGGCGCATCTGGAAAAGCACCTGTTCCGCGATGAAAAGCGTCCCTATGAAGGCGGGGACAAAGTGCCGGAGATCCTGGAGTCCTCGACGCCGGAGGAGGAAGTAAGGCAGATGTTCATCCGGCTCCGGAAGGAGATCGCCGCCGGCGGCGGCGCCTTCCGCGACTATGCGGTCATCTGCAGCGATACTGAGACCTATGTCCCCATCCTGAACCGTCTTTCGCTGCGCTACGAGGTCCCTCTTTATATCGATGAGACCAGCGGCGCAATGCACAATGTGCTGACGGAGCACATCCGCAGTGCGCTGCGCATCCGGCTCTCCGGTTTTTCCTATGAGAGCGTATTCCATTACCTGCGCGCCGGGCTCTCCTCACTTACGCGGGAGGAGACGGATATTCTGGAAAACGAATGCCTGCGGCGCGGCGTAAGAAGCAGGAAGAAGTGGGCGCTTCCGTTCTCCGCGGAGACGGAGCCGCTCCGGGTCAGATTCCTGGACGAGATCGCGCCTCTGCTTGCGCCGGTCCGCACGGCAGCCGAGAGATCCGAAGCGCTGTACTCGTTCCTGCGCGGCGGCGGTGTGGGCAAAAGGCTCGAAGAGATGTCAAAGGAGCTGCGCGAAGCGCAGGATGAAGAGCGGGCGATCGCCTACGGACAGATCTACGAAAAGGTCCTTTGCCTTTTGCGGCAGATCTGCGAGCTGATCGGCGGGGAGAAGATCTCCGGCGAGGAGTATCTGCTTCTTCTGGAGGCGGGCTTTGCGGAGCTCAGGCTCGGGACGCTTCCGCAGAATGTGGACAGTGTCCTGGTGGGCGACATGGAGCGCACGCGCCTGCCGGAAATCAGGACGCTGTTTTTCCTGGGCGTCAACGATGATTTCGTGCCGCGCAGGTCGTCGGGCGGCGGCCTGATCTCGGAGATGGAACGCGCATTTTTAAAAGAGAGCGGGTACGAGCTTGCACCGATGCCGGAGGAGCAGATCTACCGGCAGAGGTTTTATCTTTATATGAACCTGACAAAGCCGCGGGATAGGGTCATCCTGTCCTGCGCGCGCATCTCGCAGGACGGGAAGGCGCTTCGCCCTTCCTACATCATCAGCCTTCTTAAGGAGCTTTTCCCCGCTGCAGAGGTCACCTGTCCGGAGACAGCGGATCTTACGCAGCAGATCACCGGATTAAAGGACGGCTTTCTGCTGCTGGCAAGGCGACTCAGGCAGTACACAGACGGTGAGCTTTCCGCGCAGCCGGAGAAAGAAACGGAGCTTTTCTCTGTGTTTGCGCAGATGAGCGCGGCGGATGAAGAGGGACGGGCGGCGGCCGGCAAGCTCCTTGACGCCGCGTTTGCCCGCTACAGGCCAAAGCGCCTTACCGAAAAAACTGCGGCTGCGCTGTACGGGGAGAGGATCACGGCGGGCGTGACGCGCCTTGAGACGATGGCGGCCTGCAGCCTGCGCCAGTTCCTGCAGTACGGCCTGCGCCTTGGGCAAAGAAAGGAATACGTCTTCGAGCGGACCGATGCGGGGACAGTGCTCCATGCTTCACTCGAATATTTTGACGCGCTGCTGAAAAGGGGCGGCAGCGACTGGCTCAGCTTTTCCGGGGAGGAGGGGAGCGAGCTCGCGGCGAAAGCCCTGGAGCACGTCGCGGAGGGATACGGCGATCTTGTGATGTATGCCACCGCGCGCAGCGGCTATGCCGCGGAGCGCATGAAGAGGATCCTGAAGCGGAGCGTCGATACGCTGCAGTTCCAGCTCCGGCAGGGTGACTTCGTGCCGGCCGGCGCGGAGATCGCATTCGGCTTAGGGGGCGCGCCGGCGATCCGGTACCCGCTCTCCGGGGAAAGAGAGCTGCTGCTTGTCGGGAAGATCGACCGCCTGGATGTCTGCGAGTCGGATCAGAACCGGTACCTGAAGATCGTCGACTACAAATCCGGGACGCGGGACCTTGACCCCGCGCAGATCCGCAGGGGCCTGCAGCTGCAGCTCCCCGTATACATGGAGGCGCTCCGCAGAATCGAGCAGGACAAGGATCCTGAAAAAAACATCATTCCGGCAGCCATGCTTTACTACCGGATGGACGACCCGCTGGCAAAAAAAGGCGAGGATGCCGAAACGGTCCGCGCACTCCTTCGTCCGCGCGGACTCGTAAACGGGGATCCGGATGTGATCGCGCACCTGGACAGGGACTTTGCGGGCGCATCGCAGGTGATCCCCGTCTCGCGCAAAAAAGACGGAACCCTTAGCGCAGCATCCGATGTGTTCTCGTCCGAGGAGTTCGAGATGCTTTCTGCGGATGTGGACAGCAAGATCAGGGAGCTGTCGGAGAACATTCTCGGCGGCGAGATCGCGGCTGCGCCGCGCCTGCTCAAAAAGGGTGTGACATCCTGCAGCTACTGCCCGTTCGCGGGCGCGTGCGGATTCGATACGAAGATCCGCGGATATGAGGTGAGGACAGACTGATATGGCGATCGCCTTTACGGAAAAACAGCAGAAGATCCTTGCGGCGCGGGGTCACGACATCCTGGTGTCCGCGGCGGCGGGGAGCGGGAAGACGGCCGTTCTCGTGGAGCGGATCATCCGGCTCATCCGCGAGGGAAAGAGCATCGACAGGCTTCTCGTCGTGACGTTTACCCGCGCAGCGGCCGCACAGATGCGCGAGAGGATCGCCTCCGCGCTTTCCGCACTGCGGGATGCGGAGCCGGACGACCGCTACTTAAGACGCCAGGAGGCGCTCCTTCCGGGCGCCCAGATCACGACGATCGACAGCTTCTGCGGCTATATCCTTCACAACCATTTCAGCGAGATCGGCCTGGATCCCGGCTTTCGTCAGATGGAGGAGACGGAGGCGCAGATCCTGAAAAGCGACACGCTCGCGGCGTTCCTCGAGGAAAAGTACGCGGAAAAGGATCCGGCCTTTCTTGCCATGACGGAATTCTTTTCGCCGGGTCTTACGGACAGCGCACTGGAGGAGCGGATCCTGCAGCTGTACGACATCGCGGTCTCGCACCCGTATCCGGAGCGTTTCCTGAAGGAGCGAAGGAACGACTATGACGTCTCCGGAAGGAGTGACCTGGAGGCGTCCCCCTGGTTCCGGGAGCTCTGCGGACTCTTGCGGAATCGTCTCGGGGAAGCGGCCCTTTTGTACGAAGCTATGCTGCGCATCTCGCAGGAGGCGGACGGGCCGGCGCCCTACCTGTCGATCCTGGAAGAGGAGGAAAAGTCGATCCGCGCGCTCCTTGCGGACGATTCCTATGAGGGCTTAAAGCGCGCGGCAGCCTATGCGTTTCCTGCACTGCCCCGCATCGCCGGGAAAAAGGCGGAGGGCGTCAGCGAGGAGAAGAAGCAGGCTGTGAGGCGCATGCGCGAGGATGTCAAAAAGACATTCGGGGACGCACAGGCGCGCTTCCTCGGCGCAGACCTTGCGAAGGAAGCGGAAAAAATGACGAAGGTGCAGGAGGAGCTTATCGTCCTGCTGGATACGACGGCGCAGTTTTATGCTGCCTATACCGAGAGAAAGCGCAGGGACAATGTCATCGACTTTGCGGACCTGGAGCATCTGGCGCTCCGGATCCTGCTTTCGGACAACGGGGACGGCACATATACCGCGCGGGATACGGCGCTTTTGTTCCGCCGCTACTTTGAAGAGATCATGATCGACGAGTACCAGGACAGCAACGAGGTCCAGGAGCTGCTTTTAAAGACGATCTCGCGGGAGGAGGAGGGGAGCTTTAACCGCTTCATGGTGGGAGATGTAAAGCAGAGCATCTACAAGTTTCGCCTCGCAAGGCCTGAGATCTTCATGGACAAGTTTGACCGGTATGCGCCCGGCGACCTGAAGCGGGAGCGCATCGACCTCGACCAGAACTTCCGCAGCAGGAAGGAAGTTCTGGACATCGTGAATCATGTCTTTTCCCGCATCATGCGCAGGGAGGTCGGAGGCGTCGCCTACAGTGACGAGGTCTCGCTCAAGGAGGGCGCGGCATTTCCTTATCCGGAGGGGCCCACCCCTTATCTGCCGGAGCTTGTCCTTGTGGACGGCGCAGAGAGCGGTGAGGATTCCGAAGGCGATGACGGGGAGGAGCTCTCCCTTTCATCCCGGGAGAAAGAGGCGCTCTGCATTGCGGAAAAGATCCGCGGGATCGTCGGGACGCTGCCCGTGCGCGATGAAGAGACGGGGAATCTGCGCCCTGCGCGCTACAGCGATATCGTGGTGCTGCTGCGCTCGACGAGCGGGTGGAATGAAGAATTCCGGCGCGTCTTCGAGAGGGAGGGAATCCCTGCGCACGTCACCTCCCGCACGGGGTATTTTTCCGCGGAAGAGATCCGCATGATCCTGCAGCTTCTGCGCGTCCTGGACAATCCGCGCCAGGACATTCCGCTCTACGCCGTCCTGCACGGCTATTTCGGCGGCTTTACCGAGGAGGAGATCGCGAGGGTCCGCATCGGTGCAAAAGAGGCCCTCCTGTACGATGCGCTTGAGCAGGCGGGTGAAAAAGGGGACGCCCTCGCCGGAAAGGTGCGCGCCTTCCTGGAAAAGATCAGGGCGCTGCGCGGGAAGGTCTGCTATCTTTCCCTGCCGGAGCTGCTCGGGGAGATCCTGGAGGAGACGGGATACGAGAGCTATATTGCGGCGCTTCCGGGCGGTCAGCTGCGGAGCGCGAATCTGGCCATGCTGCTCGCACAGGCCGACGCCTTCGCAAGGTCTTCCCAGACGGGGCTGTTCCGCTTTTTGCGCTACATCGACGAGCTGAGTACCTACGAGATCGATTACGGCGAGGCAAATGTGCTGAGCGAAAACGCGGACGTCGTCCGGATCATGAGCATTCATAAGAGCAAGGGCCTTGAGTTCCCCGTCTGCATCGTGGCGGGCCTGGGAAAGCGCTTCAACAGGCGTGACCTCTCCGGACCGCTTCTGTGTGATATGGACCACGGGCTCGGCGCGGACTTCGTGGACGTCCGTCTCCGGACGAGAGAGACGACGCTTCGGCGGGAAGCCGTGGCGGAAAAGCTCTCGCGGGATTCGATCGGGGAGGAGATCCGGATTCTTTATGTGGCGATGACCCGCGCTAAAGAAAAGCTGATCCTCTCGGCGTATTTCAAAAACCTTGCGTCGGCGGAGGAAAAGGCTTCGTTTGCCTCGTCGGGAGTAAAAAACGGCCCGCTCCCCGTCAGCGCGATCGAGGGCGCGTCGGGATTCGGGGACATGCTTCTTTCTGCTCTCGGCAGCGCCGGGGCGGGGAAGGTATATACCCGGGAAGTCTTCCGGATCAGTGAGATCGGGACATACAGGGAAGCGGAGCAGGATACGCTGGCCGCAAAAAAAGGACAGATCGAAGCGGCGATTGCGGGCGCGGCCGGCGCTTTGGGGGATCAGCCGTACAGGATCCCGGAGGAGCAGCTGCGCTTTACCTATACGTACGAAGACTTAAAAGGCCTGTATACGAAAACGACGGTGACGGAGCTGAAGGAGGCTTACCGGGGCAGACTTTCGGATCCGGAGGAGACAGAGCAGGGCGCATTTTGGTACCCGGGGGAGCGCGAAGCGCAGGAGCCGGAGACGCTCGCAGACTTTTTTGCCGGGGACGGCGGACAAGTAAGCGGGAAGCTTTCCGGAGCGGCCCGCGGCAGCGCCGTCCACAGGTTGTTCGAGCTGCTTGATTACGGGCGCTTTGCGGGAAAGGAAACAGATGCCGCAGAGATCCGCACCTGGATAGGGGAGCTGGCAGCGCAGGGCAGGATCCCCGCCTCTTATGCGGAGAACGGACTGGAGGATGACATTGCGCAGTTCCTCCTTACGCCGCTCGGGAAAAGGATGGCGGACGCTGCGGCGAGGGGGACGCTCTTCAGGGAGCAGCCCTTCATGCTGGGTGTGCCCGCAAATCTGCTGGGCGACCGGTTCCCGGAGACGGAGACCATCCTGGTGCAGGGTATCATCGATGCGCTCTTTGAGGAAAACGGCTCCGTCGTGATCGTGGACTACAAGACAGACCGGGTCGGGGACGTAAAAGAACTGGCGGACAGATACGCGGTGCAGCTCATGCTCTATGAGAGGGCGGTCCGGCAGATCACGGGAAAAGAAGTCAGCGAGTGCATCCTGTATTCGGTCCGCCTGAAAAAGACCGTCCGGGTGGATACGGCGGACGGGCCGTTTTAGACTGCTTCCTTCAGGTACAGCGCGGCGCTGAGCGCAAGGAGCCCGAAGAAGGCGGCGCAAAAGCCGGGGGACGAGAGCGTGCCGAGCGCTCCGGACGCGGATAGGACGAGCGTCAGGAGATTCATGCAGGCATGCGCGGCAAAGGATGCGCGGATGCCGCCGTGGTCACGGAAAAACAGCGCGAGAAGGATGCCGGCGCAGAAGCCGTAGAGTGCGGAAAGAAGCGCGCCGTGATGGATGCCGAAAAGGATCGAGGAGATGAAAAGCGCGCTGCGCTCATCCGTGCGGACTTTCAGCTCGCGGTAGGCGACCGCGCGGAAGACGATCTCCTCGATCAGCGGAATGCAAAGACACAGAACAAAAAGCTCCGGGAGAAAATAGTGCCGCGCCGGGCGCTGCGCCCCAAAGAGCGCTGAAAAGGCATTGAAAAACAGGCAGAGAAATACGGCCTGCGCGCACAGGTAAACCCCTTTTTTATCGATGCGCGGCGCGTTGGGGGAATGCGATGATGCATCTTTCGGGGCGGAGAAAAAGTCCCGCGGCCGCTGCCCGGTCATGCGCAGCATGACAAAAAGGGAGAGGAGCGCCGCGAGCGCCTGCCACACAAGAAACAGCAGCTCTGCGTGATAATAGACCGCATAAAACAGGGCTCCATGCGCGGAAATAAGGCCGCTGCCCCCGTTCGCGACGGATGTAAGGAGCGCCCGGAAGGCGGAGAGCAAAAGCTCGTTGCAGAGCATGAAAATAAGGACCGGAAACAGGTTCTGCATGTCTTTGATTCTAGCACAAAAAGTCCGCTTGCCAAGGCTATGGACCCGTGATATAATTCATAAGCTGTCTTTTTGTATGACATAGTACACGATAGATCGTGTGCGAGCGACCCGCATACGGGACAAGGAGGAAACAAAGTGAGAGAAGGAATTCATCCCGCGTATTATCAGGCGACTGTGACCTGCAACTGCGGCAACACATTCGTGACAGGATCCACCGACAAGGAGATCCACGTCGAAGTATGCTCCAAGTGCCACTCGTTCTACACCGGCCAGCAGAAGGCCTCCAGCGCGAAGGGCAGAATCGAGCAGTTCAACCGCAGATACGGTCTGAATAAATAGCTTTCGCATGGTAACAGAAACGGCAAGGTTGGGGCATAATGCTCCAACCTTGTTTTTGCATAATCGAAAGGGCTGACGGATGAAGAACAGGCAGTGCTACTCGGGAATCGGCGGACAGGCCGTACTCGAGGGCGTCATGATGAAGAACAGGGAGCACTACGCGGTCGCCGTGCGCAGGCAGGACGGGACGATCGCGGTGGAAAAAGGGGAATACCGCGGGATCCTTGGAGATTCCGGCATCATGAAGATCCCCTTCGTCCGGGGTGTGTTCGCCTTTCTGGACTCCATGATCCTCGGAATGCGCACGCTCAATATCTCCGCCTCCTACTATGAGGAAGAAGAGAGCGGGGAAGAACAGGAAAAGGCAGCGGATGCAGCGGAGGAAAAAAAGGACAGCGGCATCGCGACCGCGCTCACGATGATTTTCGCGTTCGCACTTGCGATCGGCCTGTTCATGCTCCTGCCGTATTACATCTCGCAGTTTTTCCGGCGCTTTATCACTTCGCCCGCGGCGATCGCCGTGATCGAGGGGGTGACCCGCCTTGTGATCTTCTTTGCCTATATGATCGGCATCTCCGCGATGAAGGACATCCGCAGGCTGTACCAGTACCACGGCGCGGAGCACAAGTGCATCAGCTGCGTGGAGAGCGGTAAGCCGCTCACGGTGGAAAACGCGCGCGGCTGCACGCGCTTTCACAAGCGCTGCGGGACGAGCTTTATCCTGCTGGTCGTCCTGATCAGCATCGTCTTTTTCTTCTTTATCCGGACGGAGAATCCGCTGATGCGTGTGGCATACCGGATCCTGCTTTTGCCGGTGATCTCCGGCATCTCCTATGAGTTTATCCGCCTGGCGGGCCGTAGCGCCAATCCGCTCGTGGAGCTGATTTCAAAGCCGGGACTTATGACGCAGCGGATCACGACGCGGGAGCCGGATGACGAGATGCTGGAGGTCGCGATCGCATCCGTGAATGCGGTCTTTGACTGGAAGGCCTATCAGGAGGAGACCTTTGGAGGAGCGTAACTTTACTTACGCAGAGCTCTTTCACGAGGGCGCCCGGAGGCTTGCGGGGATCCCCGACGGGGAGCTCGATGCACGGCTTCTCCTCGAGGAGGTGTGCGGCACGGACCTCACGACGCTCCTTGCGGCGCCGGAGACGCCGGTGGGCGAAGCGGCAGCCCGGACCTACTTCGAATACATTGCGCGGCGCGAAAAACGTGAGCCGCTTGCCTATATTATCGGGCATCAGGAATTCATGGGCCTTCCGTTTTTTGTGGACCGGAACGTGCTCATCCCGAATCCGGACACGGAGACCCTGGCGGAGCTTGCGCTGCCCTATCTGTCGCCTGGCATGCGGATCCTTGACCTCTGCACGGGAAGCGGCTGCATCCTGCTCAGTCTCCTTGCACGATCGCAGGAGACAACCGGTGCGGGGACGGATCTTTCCCCTTCGGCGCTTGCCGTTGCCGAACGAAACAGCAGGGCGCTCGGCTTAACAGAGCGCGCCGCATTCTGGGAGGGGGATCTGTTTGCGGCTGTGCCGGCGGGCACGGAGCCCTTTGACGTCATCGTCTCGAACCCTCCGTATATTGCGGAAGGCGTCATCGGAACGCTCGAGGACGAGGTGCGGGTCCATGAGCCGCACATGGCGCTTTCGGGCGGAGCGGACGGTCTCGTGTTTTACCGGCGGATCCTTCGTGATGCGCCGCGGTATCTGAAGACGTGCGGGATGGTGCTTCTGGAGATCGGCTACGACCAGGAGGAAGCCGTCACGGCGATGCTGCGCAGCCATGGTTTTGCGGACGTTTGCATGACAAAAGACTTAAACGGCCTGCCCCGCGTCGTCAGCGGAAGAAAAGCATAAGGAAGAGAACATGTTCGAAAATCTGGAATCGATCGTTTTAAAATACGAAGACATTTCGAGGGAGCTTGCGAGCCCTGCGGCGGCGCAGGACCAGGGGAGGTTTCGCGCGCTGATGAAGGAACAGAGCGACATGACGCCGCTCATCGACGCGTACGCCGCATATAAAAAGCAGCAGCAGAACATCGCGGACGACCTGCATATCCTGGACACGGAATCGGACGAGGAGATCCGACTGATGGCCAAGGAGGAACTCGCCGAGTCCAAAAAGAGCGCGGAGGCGCTGGAGGAGCAGATCCGGATCCTGCTGCTCCCGAAGGACCCGAACGACGAGAAAAACGTCATTGTGGAGATCCGCGCGGGCGCGGGGGGCGATGAGGCGGCGCTGTTTGCGGCGCAGGTCTACCGCATGTACGTGCACTACGCGGAGAGCCGCGGCTGGCGCGCCGAGACACTGGACTATGAGGAGATCGGCATCGGCGGAATGAAATACGTGAACTTCATGATCCGCGGGAAGGGCGCCTACTCCCGGCTGAAATACGAAAGCGGCGTGCACCGCGTACAGCGGGTCCCCGCAACGGAATCGGGCGGACGCATCCACACATCGACCGTCACGGTGGCGGTGATGCCGGAGGTGGACGAGGATATCCGGATCGACATCCCGGACAAGGACGTTCGGATCGATGTCATGCGTGCGTCCGGAAACGGCGGCCAGTGCGTCAACACGACGGACTCCGCGGTGCGCCTGACGCACTATCCCACGGGAATCGTCATTTATTCCCAGACGGAGAAGTCCCAGCTCCAGAACAAGGAAAAGGCGTGGAACCTCCTGCGCGCAAAGCTCTATGACCTGGAGATGCAGAAGCGCCACGACGAGGAGGCGGACCTGCGCCGCTCCCAGATCGGCACGGGAGACCGATCGGAAAAGATCAGGACCTACAATTTCCCGCAGAGCCGTGTGACAGACCACCGGATAAAGCTTACCCTGTACAGCATTGACAGCATCATGAACGGAGACCTGGATGTGATCATTGACCCGCTCATCACCGCGGACCAGGAGGCAAAGCTCCTGAAGTCGGGGAATCTCTGAAGCGGCGCATCGGCGCAAAGGCCGGACAGAAAGGAAGAAATATGGATCTGCAGGACTTCAGGAAAGAGATCGACAGGATCGACAAATCACTGGTGGAGCTGTTCTCGGAGCGGCTGGATATCAGTGAGCAGGTCGCGCAGTACAAGATCGACAACGACATGCGCGTGCTGGACGCAAAGCGCGAGAAGGAAAAGCTCGCTTCGGTCGCCGGGATGCTGAAGGACCCGTTCCGGAGCCGCTCTGTGCGGGAGCTGTTCGAACAGATCATGACGATCAGCAGAAAGCGCCAGTATCAGCTTCTGGGCGAGAACGGCGTGCTGCACGGTACGTCGTTTATCGAGGTGGAGAGCCTGTTCCACGAAAACATGCGCATCGTGTACCAGGGCGCGGAGGGGTCTTACTCCGAGCTTGCGGTGAAGATGTTTTTCGGGGAGGATACCGGCGCGATGGCCGTGGAGACCTTTCGGGATGCGATGACGGCGCTGGAGGAGGGCGCGGCGGACTACGCGGTCCTTCCGATCGAAAATTCGACGGCAGGGATCGTGAGCGAAAACTATGACCTGCTTTCCTCCTTTGAAAACTATATTGTCGGGGAACAGATCGTGCCGATCCGCCACTGCCTGATGGCGCCTGAGGGAGCGCGGATGGAGACGATTCAGACGGTCTATTCGCACCCGCAGTCGCTCATGCAGAGCGAGCGGTTCCTTGCACAGCATCCGTCGTGGAACCTGATCAGCATGAAGAACAATGCGTTCGCCGCCCGCAAGGTTGCGGAGGACGGCGATATCACGCAGGCCGCAGTCGCGGGCGAAAACGCGGCGCGGCGCTACGGCCTTTCCGTCCTTGCGGAGGGCGTCAACGAGGAGGAGGATAACTCCACGCGCTTCATCGTCGTATCAAATCGCAAGATCTTCAGGAAGGATGCGAAGAAGATCAGCCTGTGCCTGGAGACGGTCCACGAGGCAGGCGCGCTCTACCGGGTGCTCTCGCACTTTATTTTCAATAATCTCAACATGACGGGAATCGAGAGCAGACCGATCAGGGAGCGCAGCTGGGAGTACCGGTTCTTTATCGATTTTGAGGGAAACATGAACGATCCGGCGGTGCGCAACGCCATCCGCGGGATCCGGGAAGAAGCGCGGAGCATGAGAGTGCTCGGCAATTATTGAGCGCATCTCGCGCGGAAAGGAGTCGTATGCTGCTTTATCAGAAAGGTCCTTCCGAAAAGCTGTTCCGCAATATGCGAAGCATCATGGAAGGTACACAGCTTTCATCCGCACACGGCGGACTGCACAAGGAAGAGGCGGCGGACAAAATGAACGCGTGCCTGCCGCTGTTCCTCGAATACGGCATGACGCGGGGCTTTCGGGGCAATCTCTGGCAGGCCTACCTTACAGAGCTCCTGCTGACGGACGAGAACGCCTTCAGCCTTGCGTGTGAGCGGAGAAAGCAGCCCAGGGGCAGCATTCTGCAGGCGGCGAAAAAGGACCTTGCGGAATACAGAAAGCTCTTTATTTACGATTTTGCCCCGCTCGCGAATTTCCTGAACGTTACGGATTTCTCCATGGTGACGGATTTTGTGCCCGCCGATGATGAGAGCAGGGTGTTTCCCGCCTTCACGCGAGACAAGATCCAGCTCCTGGTGCAGGATCTCGCAGCAGCTGCCGACGATAAAGAGTTCCTGAAGCAGCTCACAGCCTTCTACGGCACGTACGGCGTCGGGACGGCCGGACTCTACAAGGGCTTTAGGATCGTCGAGGAAGGATACGATGGGACGCTGAAGCCGATCCGGGAGACCTCCGCGGCGCGTCTTGACGATCTCGTGGGGTACGACAGCGCAAAGAAAAAGCTCCTTGCCAATACCCAGGCTTTCCTGAAGGGACGCCCCGCGAACAATGTGCTGCTTTACGGCGAGGCGGGAACCGGCAAGTCCACCTGCATCAAATCGATCTGCAACATGTATTACGAGCAGGGGATCCGCGTCATTGAGGTCTACAAGTATCAGTACCGCGCACTCGGCAGCATCATCCGTCAGATCAGGGACCGGAATTACCGCTTCATCCTGTTCATGGATGACCTGAGCTTCGAGGAATTCGAGACCGAGTATAAATACCTCAAGGCAATCATCGAAGGGGGCCTCGAGGAGCGCCCGGAGAATGTGCTGATCTATGCGACCAGCAACAGGCGCCATCTCATCCGTGAGAGCTTTGCGGACCGCGACGGGCTGGACATCGGAGACAAGCACACGGGAGATACCATGCAGGAGAAGCTTTCACTCTCGGATCGCTTCGGCCTCACGATCTACTTCGAATCGCCGGCGCAGCAGGAGTACCACCGCATTGTGGAAGAGTTGGCGCTGCGCGCGGGCATCCGGATGCCGAAGGAGACACTCCGGCTCGAGGCGACGCGCTGGGAGATGCAGCACGGCGGTCCCTCCGGAAGAGCTGCGCAGCAGTTCATCGACTTTCTGCGCGGGCAGGAGCCGTGATCATTACAGGGCAGATTCACAGGCCGATTTAAAAGGACAGACAGGGCAGCTGCGGCGTTTTTCCGCAGCTGCCTTTTTTATTGCAGGAAAGCTTCCTGTGGGACTGGAATTATCTGTGGAATGGGATTGACATACTTTGAAAGAAGCGCTATTATGAATCTAACATATGAACAATCGTTCAGATATTCAGATTTGCAGAGAAGCGGTCAACAAGTAAGGAGAACAGCGATGGCTGAGAACAGAAATGTAAAAGAAGACGAGCTGTATGATCTGGCAGAGCTGTTCAAGGCATTCGGAGATTCCACGAGGATCCGGATCCTGTTTGCGCTGTTCGAAAAGGATTATGCCGTGAACGATCTCGCGGAGCACCTGAACATGACGCAGTCCGCAATTTCCCACCAGCTTAAGATCCTGAAGCGTTTTAAGCTTGTCGGAAACAGCCGGGAGGGAAAGAGCAGGATCTATTTCCTGGCGGACGACCACGTCCGCACGATCATTTCCATGGGCATTGAACACATCGAAGAGTAGGAGGGGGACATGAAAAAGAAGTTTAAGGTGGACGTCGACTGCGCAAACTGTGCGGCAAAGATGGAGACCGCAATCGCAAAGCTCGAGGGTGTGAACGAAGTCAGTATGAACTTCATGACGCAGAAGCTCACCATCGATGCGGACGACGAGAGATTCGACGAGATCATGCAGAGTGCGATTGCCTGCTGCAAAAAGGTGGACGCGGACAGCACGATCTACTTAAGCTGAACATGACACGGAAAGAAAAGAAAAAGCTTACCAGGATCCTGGCGACGGGAGCGATCTTTGCGGCGCTCCTTATGATGAGAAGAACGGCGGCATTCGACGCGCTCCCGCGCGCGGTGCAGTTCGTTCTTTTTCTGATTCCCTATCTCATCATCGGGTATGACGTCATCGCGAAGGCGGGACGGAATATCCGGAACGGCAATGTCTTCGACGAGAATTTCCTGATGATGATCGCGACCTTCGGCGCTTTTGCGATCGGAGAGTACGCGGAGGCAGTCGCTGTCATGCTGTTTTATCAGACGGGAGAACTCTTCCAGGATTACGCGGTGGGAAAATCACGCGCCTCGATCGCGGAGATGATGAATATCGTCCCGGAATACGCGAACCTGGAAAAGGACGGGAACCTCTCGCAGGTCGATCCGGAGGATGTGCGGCCGGGCGACATCATTGTGATCCGTGCGGGAGAGCGCGTCCCGCTCGACGGCACGGTCCTTGCGGGGGAGTCATTCCTCGATACCGCGGCGCTCACGGGCGAGAGCGTGCCCAGAAGGGTGCGGCCCGGCGACGATGTCATCAGCGGCTGCATCAACGGCGCGAACGTCCTGCGCGTGGAGGTGAAAAAGCCCTACGAGGATTCAACGGTCGCCCGGATCCTCGAACTCGTGGAAAATGCGGGCAGCAGGAAGGCCAGGGTGGAGAATTTCATCACGCGGTTCGCGCGGTACTACACGCCGGTCGTCACCTTCTTTGCGATCGGCCTGGCGGTCATTCCGCCCCTTGTCCTTGGCGGCGGCTGGAGCGTCTTTGCCGCGTGGCTTAAGCGCGCCTGTATCTTCCTGATCGTTTCATGCCCCTGCGCGCTGGTCATCTCCGTGCCCCTCGGATTCTTCGGCGGCATCGGCAGCGCATCCCGGATCGGCGTCCTTGTGAAGGGAAGCAATTTCCTTGAGGCGGTGTCACAGGTGCGGACCGTCGTATTCGACAAGACGGGCACCGTGACGAAGGGACAGTTCAGGGTGCGGGAAATCGTGCCGGAGAAAGGCGCAGGCTGCGGGGAAGAGGAGCTTCTTCGACTCGCAGCGGAGGCAGAGGCGTTCTCGAACCATCCTGCCGCCGCGGCGATCCGCGAGGCGGCGGAGGCAGGAGTACCGGAGACCGGGACGGCGGGGATCGGAGCATCGAAGACCGGAGCTCCGGAGTTTGGAACGCCGAAGTTCGCCGCAGAAGATGTCCGCGAGATCGCGGGACAGGGCATCTGCGCGGGGGCCGGCGGGCATACGCTGTGGCTCGGCAACCGGAAGCTGATGGAGGCGCAGAATATCCAGTATACGCCTTGCGCGGAGGCGGGGACCATTGTCTATATTGCAAAGGACCGCACGTACCTCGGCCATATCCGGATCGATGACGAGATCAAGGAGACGGCTGCGGACGCAGTCGCGGCCATGAAGAGAGCCGGCGTTTCAAGGACGGTCATGCTGACGGGAGACACGGAAAAGACCGCGCAGCGGATCGCTTCCGCTGCCGGGATCGACGAGGTCCACGCGGAGCTTCTCCCCGGGGATAAGGTCGCGAGGGTCGAAAAGCTCCTGGCAGAAAAGGCGCAGGGAGATAAGCTTGCCTTCGTCGGCGACGGGATCAACGACGCGCCGGTGCTGACGCGCGCGGATGTCGGGATCGCCATGGGATCTCTGGGGTCGGATGCCGCGATCGAGGCAGCGGACATCGTCCTGATGGACGACGACCTGAATAAGATTGCATCCGTCATCCGGATCGGCCGGAAGACGATGCGTATAGTAAAAGAGAATATCGTCTTTGCACTCGGCGTAAAGGGGATCGTCCTTGTCCTCGGCGCGCTGGGCGCGGCAAACATGTGGGAGGCCGTCTTCGCGGATGTCGGCGTCGCGGTCCTCGCCGTTTTAAACTCCATGCGGGCGCTGCGCGCGGACTAGGCGATCGGAACGAAGAAGAATACTGTTAGAATACTGTTTCAGATCTCCGCAATTTCCGCGGCCTGCCGCGCCAGGATATCTGTAAGGACAGGCACAAGGCCGTCGTGATCATGATCCGTTTCGGTGATGAGATCGGCGGCTTCTTTTAATGCCGGCATATCGGCGATTCCGTTGCACATGGCGATGCCGGTCCCCGCTGCGCGGAGCATGGAGATATCATTCTCCGAATCTCCCGCTGCGACAGTCAGCGCCGGGTCAATTCCGAGGTGGCGGCTCAGCCACGTGAGCGCCTTGCCCTTTCCCGCGTGTACCGATACGATCTCCAGATAGGAGGGATTGGAGAAAAAGCAGGAGACCTTTCCCTCAAATTCCGCGTTGATCCTTTGCCGCAGCGTATCCAGCTTTTCCAGATCCGTGAATGCCAGCGCAAGAAGCTTGGACGGAGGGAGCGGGAGTGTGTCAATGAAATTCTCCCCTCCGTAGACCACGGGGAGCGGTACCCAGTATGTATAGCGGCGGATCTCGTCGCAGTCCTTTTCGCAAACGATGGAAGTGTCCGTATAGGCGTGCAGGTAAACGCCCGTCTCTTTCGCCAGCGCGCAGATGCGGCGCGAAATGTCCAGCGGGACGCCGCAGTGATGGATGATGCGTCTCTTTGCACAGTCGTAGATATCGGCCCCGTCCGCACCGCTCAGATAGATGTCGTCGGATCCCAGCTGGTCTTTCCAGATCCGGAACAGATCGGAGAGAGGCCTTCCGGAGGAGAGCACGAAGCGGTTGCCCGCGGCCTTCCATTTGTCGATGATTTCGAGGGTGGCAGGAGAGATGGTCTTGTCCGTGCGGGAGAGGGTGCCGTCGTAATCCGAGAAAAAGATGCGGGTTCCCTCGTCCACGCCGTAGTGCGCGCGCTTTAAATCCAGCAGGATCTCTTCAGGGACCGCAAGATCGCCGTATCCGCAGCCGAGCTGAAGCCCCGGCTTTGACGCGCCGTGGAAATCCGAACCGCCGCTCGGCATCAGATCGTATTTTTCCGCGAGCGCCAAGGCGCGCGCGGTGTCCTCAGGCGAGTGGGCGCCGTAGAGGACTTCGATCCCGGTAAGCCCCGCGTCTTTGAGCGTTCCGACCAGCTCGCCGAGCTCCTCGTCATCCATCCCGTACTTCAGCGGGTGCGCCATGATTGGAATTCCGTGATAGCGGCGGATGAAGGCGACGCCCTCCTGCGGCGTCATGCGCTTCCATGGAACGTAGCAGGGACAGCCCTCGCCGATGTATTTTTCGAAAGCCTCTTTGATCGAAGAGACATAGCCCATTTCATAGAGATACCTGCCGAAGTGCGCGCGTGTGATCACGCCGGCATCTTCCTTGCCGGCATGCGCAAGCACATCCCCCAGCGTGACGGGAATCCCGTGCTCCGCAAGAAGGCGCGCCATCGCCTCGCCCCGGTCTGAGCGCGCTGCCGCGATCTTTGCGGTCTCCGCGAGGAAGTCCGGGTCGTCATAGTCGATGTACAGGCCGACAAGATGGAGCTCCAGCGAGCGGTAGTCCGTGGAGACCTCGATCCCCGGGATCACCTCCAGCGGGGTCCCCTCGGCCGCCGCAAGGGCGCGGGGAACGCCGAGCGCCGTGTCGTGGTCCGTCACGGCGAGGGCCGTAAGGCCTGACGAAACGGCGAGCGATACGAGCTCCTCCGGAGTAAGAGAGCCGTCGGAATAACAGGTGTGGCTGTGCAGATCGATCATATTTTCCATCCGTATGAATGGCTGCGGTGCAGACTCACTCACCGTCCGTGACGTCGTCATACTGCTGCGAGACGTAGACGGTGCGTTTTCTTGCGCCGGCATCCTGTGCCAGGTAGTCGTCGTAGGTCGAGACCTTGTCGATGATGTGGCCGTCCGGCAGGATCTCGATGATGCGGTTTGCGGTCGTCTGTACGATCTGGTGGTCGCGGCACGCGATCAGTTCCACGCCCGGGAAGCGGATCATGCCGTCGTTCAGGGCGGAGATCGATTCCATGTCGAGGTGGTTCGTGGGCTCGTCAAAGATCAGGCAGTTGGCGCCGCTGATCATCATCTTGGAGAGCTGGCAGCGGACCTTCTCGCCGCCGGAGAGGATGCGGACCTTCTTTACGCCGTCATCTCCGGCAAAGAGCATGCGGCCCAGGAACCCGCGCACGTAAGTGATGTCCTTGATCTCGGAGTAGCCGGTGAGCCATTCCGTGATGTTGAGGTCGGAATCGAATTCGTGCGTGTTGTCCTTTTCAAAATAGGCCTGTGATGTCGTGACGCCCCATTTGTAGTGTCCCTCATCGGGCTCAAGCTTCCCCATCAGGATCTCGAAGAGCGTCGTCTTGGCGAGCTCCTGGCTGCCGACAAACGCGATCTTGTCGTTGTGTCCCATGACAAAGGAGACGTCGTCGAGGACCTTAACGCCGCCGACGGTCTTGGAGAGATGTTCGACCGTGAGCACCTCGTTCCCGATCTCGCGCTCCGGACGGAAATCGATCCAGGGATATTTGCGGCTGGAGGGCTTGATCTCGTCGAGCTCGATCTTTTCCAGCGCCTTCTTGCGGCTGGTCGCCTGCTTGGATTTGGAGGCGTTCGCGGAGAAGCGCGCGATGAATTCCTTCAGCTCCTTGATCTTTTCTTCCTTCTTCTTGTTGGCTTCCTTCATCTGGCGGATCATGAGCTGGCTGGATTCGTACCAGAAATCGTAGTTGCCGGCGTAGAGGGTGATCTTGCCGTAGTCGATGTCGGCGATCGCCGTGCAAACCTTGTTCAGGAAATAGCGGTCGTGCGAGACGACGATGACAGTATTTTCAAACTCGATGAGGAATTCCTCGAGCCAGCCGATGGCATCGAGGTCCAGGTGGTTTGTGGGCTCGTCGAGGAGCAGGACGTCCGGCGATCCGAAGAGCGCGCGGGCCAGAAGGACCTTGACCTTCTGTGCGCCGTCCAGCTCGTGCATCAGCTTGCCGTGATACTCCGTCTCGATCCCGAGGCCGTTTAAAAGCGTCTCCGCGTCCGACTCCGCCATCCAGCCGTTGAGACCCGCAAATTCGGTCTCCAGCTCGCTCGCCTTGATGCCGTCCTCGTCCGTGAAGTCCTCCTTGGCGTAAAGCGCCTCCTTCTCCTTCATGATCTCGTAGAGACGCGCGTTGCCCTGGATCACGGTGTCCAGCACCACCTGGTCGTCGTATTTGTTCTGGTCCTGTTCCAGGAAGGAGAGACGCTCGCCGGGCGTCATCGTGACCGTGCCGCTCGTCGTGTCGAGCTGGCCGGAAAGGATCTTAAGGAAGGTCGATTTGCCGGCGCCGTTCGCGCCGATGATGCCGTAGCAGTTTCCTTCCGTGAATTTGATGTTCACATCTTCAAAGAGCGCGCGCTTGCCGACGCGGAGCGTTACATTGTTCGCCTGAATCATGGTTTTCCTCTCAAATTGTCCGTTTTTGCAACACATAGACTATACATGCTCGGGGCGTTTTGGGCAAGCGGTTTTCGACATGCTATAATTGTAGAAACAGGCCGCTTAAGGCCGGAAAGGAAACGCAATGTCATACCTTCCTCCAGGAGAAAAATGGACCGCGTTCTACGAGGAGAGCGAGCCGGATGCGCGCCGCAGGATCCTTGCGGAAACAGCCGCGCCGGATGACGGCTGCGACAGGCTTCGCGCGGAGATCTTTGAAAGGCGCCACCCGCAGAACCCGAAGGCGCATGAGCTCAAAGATGTCTATCTGTGGCAGTGCGTGCAGCTGATGTACCTCTACCGCACAAAGAGCCGGATCTTTGTCCGGACAAAGAAAAAGACGGCGGAGGCCGCGCGGGAGCTGGGACTGATCGGCGCGGAGGGGCCGGAGCGCAAAAAGGCGCTGACGAAGGAAGAAGAGAGCCTCTACTACTGGGAGTTTCGGAACACGGCGCGCCGGTACTTTTCGACGTGCAGCGGCCCGCACTACCGCAAGCGGTTTTTCGGGCTTGCGCCGCTCTCCGATGAGGAGCGTGTGGAGGAGATCGTCAAGGACGCCTTCCAGATGGGGGAGGGGATCGCGATGGCAGCCGGCATGGAGGATGTCCTGCGCATCTGGAGCGACGCGGTGCGGGATGAGTACTGTGCGCGCGATATCCTCGCGGCGGACCGGTACGCGGCCTTTCGGAAAAAAGAACTGGAAGAATAAATGTATCATTTTTGTATTTTATGACACTTTTTTGTCATATTGCCGATTTTTCGCGTATTACGGGGAAAATCGGTTTTTCTATGGAAAAATTTTATAGGAGGTGCTACACTATTTGTCGGCCTTAAACACAATTTAAAAACAATCAGTTTTCGGAAAAGGTAACAGCCATAGTTTTATTTAGGAGGAAAATACATGAGCAAAAGAGTTTACCGATTCAATGAAGGCAATGCCGATATGCGTAACCTTCTCGGCGGAAAGGGCGCGAACCTCGCCGAGATGACGAACATCGGACTGCCGATTCCGAAGGGATTCACGATCTCCACCGAGGCGTGCACAGACTATTACAACGACGGCAAGAAGATCTCCGAGGACACGCAGAAGCAGATCTTTGAGGCGCTTGCATGGCTGGAAAACGAGCAGGGCAAGAAGTTCGGCGACACCGAGAATCCGCTCCTTGTCTCCGTCCGCTCCGGCGCGCGCGCATCCATGCCCGGCATGATGGACACGATCCTGAACCTGGGCCTGAACGACGTCTCCGTCGAGGGCTTTGCAAAGAAGACCGGCAATCCGCGTTTCGCGTATGATTCCTACCGTCGCTTTATCCAGATGTTCTCCGATGTCGTCATGGAGATGAGCAAGACCTTCTTTGACAGCATCCTCGAGGGCGTCAAGGAAGCGCACGGCTACACCTTTGACACCGAGTTGACTGCGGAGGACCTGCAGGAGGTCATCGGCAAGTACAAGGCGATCTACGAGGAAAAGATGGGCGAGGAGTTCCCGCAGGATCCGAAGGTCCAGCTGATGGAGGCCATCAAGGCCGTCTTCCGCTCCTGGGACAATCCGCGCGCGAACGTCTATCGCCGCATGAACGACATCCCGTACAGCTGGGGAACCGCCGTCAACGTGCAGTCGATGGTATTCGGCAACATGGGCGACACCTCGGGCACGGGCGTCGCGTTCACGAGAAACCCGGCGACCGGCGAAAAGGGTGTGTTCGGTGAGTACCTGATCAACGCGCAGGGCGAGGACGTCGTCGCGGGTATCCGCACACCGCAGCCGATCTCCCGCCTGGAGCAGGATCTGCCGGAGTGCTACAAGCAGTTCATCGAGATCGCGAATACGCTGGAGAAGCACTATCGCGACATGCAGGATATGGAGTTCACGATCGAGGAGGGCAAGCTCTACTTCCTCCAGACCAGAAACGGCAAGCGCACGGCGCAGGCCGCGATCAACATCGCCTGCGACCTGGTCGACGAAGGCATGATCACAGAGGAAGAGGCGGTCCTTCGCATCGAGGCGAAGTCCCTCGACCAGCTGCTTCATCCGAAGTTCGACGCGGATGCGCTCAAGGCCGGCAAGGAGATCGGCGCGGCGCTTCCGGCATCTCCGGGCGCAGCTGCGGGCCGCGTCTATTTCACGGCTGACGATGCGGTGAAGGCTGCGGCAGCAGGCAACCGCGTCATCCTGGTCCGCGCGGAAACTTCTCCCGAGGACATCGAAGGCATGCACGCTTCCGAGGGCATCCTTACACAGCGCGGCGGCATGACCAGCCACGCGGCGGTCGTCGCACGCGGCATGGGCACCTGCTGCGTCTCCGGCTGCGGTGATATGAAGGTCGATGAGGAAGCAAAGCAGTTCACGCTCGGCGGCGAGACTGTCAAAGAGGGCGACTACATCTCCCTCGACGGCTCCACCGGCAAGATCTACCTCGGCGACATCGCGACGGAAGAAGCGGACATCTCCGGAAACGTCGGCCGTATCATGGGCTGGGCCGACAAGGCGAGAAAGCTGAAGGTCCGCACGAATGCGGACACGCCGGCTGACGCACAGAACGCGCTGAACCTCGGCGCAGAGGGCATCGGCCTGACGCGTACGGAGCACATGTTCTTCGAGCCCGAGCGTATCCCGAAGATCCGCCGCATGATCCTCTCCGACACAGTCGAGGAGAGAGAGGCTGCACTCGCGGAGCTGATCCCGTTCCAGAAGGGCGACTTCAAGGGCATCTACAAGGTCATGAAGGAGCGCCCGGTCACCATCCGCCTGCTGGATCCGCCGCTGCACGAGTTCGTGCCGCACACGAAGGAGGAGATGGAAGGCCTTGCAAAGGATATGGGCCTGACCTACGAGGTCGTCAAACAGCGCTGCGATGATCTCCACGAGTTCAACCCGATGATGGGCCATCGCGGCTGCCGCCTCGCAGTCACCTATCCGGAGATCGCGAAGATGCAGGCCCGTGCCATCATGGAAGCGGCCATCGAAGTCTCCAGGGAAGAGGGCATCAACATCGTTCCCGAGATCATGGTCCCGCTCGTCGGCGAGAAGAAGGAGCTGGCATTCGTCAAGAAGGCCGTCGTTGAGACCGCGGACAAGGTCAAGGAAGAGATGGGCTGGGACGGCAAGTACCTGGTCGGTACCATGATCGAGATCCCGCGCGCTGCCCTGATGGCAGGCGAGATCGCGGAAGAGGCGGAGTTCTTCAGCTTCGGCACGAACGACCTCACGCAGATGACCTTCGGATTCTCCCGTGACGACGCAGGCAAGTTCCTCGATGATTACTACAAGAACAAGATCTACGAGTCCGATCCGTTCGCAAAGCTCGACCAGGACGGCGTCGGCCAGCTCGTGAAGATGGCATGCGAGAACGGCCGCAAGACCCGCCCGGACATCCACCTGGGCATCTGCGGCGAGCACGGCGGCGATCCTTCATCCGTTGAGTTCTGCCACAAGGTCGGCCTGGACTATGTATCCTGCTCGCCGTTCCGCGTTCCGATCGCAAGACTTGCTGCAGCACAGGCTGCTATTGCCGATAAATAATAAAGCAGCAAGTCTCGATAGCCGCTGCGCAGGCATCAATTGCCGATAAGAACTGAAGCGGCTAATCTCGACAGCCGCAGCACAGGCTGCCACATAAGATTTAAGACAAAGGGCCATCTGAAAAGATGGCCCTAAATACCTAACCAGAAACGTCCGCGGGCTGCAGCGCCTGCGGACGTTTTTCTCATTCTGCTTTGTCCGGGGTGATTCCGGCGAGGTCCTGCGCTTTTTCCTGGGCGTCCCCGGCGAGGCCCTGCGCTTTTTCCTGGGCAATCCCGGCGAGATCCTGCGCTTTTTCCGCCACGTCGCTGCCGAGCTCTTTCACTTTGTCGGCAACCTCATCATAGACTTCGCCGGCAGCCTTTTTGGCTTCCTCTACGTAATCCTTGTAGTCCACCGCGCCGTCTCCGTTGACGTCGCCCACGCCTTCCGGATTGTTCTCCTTCACCTTCTGCGCAACCTTTACGGCTGCCGCGGCACCGCCGGCCGCTGCGCCGAAACCGAACAGCTTTTTAAAGAATCCCATAGTATCCTCCCCGGATCTTCGATCCGCTCCAATCGATTACTGCAACGAATCTATTATATCATTTCCGGTCCCGTCTGTTTTCATTAAGTCTTTTTTCTTTAAGTTGAATTTAGGCAGCCGTACTACAATCCGTTACAGAAAGGAGCAAGGTGGCAGAATGAACAACGGGATTCATTATCGTCATGAAGTGAAGCACTACCTGAACTGGTCGGATGTCATCGCGATACGGCAGCGCCTGCGCGCGGTGATGGAGCCGGACTCCCACGCAAAGGACGGGAAGTACCTGATCCGGAGCCTTTACTTCGACAGTCCGGAGGACCGGGCGCTTAGGGAGAAGATCGACGGCGTCAATCAGCGGGAGAAATTCCGGATCCGTTATTACAACGGCGACAGGTCGCTCATCCATCTGGAGAAGAAGAGCAAGCACAACGGGCTCGGCACCAAGTACAGCGCGAACCTGTCGGCGGAGGAAGCGCAGAAGATCGTGGACGACGATATTTCCTGGATGATGGGATCGGAAAGACCGCTCCTTCAGGAGCTGTACATCAAGATGCGCTATCAGCGGATCCGCCCGAAGACTATCGTCGACTACACCAGGGAGCCGTTCATCTACCGCCCCGGAAACGTCCGGGTGACGTTCGACTACAACATCCGCACCGGTCTTTCCTGCACGGACTTTTTAAACCCGGACTGCGTCACGATCCCGGCGGGTGATCCGGCGGTCATCATGGAGGTGAAGTGGGATGCCTACCTGCCCTCGGTGATCCGGGACATCGTCCAGGAAAAGGGGAGACGCGCGACGGCTTTTTCGAAATACGCAATATGCCGGATATACGATTGAAACAATCATCTTGAGCGTGCCCGCACGGGCATAAAGAAAGGAGATCAAAATGACTTTTTCGGATATTTTCAAATCCAGCTTTCTGGAGAACGTAGGTGCAATCAGCATCCTCGACATGGCGCTCGCCATGATCCTGGCCTTTGCGCTGGGGCTGTTCATCTTTCTGATCTATAAAAAGACCTACGCGGGCGTTATGTATTCCTCCAGCTTCGGCGTG
>CACZQP010000084.1 GCA_902783385.1 uncultured Lachnospiraceae bacterium | reverse complement strand
GATCCCGCATCCGTTGTCTGTGACGCGCAGAAGCTTGATCCCTCCCTCCGCGATCTCGCAGGTGATGGCATCCGCTCCCGCATCTATGGCATTTTCGATCAGCTCCTTGGCAACGGCGCTCGGCCGCTCCGCCACTTCGCCGGCCGCGATCTTTCCGATCGTCTCCTCGTCCAGCAGCCTGATCCTTCTGTTTTGTGTCTCCTGTTTCATTCCTCAGTTAACCCCAGGTGTTGCTCAAATCGTTCTGCAGCCGGTAAAGGAGATTCAGGGCATCCATCGGCGTCATCGACGGGATGTCCGCCTCCTTGATCTGACGGATGATCTCATCTTCGCTCACTGTGGAAAGAAATGACATCTGCGAAAGATCGACCTCGTCGTAGTGCTGCTTTCCGCCTGTCTTTTTTTCGGCAGCTCCTGCCGCAGGACCGATCTGCGCCATTTTTTCCGTGATATCGTTGTCCGTCAGCTGCGCCGCAATCTCCATCGCACGGTCCGTCACGATCTCCGGGACACCTGCAAGACGGGCGACCTGGATGCCGTAGCTGTGGTCCGCGCCGCCTGCGACGATCTTGCGAAGGAAGATGATGTCGTCGCCTTTTTCGCGCACCGCGACGCAGTAGTTTTTGACATTGTCGATCTTTCCTTCCAGCTCCGTCAGCTCGTGATAGTGCGTGGCAAAGAGCGTCTTGGCGCCCAGATAGCGCTTGTTGCTGATATGCTCGATCACGGCCCAGGCGATCGAGAGCCCGTCAAACGTGGACGTCCCCCGGCCGATTTCATCCAGGATCAGGAGCGATCTCGGGGTGGCGTTTCTCAGGCTATTCGCGACCTCGTTCATCTCGACCATGAACGTGCTCTGTCCGCTTCCCAGGTCATCCGATGCGCCGACACGCGTGAAGATCCGGTCCACGATGCACAGATCCGCAGACGATGCGGGCACAAAGCACCCGGTCTGCGCCATAAGACAGATCAGTGCGACCTGCCGCATGTAGGTGGACTTTCCGGCCATATTGGGGCCTGTGATGATCGCAATGACGTCCTTTTTGCTGTCGAGATATGTGTCATTGGCGATAAAGTCACCGGAGAGCATCTTCTCGACGACGGGGTGCCTTCCATCCCTGATCCTTAAGTAATCCTTGTCGTTGAACGACGGCCGCACATAGCGGTTTTCTTCCGCTGCAGCCGCAAAAGAGCAGAGCGTGTCGAGCGCGGCAAGCGCCTTCGCGGATCTCTGGATCACCGCGGTCTTAGCCGCGATCGCGTCCCGGACGCCGCAGAAAGCGTCGTATTCCAGCGTGTTCAGCTTGTCCTGCGCGTTCAGGATGCTGTCCTCCAGCTCCCTCAGGCGGGGCGTCGTGTAGCGCTCCGACCCGACCAGTGTCTGCTTTCGCTCATAGTCCGGCGGGACCAGGTCGCGGTAGGAATTCGTCACATCAAAGTAATAGCCGAATACCTTATTGTATTTGATCTTCAGGTTGCGGATCCCGGTGCGCTGCCTGTCCTCTTCTTCCAGGGACAAGAGCCACTCCTTGCCCTGCGTCCTGGCAAGGCGCAGGTGGTCGATGTCCGCATCGTATCCCTCCCGGATGATGCCGCCCTCCCGAACGGTAATGGGCGCATCCTCGGATATGCTCCGTTCAACCAGCTCTACCAGATCCTCCAGGGGATCGATCTCGTCAAAGAGCTCTTTCAGCAGACTGCTCCCAAATCCGGACAGAATCATGCGTACCGGCGCAAGCATGCGCATCGAGGCGCCGAGCGCAATGAGATCCCTCGGGTTTGCGCTGAGGTATGCGATCTTGGTCAGGAGCCTTTCCAAATCGTAGACGGAGCGCAGGTACTCCCGGATCTCCTCCCGGTCGACCGCATTTGACAGAAGCTCTTCCACGGCGTCGAGTCGCGCTTCGATGCGGTCCCTGTCAAGGAGCGGCCGCTCGATCCAGCTGCGCAGGCATCTCGCGCCCATTGCGGTCTTTGTCCTGTCGAGGACCCACAGGAGCGAACCCTTTTTCTCCTTGTCCCGGATCGTCTCTGTCAGCTCCAGGCTCCTGCGCGTCGAAGCTCCAAGGAGCATAGCGCCGCCGGACGCGTAAGTCTCGATCCGCGTGATCTGCGTGAGGTCGTTTTTCTGCGTCTCATAGAGGTAGGAAAGAAGGGCGCCTGCCGCACAGGTGGCCGCGGGCATGTCCTCGAGACCGAGGGCGGATGGCGCCAAGACCCGGAAATGCTTTAACAGGACTCGCAGCGCCTGCTTGGTGTCAAAATAGCGCGCATCCAGCGGAGCGGGCTTTGCGGAAAGCGTCCGCAGTGCCTCCTGCGTCGTGAAGCCGCTGATCATCAGCGCGTCATCGCAGAGGATCTCCGAGGGCGCAAGCCGCAGGATCTCGTCTGTGATCTTCTGCATGGAATCCAGCTGTGTCACGAAGAAATCGCCCGTCGTCACGTCGCAGGCCGCAAGACCTGAGTTCCTTGTGCCGTACTGGATGCAGACAATATAGTTATTTGCCCCCTCGCGGAGCGATGCCATATCCGTATTGGTGCCGGGGGTGACGATTCTTGTCACCTCCCGCTTCACGATCCCCTTTGCGGTCTTCGGATCCTCCACCTGCTCGCAGACAGCCACCTTGTAGCCCTTCTCCACGAGTCGCGTGATGTAGGAATCCGCCGCATGAAACGGAACGCCGCACATGGGCGCACGCTCTTCAAGTCCGCAGCTTTTTCCCGTCAGCGTAAGCTCTAATTCCCGGGAGACGGTCAGTGCGTCCTCGAAAAACATCTCATAGAAATCGCCGAGCCTGTAAAAGAGGATACAGCCCGGATATTCCTTTTTTGTACTAAGATAGTGGCGCATCATCGGGGAGACGACCGCCGGATCCACTGTATCCGACCGGTAGTCCGCGCGCACAGCGCCCTCTGTTTCCTGCAGCATTTACACGATTTCCTCTCCGGCTGTTTCGCCGAAATAATAAAACCCGCAGCATATATCCAGACGTATGGGATAGAATTTCCCGATCATGGATTCATCCCCGTCAATGTGAACGATCATATTGTCGGACAGCCGCGCGGTGACCTTGCCCGGCGACTGGGTGTTTACCTCCTCCACCAGGCCCGTCATAACCTTGCCCTGAAGGAGAAGCGCCCGCTCCTTTGCGCTCTGCTGCACGCATTTAAGAACGCGGGAAAAACGGTCCTTCTTTTCTTCCTCCGTCGCGGGATCCTCCATCCGGGCAGCAGGCGTACCTGTGCGCTTTGAATAGATGAAGGTATAGGCATTGTCAAAATGTACCCGGCGGATGACATCGATCGTATCGTCAACGTCGCGGTCCGTCTCCCCTGGGAAGCCCACGATAATATCCGTCGTGATCGCGGCGTCCGGAAGGCGGGTCCTTATCTTTTCCGCAAGGGCAAGATACTGCTCCTTTGTGTATTTCCGGTTCATCTGCTTCAGGATCTGCGTCGAGCCCGACTGGAGCGGCAGGTGGACGTGCCTTGCGATATTCTCATTTCTTTTGATTACTTCGATCAGTTCGTCGGAGAAGTCCTTCGGATGCGGCGTCATGAAGCGGATGCGCCGAATCCCGTCGATCTTTGCCGCGCGGTCGATCAGTTCGGCAAAGGTGCACGGCTCGTCCAGTCCCCGTCCGTAGGAATTGACATTCTGCCCGAGCAGCATGATCTCCTTTACGCCGCTTTCGGAGAGCGCGCGGATCTCACCCAGGATCTCCTCCGGTTTCCTGCTCCTCTCTCTCCCCCGCACGTAGGGAACGATGCAGTAGCTGCAGAAATTGTCGCAGCCGAAAGTGATGTTCACGCCGGATTTAAAGGAATACTTGCGCTCTGAGGGAAGACTCTCCACGATCCGGTCCGTCTTTTTCCAGATGTCCACGATGCGCTCCCCGGAGTCAAGGACCTGCGCAAGGTATTCCGGAAATCGGAAAAGATTGTGCGTCCCGAAGATCAGGTCGACAAACGGATAGCTTTTTAAGACTTTTTCCACGTTCAGGTCTTCCTGCATCATGCATCCGCAGAGAGCGATCTTCATGTCCGGATTGTTTTTCCTGTAATGACTTACGCGGCCGAGCCTTCCGAATACGCGCTGGTCCGCATTGTCCCGCACGGTGCAGGTATTGTAGATCAGGAAATCAGCAGCCTCATCCTGCGTCTCTTCAAAGCCCGCACTAAGGAGTATCCCGAGGAGCTTTTCCGCATCCTTGGCATTCATCTGACAGCCGAAATTCGTCACATGACAGGTCGGCGTGCGATGAAGTCGCGCCGCAAGGGCCGCGGTCTTTTCCCTGGCCGCCTCCATGTATCTCTCCTGCCTCTGCTGTTCCAAAAGGTCCGTATTTTCTTCCGCGGATAAACCGCTGATGATCTTTCGCATAGTGTCCAATCCTTTTATGTCTGCCCGGTCAGCCCGACTCCGCGACCCGGTAAAGATAGGATCTCCCTTTCTTTCCGATCCGCTCGAGCACCTTCATTTCCGTAAGAAGGAGCATCACTGTGGAAACCCGGGCTTTCGCGCACCCGGCAGCCCTCGCAAAATCCGCCGACGTAAAGGTGTCCGGCAGATCGAGCGGAACAAGCTGCATATAGTCGCGGGGCGACGTGAGAAAACAGCTCTCCCTGATCCTGACAGGGATCCTGTCGTAGCGGTGCGAACCCCGTTTTCCGGTCCTGTCCCATCCGTCCTGCAGTCTGTACTCTTCCATGTCGATCAGCAAAAGCTCGATCGACAGATTCGGATCCGAAAGGAAGGAACGGATCCTGTAAAGCTCCTGAAAGGCCTGGTAAAAGCTGCCGCGTCTCGGGGAGCGGTTTCTTTTTCCGCATTTTCCCGTGACGGGATCGATCCAGGTGATGTATTTCTCATACGGGATCGGATGGACGATCCTGACCCTGTACTCCGGCAGGAACGCGGAGAGCTTCTCCCGCATCCTGTAAAACTGGGCCGTCTGGATCTCGATGATCTGCCCGTCCCTGTAAATGTCGGCGATATAATTGCCGATCGGGATCTCGTGACAGTCCTCGTCCGGCTCCTCAAAGTACTTGAGGACCGCATGCACCGTCTTTTCCTTCTGCATGCCGATGCCGTACCGCTCGCGCTCATCCGTCGTCACCACTTTTCGCAGCGCCTGTGTAAAGCGCTCGTCCTCGCCCTCCGGCAAAGGTACCGGCATGGCACTGCTCATGTTTTTCCCTCCCGCGCGGACTTTTTCCTTCTTTTCCGGTGCAGATGCGCGCGAATGTAGGAAAAAGTCTCTGTCTCGCCTTTCTCCGCGAGCATGCGCAGAAGCTTTTCCAGGAGCGCTGCCGTCTCGGGATGGATGAGCACGTCATTTTTGTTTCCGCGCAGATAGTAGCCGAGCGGATCCGAATCCCTGTATGTATCGGGATGATAAGTCTTCGATGCGGCGATCCTGTCCATCACCATCTCTATGACATATCTCCCGGGCATTTTGACCGGCACGATGGCCGCGTCCGAAGGGAAGGGCCCGTTCAGCACGGAATGTGCGTTATAATCCATCCAGTATTCATAGTGATGGCGGTTTCTGCCCTTGTGGTGGAGCCAAGCGAGGGACGCCCCTGTCTCCTCGCGCTCCGCGTTGTTCGGGCTCCTGTTGCCCTGATAATAACGCGCGCCTACCAGGAACTCCGAGGGCATATATTTCGACAGGTCATGCAGCAGCCCCTGCCGGTACAGCCCGACGGCAAAACAACCGCGCATGACAAGATGCCTGTGGTGCGTGATCGTCTTAAAATGCAGCCACGCCTTCCGGAGCGTGAGCCTGCTCCTTTGGCCTGTTCTGTTTCGGCCGGATGACAGACGGTTCATATCATTCATCCCTCAGTGCCATGAGTATCTGAATGCTGCGTTCCCTGACCAGAAGGTGCTGCTGCTCCTTTACCGTGACCGGCTCATCATAAAAGGATCGCTCCGAAAACGTATCAAAACACACCTTCCACTTCCACCCCGCCGGGATGCGCGGGAGCGCGATCTCCTGTCTTCTCCAGTGCATGTTGATCGCCAGGCAGACCGCATAGGCGCTGCTGTCCGCCCCGGTTTTAAACACAATGCCGATGCTGCGGCTCTCTGCGGTAAAATCGGGACAATAGGCCTTTTCGCCGTGGAGCGAGAGCGCAGGGAGCTCATTACCAGCTTCATTCGCAGGCATCCGGTCTTTCGCATCCGCATACAGACCGAGCTCGTTTCGGAATGCGGAGAGTTTCCTTGTAAAGGAAAGCGTTTTCCCGGCATCTCCGGTTCGGCAAAGCTTTGTCCACCCTGTTGGATCGTCAAGGCAGTACGCATTGTTGTTGCCCTTCTGCGTATTGAAGCACTCATCTCCGGCATACAGGAGCGGAACGCCGCGCATCAAAAAGACGAGCGTCAGGAAATTCCTGACCTGCCTGCGGCGGAGCTTTCGGATCTCCCTGTTGTTGGTCGGGCCCTCCTCACCACAGTTCCAGCTGTTGTTCTCCGATGTCCCGTCCCGGTTTTCCTCACCGTTTTCCTCGTTGTGCCGGAAGGAATAGGAAACGGTATCAGCGAGGGTAAATCCGTCGTGATCCGCGGCAAAACTTATGGTTTCAAATTCCTTCTGCGCGTGGATAAAGCGCCTGGTCACTTCCCGAAGGAGTCCGGCATCACCCTTTATAAACCGTCGGATCAGGGACTTTGTGTCCCCGCACATGGAATAAAACCGGACCTGCCTTTTGCCCTGTTTTAAAAGGCTGTCCTGTCTTCGGACGACCGGTACGTGTTCCGGCGCGCTCTCGTGGATAAGAATCGTCTCCGCGAGGACCGGATCCGTGAGAACAGGCCGAATATCCGTTTCGCTCCCGATCAGGTGAAAGCCGTCCACCTGAAAATCTGTCATATAGCGCAGCATGGCGGAACGGATGCGCTCAAAGAGGATCCCTGCAGGAAAATGAAGCTGCAGGAACACGCGGATTCCCGCACTGTGGAGTGTCTGCACCATCGCGGCAAACGACGCTTCCGGGTCGTCTCCCGCCGCATACTCTCTCCGCGGCGCTTCATAGAATCCCTCGCCGTAGCCCCAATAGTTCCTGCGGCCCTTACCGCTCTTGTTTTTCACGTCTGATGCCGCCTCATAGACGGGCATCAGATCCACGGCATCCACGCCGAGCGATTTAAGATAGGGCGCCCTTAAGGCAACCCCTTCAAACGTCCCCCTGTACGGTTTCGGAACATCCTGCCCCCCGGCCATCGTGAAGCCGCGCACGTGCAGCTGATAAAACAACGAAACGCCTGCAGCATCTCCCAAGGCCTTTGCCGCGGTCTGTACCTGTCCGTCACTGACCGGGCTTTTCTGTGCCGTAAGAAGTCCTGCGGGGACCGGCACGCCATCGTCCGGCTCAATGAGAGCGTGGGCATACGGATCCGTATAAACTTCCTCGCCGCGGTAAAACCGGTAGGCATAGTCCTCCCCGGCGGAAAGCCTGACCTCCCTGCGCAGATATGCGCCGAAACGATCACACTCCTCAAAGGGAATGCGGAGCTCCTCGCCGTCCGAAAGACGCCGCAGCAGGATCCCGCAGTCCGTTTCATAGGATGACGTCGCAAAGACAGCGCCGTCCGCTGTCCTGTGTGTTCCCGGCATAAAAAAATAAATCGGACCGATTCCGCCCGGATCTGGCATCCGAATTCCTCCTGTGTGTTGTATTGATTGCCACGTGTTAGTTTAGCATATTTCCGCCTTTCACGCACGGTCCGCAAGGAAGGGCGAAAGGAATCTGCAGGGCGATGGCCGCATCAGATCAGAGCCCGTCACATAGGACAGCTCCAGTGTTTTTATTGCGCGCGTCATGGCCACGTACAGGAGCCTCCGCTCTTCCTCCAGACTGTCTGCGGAGACGGCGCGCCTCGTCGGAAGGACTCCCTCGTTGAGGTCGGGTACAAAGACATGAGCAAACTCCAGTCCCTTCGCGCCGTGCATCGTACAGATGACAAACTGCTCCCGGCAGAAGGGATCCGGCAGCTCTTTTTTTGCAGGCGGACTAAGGATCGCAGCGGCGCGCCTTTCCAGATAATCACAAAACGCATCAGGACTCACCGCGGACTCAGCTTCCCGCATAAGAAGCTCCAGCTGCATTCCGACTCGCTCCGCGCTCTCCTTATCCCCGCAGAGGATCTCCCGTGCATACGAAAGGAGAAGGATCTTTCGGATCGCCGTCGGAATCGTCATCTCCCGATGGCCTTTCGCCGCGGCAAGCACCCTGTCGTCACGTATCCCGCACCTTTTCCCCAATGCGCGGAGCTGCTCTCTTTCCGCTTCCGCGGGACCTCGCGAAGCAGTCGGGAAAAACAGCGGCAGCGCAAGTCGCAAAAGCCTGCAGATCATATATTCCGCGCGCGGATCCGGGGCGTCAGCAAAAACGCGCAGCAAAAGATCCGCCTGAAAATGACTCCTTAAGATCACAGCACACGCTTCCCCTTGCAGAAGAAACATACGGATCTTCTCCCGCTGTGCAAGAAACTGACTGCGGCGGTCGCTGTACGCTCTCAGCTGAAAACTGCGCAGTACAGATGGTGAAGCTGCCTTCAGATGCTTTTCCATGCGGTTTTTGTTCTTTCGGACAACTGCGGTCGACGCGCGGAGAATGCCGGGTGCGCAGCGATAGTTTATGGAGAGGAAGATCTTTCTGTAGGCCGGGAAATCCTTTTCAAACAGCTGCACGATGGAAGGAACGGCGCCGCGAAACGCATAGATGGCCTGGTCGTCATCTCCCACCACAAACAGATTCTTCTCCTTAGTCAGAAGACATTTCATCAGGGAAAGCTGCAGCGCGTTCATGTCCTGGAATTCGTCGACGAGCAGGAAACGGAATCTGCCGCGCATGCGGCCGGCCGCTTCCGCGTCATCGCGCAGCAGGATGTAGCTGCGCAGGAGCATATCCTCGTAGTCGATCCTGCCTGTCCTGTGCAGGTATTTTTCATATGCCGCCGCCGTTTCAAGAAAAAAGCGGTCGCGGGATGCGCCCGGATACTGCCTTTCAAGCAGTGCCTCCGCCCCGCCCGGCTCTGCCGATTTCATAAGCGCGACAGCCGAGCCGAGCGCCAGGGCGCGTTCTTCATCCGGAAGATACTGAAAGCACGGAGGAAGGCTCTCTTCCATACGTTCTCCGTGCAGCTCTTTGGCGCGCTCTTTAAAAAACGCATGTCTCTCCTGCCCTGTAAGCAGCGACAGCGGGCTTTTACTCTTTTCCTTCAGGAATTGATAAAAGACGCTGTGAAATGTCCCGAAACAGACGCCTTCGCAGTCTTCGCCGAATCTTTTTCTGCATCGCGTCCTGAGTTCGTCCGCGGATGCTCTGGAATAGGAAAGCGCGAGAATCGTGTAAGGAGACACGCCGCACTGTGTGATCAGATGGTGGATGCGCTCTGTGATGACAAATGTTTTGCCGCTCCCGGGACCTGCGAGCACCAGACACGGTCCCTGAACGAAACAGATCGCCTCCCGCTGTGCGCGCGAAGGCGATCCCGACAATGCTTTATGAAAGATACCGTCTCACCCCTTCAGTTTATCGATTGCCTTGCGGATCCTTGAAAGAGACTCCTCTTTCCCAAGGATCTCCATGATCTGTGTCGCGCCCGCAGGCGTCACCGCCTTCCCGGACACCGCGATGCGCACGGGCCACATTGCAAAGCCGTTTTTGCAGCCCTTCTTTGTGACGTATTCCGACAGCAGCGCATAGAGCGAATCGTTGTCATATTGCTCCTGCGCCTCGAACAGCGGAAGAAGCTCCGTGAGGACCTCCAGTGATGCCGCGGCATCCGTCTTCATTTTTTTATTGACAAACAGATCCGTATCATAATCCGGGAGCGTCTCGAAGAAATCGACCATATCCGGGATGTCCGGATAGACCTCGATCCGGGTCTTCACCATCTCCGAGATCTTTTTCATGTCCTGTCCCTTTGTGAGGCATTTTTCGAGATACGGCTTTGCCTTTTCGAAAAAGA
Organism: uncultured Lachnospiraceae bacterium; assembly: GCA_902783385.1. Classification (GTDB taxonomy): domain Bacteria; phylum Bacillota; class Clostridia; order Lachnospirales; family Lachnospiraceae; genus CAG-791. The sequence goes on along the minus strand of CACZQP010000084.1, from coordinate 48 downwards.
CGTCGCTGTCCATCGCCTTAATGTACTCCCCGTTCATCCAGCGGAGCT
>CACZQP010000083.1 GCA_902783385.1 uncultured Lachnospiraceae bacterium | reverse complement strand
GGGATCTGGCCGGAAGATATCCATGCGGCCTTTTTGCGCCATGCGACGAGCAAGATCTCGGATGCATCGGACTTAAACAGCCTGTATTCACTGGGCTTTCGCGGAGAGGCGCTCGCCAGCATTGCCGCCGTCGCGCGCGTGGAGATGATCACAAAGCGCAGGGAAAACGCTTACGGCATCCGCGCGGAAAACGCCCCTGTCGTCCGCACGGGAGATGAGGCGCAGCTTCAGACAGAGGAAGTGGGTGCGCCGGACGGTACCAGCATCATCGTGCGGGACCTGTTTTATAATGTCCCGGTGCGGCGGAGCTTTTTGAAGTCGGCGGTCACAGAGGCCGGCTACATAACGGATATGATCGAGCATCTTTCGCTTTCCCATCCCGATATTTCCTTCCATTACCGGGTCAACGGGAAGGACAAGCTCCACACGACCGGAAACGGCGATGTCAGGGAGATCATCTACCGGATTTTCGGCAAGGAGACACATGATGGTCTTTTGCCGGTGAATTTTTCGGAAGACGGCCTTCTTGTGCGCGGGTTCATCGGTAGGCCGCAGATCAGCCGTGCATCCCGTCAGGCGGAGCTGTTTTTCCTCAACGGGAGAAGCATCGAGAGCGATGTGCTGTCTAAGGCGCTGGAGGAGGGTTACAGGACCGACCTGATGCAGCATCGCTTTCCTTTTGCCGTGCTGTATCTTGAAATTCCTCCAGACAAGGTCGATGTCAATATCCATCCCGCAAAGCGGGAGGTGCGCTTTGCGGCGCCGGACCGTATCTATGATGTTTTGTACCGCGCAGTCCTTCGGACTCTGGGGCGATCGGAGCTGATCCGGCGGGAGACGCTTGCGGATGCGCAGGAGGAAAGAAAGGAGCGCAGGGACAAGGAGGCGCAGAGAGATCTTCTTGCGCGGACTGCCCAAAATAAGGAGCCGTATCTTGCGATGCGCAGGGAACAAGCAGCGCTTTCGGACGAGGGGAAAGCTTTTCTGCATGCTTCGGACGATGCCGATGCTAAGAGCAGTTTCTTTGCTGACCTTCGCGCAAATGAGGACGTCCCCGATGCGGGACCGGCCGCGGAAGCCAAAATGGCGGCAGAGGAGAGCGTCCCGTACGCTGTCCAGGCTTCCGATGCTGCAGCAGATGCGGCAGGAAGCGATGGTCCGGCTTTTGATGTCGGGGAGTTCCGGCAGGAAGAATTTGTCTTTGTTGCGGAAAATGCGCCGCAGTTCAGACTGATCGGACAGGTTTTCCGCACCTACTGGATCATCGAATTCCAAGATCGTCTCCTCCTCATCGACCAGCATGCGGCGCATGAAAAGGTAAATTTCGAGCGCATTATGGGTATGCTCCGCGAACAGGATGGGAAACCAGTGCCGTCGCAGCTTGTTTCTCCGCCGGTCATGATCCAGCTCTCAGGAAGAGAAGAGACCGCGCTGCTCACGGAGAAGGAAGCCTTTTTGAAGCTCGGCTATGAATTCGAGGAGATGGGCAGCGGCGCATTTGCGCTGCGGGGCGTGCCGCTTGCACTGTACAACAACGATCCGGCGGGGCTTTTTCGCGATACGATCGATGAGATCCTCGAGGAAAAGCGGGGAGGTACGCCGAAGGATATCGTCACCCATGTGGCGACCATGTCGTGCAAGGCTGCCGTAAAAGGGAACCGGCTGCTTTCCGAGCAGGAGGCAAGGGCGCTGATCGGAGAGCTTTTTACGCTGGAGAATCCGTATCACTGCCCGCACGGAAGGCCCACTATGATCGAACTCAGGAAAGAGGAGCTTGAACGCAAGTTCAGGCGCATCGTATGAGCGGAGAAAAGATGCCGCTTGTCATCATTGCCGGGCCGACCGCAGCGGGGAAGAGTGCGGCAGCCGTCGCGCTCTGCCAAAGGATCGGCGGCGAAGTGATCTCCGGAGACTCCATGCAGGTCTACCGCGGGATGGATATCGGCACGGCAAAGATCACCAAAGAGGAGATGCAGGGAATTCCGCATCACCTGATCGATGTGGCGGATCCCAAAGACCCCTGGAACGCATATTTGTTTAAAGAAAAGGCAGAGGAGGCGGTCAGAGCGATCTGTGACGCAGGAAGTGTCCCGGTCATCTGCGGCGGAACCGGCTTTTATATCGACGCGCTCCTTGGCGATACGGAGTTTACCGTGCAGGATGACGGCGGCCAGGTCCGCAGCCGCCTGACGGAAATAGCTGATAAAGAGGGGGGTGCTGTACTGCATCGCATGCTGGAAGAGGCAGATCCCGAGGCGGCGGCGCAGATCCACCCGAACAATGTGAAGCGCGTGATCCGCGCGCTGGAGTATCATGCGCTCACAGGCGAGAGGATCTCCGATCACAATGCCGCGCAGCGCACGAAGGAGCCGCCCTATGCGTACCGCTATTTTGCCGTGACGATGGACAGGGACGCGCTGTATAAAAGGATCGATGCGCGTGTATCCAAAATGCTGGAACAGGGCCTGGTGGAAGAGGTTCGCAGCCTGCGTGAGAGCGGCTGCGACAGATCCCTGGTCTCCATGCAGGGGATCGGCTATAAGGAGATCCTGGATTACCTGGACGGCCTGTGCACACTGGCGGAGGCGGCCGACAGGATCCGAACCGGGACGCGGCACTATGCGAAGCGGCAGCTCACATGGCTTCGCAGGAGGAACGACGTCATCTGGCTCCCCAGAGAGGATTATCCGGAAGCGACGGACCTTGCTGCTGCCATGGAGAAAGAAATCAAGGGGACAATCATACATCGCGGCGTACCATACGCCTGAAATGCACAATAATAACGGAGAAGAACATTGGGAAACGATACGGACAAACAAGACAAAGACAAAACACTTCATGAGGATATGCTTGCGGCATGCGGGATCTCCCGGAGAGTCCTTGATTTTGCGGAGCCT
>CACZQP010000082.1 GCA_902783385.1 uncultured Lachnospiraceae bacterium | reverse complement strand
TTCTTTTCGACGCTGAAGCGGGCCGGATCCGTCGGAAGCGCATCGCCTTCCGAAAAGCCGCACAGCAGGGTTTCCGGCGACTCGAGCGAGGAGACGTTCAGGTCATAGACCTGCATCAGACGAAGATCTTCTTCGGCCGTGTCCAGATACAGGTAGTTTTTGCCGTCGCTGTGCATGACATACGGCCGATAGCTCCAGTACGTCAGGTCTGCGATCGCCGTGCGGTTGTCAAGCCCGACGGTCATGATCCGCTGTTTTGTCGAGGCATTACGCCACTCCTGAAGGGAGAGCAGGTGTGCGTCATCGTCTTCGCCCGTCATGATGAAGCGCTCGTCCGGGGAGAGCGCCGCAATATAGGAGTCGGGCAGGAATTTCAGCTTTTCGGAGATCAGGCCTTCATCCTCGTGGTAAGCAAGTTTGACATGAAGAAGGGGACCTGCGGTCTCTGCAAGATCCAGGTATTCCGCAGGGATCCAGAAGCTGATGCCGTCGTAGTCGATCGTCCAGGCAAGTTCGTCCCGGTAAATGAGGCGCCGGACGGAAGGGATGAGCTCGTCGGCGTCCCCTCCCTGCAGATAAGCTGTTTCCAGAGCATCGACGATCTGCTGCGCAAGGAGACGGGTGTCCAGGATGACGTCATCCAGCGCATAGGCGCTGCCCGTCACCGGGTCATAATTGTGCCCGTACCATCGCTCTGAGGGGCTTCCGTTTTCGTCCGTCAGCGCGCAGGTCTCAAGGAAGCTCAGCGCGTTGGTATCCGCGCGGCGCATAAGGAGAGCGGAGGAGAGATCGCTCGCCCCCTCGCCGGCGTCGGCCTCCATACGTCTGCGGATCCGGCTCCCCATCCGGCGAAGCGCCTGCGCTGCGGCGGCTTCGTCTTCGTCTGTGCAGCGGACCGTCACATAGGTGCCGAGCACGGCGCCGTCCTCCCCGGGGGAGACCAGCTGCGATTCCTCTACGGCGAGATGGAGAACGGAAGGCGCGGGTGCCGCAAGTACCTTCGCAAGACGGGTCCCTGCGCCGGGAGCAGCACTCATCGGCGATGCGGCGGATGAAGAAAACGGCGCCGCAAGAGCCATCCCGAATACAGCACTTGCCAGGACAGCGCTGCACAGCCGCTTTCTCTCCGGCTCCCGGAGCGTCAGCTGCGGTCTGCAGTATTCCGGCTTCCGTATATACTGCTTTATTTGATTTATAAATGAAAGAACCATGTTTTCCTCCTGATAATCCACTCTTTATTTTAAAAGAACGACAGACAATGTCAATTGATTTGCGGTGCGGCCGGCAAAGCCGGCATAAAGGAATGTCAAAAAAGGAATTGACACGGAAAACAGGAATGAATTATGATAAATCCAAATTTCATAGATAAACCGTTGAGAAAGAGTAGTAGGCTTTTGAAAACAGTTACAGAGAGCGGCGGACGGTGGAAATGCCGTACTTAAGTAGGAAGCTGAATGGACTTTTGAGGGCAGCCTGAACGGGAGACCAAGTAGGTGCTGACGGGAACCTTACCCGTAATCCATAGGAGCGCATGTTAGTGCGTGCATCAGAGTGGCGAGGCAAGTGCCCGCAAGCTGAGTGGTACCGCGTTGATGAATATCGGCGTCTCAGAAACAGTCGTTTCCGGGACGCTTTTTTCGTTCCGGCAGTAGATCAAAGGAGGAGCAGAAATGAAAAGAATAATGGCAATGGCACTGGCAGCGATCATCGGCACAGGACTCCTTGCAGGCTGCGCAGCTTCCGCGCCCGCGCCCGCCGCACAGGCGCCGCAGGCAGCGCAGGAGGCGGCAGCACCGCAGGGTGAGGCGCCGGATTATGCGGACAGGCCGGTCTACAAGGTCGGTATTGTTTCCTTTATGGATCACGCTTCCTTAAACCAGATCCAGCAGAATGTGGAAGAAGGCCTAAATGAGCTCGAGGCGATCTACCCTGTCCGGTTCGACTACAAGGATTACTCCTTAAACGGACAGGGCGATGCCACGCTGATCGCACAGATCATGGCCCAGCTGAAGGATGCGGAAGTCGATGCGGTCGTCTGCATTGCGACACCTACGGCACTGACGGCACAGTCCGTGTTTGAAGGGACGGACACGCCGATCATCTTCTCCGCGGTGACGGATCCTGTCGGCGCAGGCCTTGTACAGTCCTTCGAGGCGCCGGGCGTCAACATCACAGGCACTTCAGACATGCTCAACACCGAGGCGATCATGAACCTGATCCTCGCGCAGAATCCGGAGACGGCAAAGGTAGGGCTTTTGTATTCCACGAGTGAGGATTCCTCCACGCAGGCGATTGCTGACGCCAAGGCATTCCTTGATGCAAAGGGGATCACATACATCGAGAAGACCGGAACCAACACGGACGAGGTCAGCATGGCGGCGGATGCACTGATCGCGGAGAAGGTCGACGCGATCTTTACGCCGACGGACAACACCGTGATGAGCGCCGAGCTGGCAATTTATGAAAAGCTGCGCAACGCGGGAATTCCGCACTACACGGGAGCGGATTCCTTTGCCTTAAACGGCGCGTTCCTGGGCTTTGGCATCAATTACGCAAGTCTCGGAAAGATGACTGCGGCGATCGTCGGCGATGTCCTTGCGGATGGCAAGGCTCCCGCGGAATATCCGGTCGTCACACTGGAGAACGGCATCGCAACGATTAACACCGAGACGGCGGAAGTGCTCGGCATCGAAATGGAAGCGGTGAAGGAGGCGTTTGCTCCCTTCTGCTCCGAGATCGTGGAGATCACGACGGCGGAGAACTTCTGATTATCCGACAGATATAATATAATAATAGAAACGCTGCTGTTCCGGGGGTCCTGAAAAAGACCCCCGGAATCATGACAGGAAGAGAGGTATGCACAAATGCCCGTGACCATCATCCAGACGGCGCTCGACAACGGCCTGATCTACGGCCTGATCGCGCTGTCGCTGTTCGTCAGCTTTACGATCCTGAATATCTGCGACCTGTCCACGGACGGCTGCTACATGCTGGGCGCCGCGGTGGGCGTCGCGGTGACGATTGCGGGACATCCGCTCCTTGCGATCCCCGCATCCATGGCTGCCGGCATATGTTCCGGATTCGTCACGGCGCAGCTGCAGACCCGCTTCGGGGTGCAGAGCATTCTGGCCGGCATTATCGTAAATACCGGTCTTTATACCATCAACCTCATGGTGATGGGGATGAAGACGAACCTGAACATTGTGGGGAAGGATACGATATTTACGCTCATTGAAAAGCTGATTCCGGGCGCATTCTGGAAGACCTGGCACAGGTCTGTATTCCTGCTTCTGCTCCTCGTACTGATCTGCTTTGTCCTTTACCGTTTCCTCGGGACGAGACTCGGGCTGTCAATCCGGGCGACCGGCGATTCCCCGGCAATGGTCCGCGCATCCTCGATCAATACGGCTTTCACGGTGACGGTGGGCCTTTGCATCGGCGGTGCGCTGACAGGAATGGCGGGGTGCCTAATCGGGCAGTACAACAAAAACAGTGAGATCAACATGGGGACCGGCATGGTGACCATAGCGCTCGCCTCTCTCATCATCGGTCAGACCCTGTTCGGGAGGGGAAAGATGGCGGTCCGCATCGCGGGAACGGTTGCCGGATCCGTGATCTATCGCTTTATTATTGCGGCCGCACTCCGGATGAACGTGCCGACGCAGGCATTTAAGCTGGTATCCGCCGTCATTGTTGCAGTCGCGATCGCGGCGCCTGCCGTCCGGCAGATGGCAGCGGAGAGAATGCAGCAGAGAAACGCAGGACGCAGCAGAAGAAAGGCAGCGCAGCAGCGCGGAAGAGGGTGATGCCATGCTGGTGATTACAGATATATCCAAAACGTTTTCGCCCGGGACCGTGAGTGAAAAGAAAGCACTGGAGCATGTGAGCCTGACACTGCGGGACGGCGATTTTGCCACGATTGTGGGTTCCAACGGCGCTGGAAAGTCGACACTCTTCAACGCCATCGCGGGCTCTTTTATCGTCGATGAAGGCTACATCGACCTTGACGGCGAGGACATCACATTCGAGAAGGAGCACATCCGCAGCCGCTATATCGGCCGTCTGTTTCAGGATCCGCTGATGGGAACGGCGCCGCACATGACGATCGAGGAGAACCTTTCGGTCGCCTTTCTCAGGGCTTCCGGTCCTTCCAAGCACATTTTCAGCCGCATCACGGCAAAGGAAAAACAGCTTTTCCGGGAGAGACTCTCGCTCCTTCACATGGATCTGGAGAACCGGATGCAGAGCCAGGTGGGACTTTTGTCCGGCGGACAGCGCCAGGCGCTCACGCTTCTCATGGCTACGGTCGTGACGCCAAGACTCCTTTTGCTGGACGAACACACGGCGGCGCTTGATCCTGCCACGGCGGAAAAGGTGCTTGCGCTGACAAAGCAGATCATCGAAGAAAAAAAGATCTCGTGCCTCATGGTGACGCACAACATGCACCAGGCGCTGGAGATGGGAAACAGGACCCTGATGATGGATGCGGGCCGGATCGTGCTCGATGTGGAGGGTGCAGAGCGCGCAGGCATGACGGTGGAAGATCTCCTGCGGCGCTTTGCGCAAAACGCCGGCCAGGCACTGGACAACGACAGGATTCTATTGTCGTGACGGTTCGTGCTATAATCTTTGCTAATCGGAATTTTTCAGGTCATTTCCGGAACAGCTCCGGAAGTGTCCGGCATTATGTAATCAGCTAAGGAGGCGGTTTCAGTCATGTTTCGGTATGCTACGCTTAACAACATCGCGGAGTCGGGACTTGCGCGGTTTCACGAAGGCTTTGAGAAAACAGAGGATGTCTCCGCTGCGCAGGGGATCCTGGTTCGAAGCGCAAAAATGCACGACATGGAGTTCTCAAATGAACTCCTGGCCGTTGCGCGCGCAGGCGCAGGCGTGAACAACATTCCGCTGGAAGCCTGTGCGGAGAAGGGAATCGTCGTCTTTAATACGCCCGGGGCAAATGCGAACGGCGTGAAGGAACTTGTGATTGCAGGAATGCTGATGGCCTCCCGCGATATCGTCGAAGGCGTCGACTGGGTCCGCGAGAACCGCGCTGACGAGTCGATCGCAACAGATACGGAAAAGGAGAAAAAGCGTTTTGCCGGCACGGAGATCCGCGGCAAGAAGCTCGGCATCATCGGCCTGGGCGCGATCGGCGTGCGCGTCGCGAACGCCGCGGTCTATATGGACATGGAGGTTTACGGATACGACCCGTATGTCTCCGTCGAAAACGCGTGGCATTTGTCCCGCAAGATAACACATGTGACAGACATCAACGAGATCTATGAAAACTGCGACTTCATTACGATCCATGTTCCGCTGATCGACGCGACCAGGGGCATGATCGGCAAGGACGCGATCGCGAGAATGAAAGAAGGTGTGATCCTCATCAACATGGCGAGAGATCTGCTCGTGGATGAAGAGGCCGTGATCGCGGCCATCGAAGAGGGAAAGATCCGCCGCTATGTCTCGGATTTCCCGAACGCGACCATCGCGGGCAAAAAAGGCTGCATCACGACGCCTCACCTCGGCGCTTCCACGGAGGAGTCCGAGGAGAACTGCGCAGTCATGGCGGCGGAGGAGCTGAAGGAATATCTGGAGAACGGCAATATCAGAAACAGCGTGAACTATCCGTCGTGCGACATGGGCCGCTGCCAGAGCGCCGCGCGGATCGCCATCCTGCACGAGAACAAGGCGAACATGATCACACAGACCGCGGCCATCATGGGCACGGAAGGGATCAATATCGCCGGCATGGCCAACAATTCCAGGGGGAGATTCGCGTATACGATGGCGGATCTTGACTCCAGGCCGACCCGGGAAGCGCTCGAAAAGCTGCGCGCCATCGACGGCGTCTTCCGCGTGCGGGAGATCTGTTAAGGGATTCAAAAAGAGCCGCAAAGCCAGCGCTTTGCGGCAGAGCCGGTAAACCGGCTCGCGAAATGATACAGGCAGTTGCTCTTAATTCTTAATTAAGGAGGAAGAGGTATGGCAAAGATCACCCCGTTTCAGGCCTACAGGCCGGCGAAGGGGAAAGAAGCGCAGATCGCGGCGCTCCCCTACGATGTTTACTCAAGAAGTGAGGCAAAGCAGGTCGTAGACAAAAACCCGATGTCGTTCCTCGGAATCGACCGGGCGGAGACGCAGTTTCCGGACGATGTCGACACCTACGCGGATTGTGTCTATGACAAGGCGCGCGAGCTCCTGGACAGACGGATCGCAGACGGCGATTTCGTCATGGACGAAAAGCCGTGCTATTACCTCTATGAGCAGACGATGGACGGCAGAGTCCAGACCGGCATTGCCGCCTGTGCTGCGGTTGACGACTATTTAAACGATGTCGTAAAGAAGCACGAGAATACGGTCGAGGCAAAGGAACTGGACCGCATCCGCCATGTGGACACCTGCAATGCGCAGACAGGTCCCATCTTTCTGGCATACCGGAATCACGACGTGATCGATGCCGTGACAGAGCGCGTCAGACAAAGCGACGCAGTTTATGACTTCCTATCCGACGGCGGTGTGAGAAACCGCGTGTGGGTCATTGACGACGATGCGGATATCGCTGCGATCCAGGGCGCTTTCGAACAGATCCCGGCGGTCTACATCGCGGACGGACACCATAGGTGCGCATCGGCCGTAAAGGTCGCTTTAAAGCGCAGGCAGGAGAAGCCGGGCTACACGGGAAGCGAGGAATTCAACCGGTTCCTCTGCGTGCTCTTCCCCGAAAAAGAGCTTGCGATCATGGACTACAACCGATATGTCAAAGACCTGAACGGACACACGAAGGAGAACATCCTTCTGGAGATCAAGAAGATCTTCAATGTAAAGCCTTACCGCGACGGCGAGGCAAAGCCGGACGCAAAGGGCGAGATCGGCATGTATCTCTCCGGAAACTGGTACATGCTCTCGGTCCGCAATGAATTCAAATCCGGAGACCCGGTGGACGGACTTGATGTTTCCATTCTGCAGCGTGAGGTCCTGACGCCGATCCTGGGGATTCAGGATCCGCGCACCGACAAACGCATTGAGTTCGTCGGCGGGATCCGTGGCCTTAAGGAGCTGAAAAAGAGAGTGGACGATGGCGGCGGTATTGCCTTTGCCATGTACCCGACCTCGATTCGCGAGCTGTTCGCCGTCGCGGACGCAGGGCGCCTGATGCCGCCCAAGTCTACGTGGTTTGAGCCCAAGCTCCTCTCGGGGCTCTTCATCCACCGGCTGAGCTGATCCGAAGCGCCGCACGCAGCCATGCGATTCAGTATGGCTGCTCATTGAAAAAGAGAGAAACAAATATGGCCGCGCGGAGTTGTTCCGCGCGGCCGTTTCATAGTTATATGCGTATGTCGCCGCCAGGCTTTCGTCGCAAGGATCCGCGTGACCTGCCTGCTCCCGCGTCGAACGCCCGTCGGCGCTGCGCCGCTTATTACGGCCACGTCCGGCAAACTCGGGCGCCGCTCTAGTCTACACTGCCGGCAGCATATGAGGCGCCCTCAGACAGTGCCTCCCGTGGCCGTGCTATGCTCGCGCCTTACCGGGCGTACGCCGCAAGATCGCAGCCACCTCCCGCGGCCCTTCAGCCTAGAAAACCCCCGTCAGCATACATATGCCGAAGCGCGCCTCAAAAACGGCGGCATGCAAGACCTGTCTGCTCCCGCGTCGAACGCCCGTCGGCGCTGCGCCGCTTATTACGGCCACGTCCGGCAAACTCGGGCGCC
>CACZQP010000081.1 GCA_902783385.1 uncultured Lachnospiraceae bacterium | reverse complement strand
TCTCGCACAGCAGACGACGGAGCTCTCCCATGCGGCGCAGACCGGCAATTATGAGAATTCGCTCCAGCAGGACGCAAAAAACCGGGCAGACTTTGCAGAGGCGAACACCAATGTGCCGATCCTCGACGAGCAGGTGGACTTCATCAAGGACTGGATCCAGGAGCTTCAGCTGAAGATCAGCGAGAAAAAGCAGCGCATGCATCAGACCTATCTGGAGCTTCAGGAGGCAAGGCTCATCGAGCAGCAGAATCTGGCGGAGCGGATGGAGACGACCAGCAGCACGCTGGAGGAGCTCGACCGGCTCCTGTACGACAGCCAGATCCGGCAGAATAACGACGCGGAGATCAACGCCTGGACCAAGCAGGTCGAGGACCTTCAGCAGGAGCTCACCAAGTACCAGGAGGAACGCTCCAAGATGAAGTCCCAGCAGACGTCGAGCGAGGCTTCCCTCATGAATCCGGGTGCGCTGAATGCACTGAGCGCGACGCAGCAGTCGAATACCCTGACGAGCGAGGACACCTTAAGCTCGCTGGAGGAGGCCGCGCAGGGCATCACTGCGGATTTTGACGGCGTGGTGACGGAGATAAAGATCCGCGAGGGCGCTACCCCTTCGCAGGGTATGGAGCTTATTCACATCGCGAGCACGGAAAAGGTCAAGGTGGATATCCAGGTCACGAAGACAGACCTGGACAAGGTGCGGCTGGGACAGGACGTGATAGTCACGGTCGCCGGAAGAGAGTATCAGGGAGAGGTCTCCAAAATCGCGGGCAACGCCACGAAGAATTCGGGCGGCATGGCAGTTGTCTCGGCGAAGATAGACATCCTGGATCCGGATGAATTTCTGATCCTCGGCGTGGAGGCGGATACGGACATCCATACCAATGATGCGAAGGAAGCGATCATCCTCCCCTACCAGTACATCAACTCCGACTCGGAGGGCGACTTTGTCAATGCGGTGGTGGACGGCGTGATCACCAGGATCCCGATCACGATCGGCATCACGACGGATACGGCCGTCGAGGTGTCAAGCGGCCTTACCGAGGGGACGCAGGTTGTCTCGACACTCCCCGCAGGCGTGGAGGAGGGTAGCCGTGTGAACACCGTTCCCGCAGCGGCACAGACCGGCAGCAGCATGGACGGCATGATGGATATGATGATGAATTCCTTCGGCTGATGGGACAGATCGCAGAGTATATAAAAATTGCGATCATGAACATTCGCAATAATAAGGGCAGGTCGCTTCTGACGATGCTGGGAATCATCATCGGCATCTCGGCTGTCATCATGATCATTTCGATCGGCAACGGTCTTTACGGTCGGATCAACGGCGAGCTCAACGACCTTGTCAGCGGGATCATCTACCTGTCGGTCAACAGCGAAAAGACGGACAAGTCGATCGATCAGTCGGACCTGGACGCGCTGGTTGAGACCGTGGAACACATCGACGGCGCGACGCCGGGCTTTGGGATCTTTGCCAAGGCCTCCACGCGCAAGGGCACCTTTGACGCAAGCATCGACGCCGGAAACGAACACATGCAGCTGCAGTTTTCCGACAAGATCGTCCGGGGCCACTACTACACGCGGCAGGATGTGGAGAGCGCCAACCCCGTCTGCGTCATGCGGGAGGGGGATGCGAAGCGCCTGTTCGGGACAACGGATGTCGTCGGGATGACGATCGACTTATCGTGTTACGGCGCAAGCCATGAGGTGCGGGTCGTGGGCATCCGGGAGGACTCCTCTTCCCAGCTCGTTTCCATGGCGACGGGGGCGATGCCGATCCTGAACCTGGAGATGCCCCACACGGTATTTCAGCGGTATTTCCGCGTGAGGACGGACGCCTTCAACGGCGTATATATTTTCACAAAAACGGAATACTCCTCGGAGGTCGCAAAGCGTTCGATCACCTATCTTGAAAACCGTCTCGGAATCCGGGGCGACCAGGCGATCAATGTGCAGAACTTCGCCGACATGGCCGACCAGTTTTCCAGTATCCTCAGCTATATCACGTCGTTTATCGCGCTTGTCGCGGCCATCTCCCTTCTGGTCGGCGGCATCGGCGTCATGAATATCATGCTCGTCTCCGTGACGGAGAGAACGCGCGAGATCGGTATCCGCAAGTCGCTCGGAGCCCGGACGGGCTCCATCCTTCTGCAATTCCTCGCGGAAGCGGGAATCCTGACGCTCCTTGGTGGTATAATAGGAATCATCCTGGGCATCCTGGGGGCGTTCATCATCTGCGGTGCGCTGAACTTTACCCCTTCCATCAGTCCGGCTGTGATCCTGCTGACGACGCTGTTTTCTTCGGCGATCGGGATCTTCTTCGGCATTTACCCGGCGCGGAAGGCGGCAAAGCTCTCTCCCATCGAAGCCCTCAGACATGACTGATCAGCCCCGGAAAAATGAAAGCGACGCCGAAGGCGGCATTTTCATTTTTGGGGCGTATCGCGAACAAAGGGTCCGCGGAGCGGACCGGAGAGTGCGGAGCACGGCTTTGTGAGCGAGATGAGCCGGCGCTCATCGCGCAAAGCCTGCGCAAAGCGCAGGCTTCCGGAATGGTTCGGGCAATATGAGTAAAGCACAGAGAATCTATCACAGCGGCAGTCCGGAAGAGACGTTCCGGATCGGGGAGGAGCTCGGGCGCGGCGCGCGGCCGGGCGAGATCTATGCGCTCTGCGGAGACCTCGGCGTCGGCAAGACGGTGTTTACAAAGGGTTTTGCCGCGGGGCTGGGGATTACGCGCCCCGTCAGCTCGCCGACGTTCACGATCCTGCAGATCTATGAGGAGGGGAGACTTCCTCTGTATCATTTTGATGTCTACCGGATCGGCGATGCGGAGGAGATGGAGGAGATCGGCCTCGACGAATACCTGTTTTCGGACGGGGTGAGCCTTGTGGAGTGGGCCGACAGGATCGGCGAGATCCTGCCGCAGGAGACGCTGTGGCTTAGGATCGAAAAGGATCTCGAAAAGGGATTGGACTACCGGCGCATCGAAGTGAGTAAGTCGCCGGCGGAGAGTCAGACATGAAGATACTTGCAATCGATACATCGGGACAGGTAGCAGGCTGCGCCCTGCTGGAGGACGGCAGGCTTCTTTCGGAATACAACAGTCTCTCCAGCGCGTCCGCTCTGAGAAAAACACATTCCCAGACGCTGATGCCCATGCTGGAATCGCTCCGTGACCAGACGGAGCTGGATCTGCACACGCTGGATGCCATTGCGGTGACAGCGGGTCCCGGCTCGTTCACGGGACTTCGAATCGGCGCCGCCACGGCAAAAGGCCTCGGCCTCGCCCTGGAGAAGCCCGTTATTGCCGTGCCGACACTGGAAGCGCTCGCATTCGGTGTCTGGACGGCCGGCGGGGACAGCGCCCTCATCTGCTCCGTCATGGATGCCAGGCGGAGACAGGTTTACACCGCCGCCTATGCATGGAGAAGAGACAGTGCGCTTCCTGAGGTCCTGATGGAGGGACGCGCCATGGATATCCGGGAGCTGGCTGAAAGACTGAACGAAGAAGGCAGGGAGGTGGTCTTTGCCGGGGACGGCGTCGCCGTTTACAGCGCAGAGATCAGCGAGCTCCTCGCTGTTCCGTTTTGCTTTGCGCCGCCGCATATGCTGCTGCAGCGCGCGGGAGCGGTCGCGGCGGCGGCAGCTGCACATTTTGAGGCGGAAAAGGAAGCCTGCCTCATCAGCGCGGCGGATTTTCGCCCGGTCTATCTGCGAAAGTCGCAGGCGGAGAGAGAGCGGGAGGCAAATGGAGGAGAGTAGCATCCGGATCCGCCGCATGACGGCGGAGGATATCGATTCTGCGCTTCCCGTAGAAGAAGCGTCTTTTCGCCATCCATGGACGAGGGAGACCTTTCACGCGACGCTCCTTTTGCCCTATGCCATGTACTTTGTGGCGGAAGTGCTGCCGGGGACGGAGCACTCGGGGGACGTGCCAGAGAATGGGGGCGGCAATGCGCCGTCGCACGGGGAACCGGACGGTGCATGCATTGTCGGAATGTGCGGTCTGCGCAATGTCGTCGGCACCGGGGAGATCACAAATGTAGGGGTCCTGCCCGCATTTCGCCGGCGCGGGATTGCAAGGAGGCTTCTGGAAACGGCGATCCGGGAGGGCGAGAAGGCCGGAACAGAGGAGTTTACGCTGGAAGTGCGCGCGGGAAACAGGGCCGCGATCGCACTGTATGACGCCTTCGGCTTTGCCGTGGAGGGGCGTCGCAGAGACTTTTACGAGGCGCCGCGCGAGGATGCGCTCATCATGTGGCGGCGCCGCCCGGAAGGATAAGAAAAATGCTGGACGTCTGTCTATTGGGATGCGGCGGCATGATGCCGCTGCCATATAGGTACCTCACATCGCTCATGGTGCGCGTGGGCGGGAGCAGTCTTCTCATCGACTGCGGAGAGGGGACACAGGTCGCTTTGAAGAAAAAGGGCTGGTCGCCGAAGCCGATCGACGTGATGCTCTTTACCCACTATCACGCGGACCACATCTCGGGACTGCCCGGGATGCTGCTGACGATGGGAAATGCGGAGCGCACGGAGCCTCTTCTCATGATCGGCCCCAGGGGCCTTTCGCGCACGGTAAACGCCCTGCGGACGATCGCGCCGGAGCTTCCGTTCCCGATCGAGTTTAAGGAGCTTGAGGAGGCGGAGGAGCAGATCCCCTATCCCGGCAACCCGGAGCTGACGATCGAAGCGTTCCGGGTGCGTCACAATGTGACCTGCTACGGATACAGCCTCTCTCTTGCGAGGAAAGGAAAGTTTCATCCGGAGAAGGCGGAGGAGCTCGGGATCCCAAAACCCTGCTGGAACAGGCTCCAGCACGGAGAGAGTGTGGAATGGGAGGGGAAGACCTATACCCCGGACATGGTGATGGGGGATGCGCGCAGGGGGATCCGGCTTACTTACACGACGGACACAAGGCCCTGCCCGTCGATCATAAAGGCGGCGTCGGGCGCAGACCTCTTTATCTGCGAGGGCATGTACGGCGAGGCGGACAAGCTGGAGAAGGCAAAGGAGCACAAGCACATGACCTTTGCCGAGGCGGCACAGATTGCCGCCGAGGCGCAGCCGCAGAAAATGTGGCTCACACATTATTCTCCGTCCCTGATGCGGGCGGAGGATTTTCTGGAGGAGACGCGGAGGATCTTTCCCGCGACCTATGCGGGAAAAGACGGAAAGAGCATTACGCTCCGGTTCCCGGATGAGGAAGAGTGATATGCACATAAAAGAAAAGGACATCCGGATCCTCGGGATCGAATCGAGCTGCGATGAGACGGCGGCATCGGTCGTCTGTGACGGGAGTAAGATTCTCTCCAACGTGATCTCGTCGCAGATCGATATTCACACGCTCTACGGCGGTGTCGTGCCGGAGATCGCATCGCGCAAGCACACAGAGCGGATCAATCAGGTCATCACACAGGCGCTGAAGGATGCGGACTGCACGCTTGCGGACATCGATGCCATCGCGGTGACCTACGGCCCCGGCCTTGTCGGGGCGCTCCTCGTGGGCGTCGCGGCGGCAAAGGCGGTGAGCTTCGCGTCGGATATTCCGCTGATCGGCGTCCACCACATCGAGGGACATATCTGCGCAAATTTCCTTGCTGCGCCGCAGCTTGAGCCCCCGTTCGGATGCCTTGTCGTATCGGGCGGTCACACGCATCTTGCCATGGTGGAGGATTACGGAGTCTACCGGATCCTCGGCTGCACGCAGGATGATGCGGCGGGAGAGGCGTTTGACAAGGTGGCGCG
>CACZQP010000080.1 GCA_902783385.1 uncultured Lachnospiraceae bacterium | reverse complement strand
TCCAGTGGAAGGACGACGAGCACCTGCTTCGCCGCAACACTTTCATCGGTGATCAGTACAACGCGTTCCAGCAGGACAAGAACATGCACAACTTCCTGCGCGTCCTGATCGCGAACTACATCCTCGAGGGCGTGTATTTCTACAGCGGTTTCATGTTCTTCTACAATCTCGGCAGGAACGGCCGCATGCCCGGCTCCGTGCAGGAGATCCGCTACATCAACCGCGACGAGAATACGCACCTGTGGCTGTTCCGCAATATCCTCCTCGAGCTCCGCAAGGAGGAGCCGGAGCTGTTTACGCCCGAAACGGATCAGATGATCAAAGAGATGATCGAGGAGGGAGTCCGCCAGGAGATCGAATGGGGACACTATGTCATCGGCGACGACATCGAAGGCCTCAATAAGCAGATGGTGACGGACTACATCAAATACCTCGGAAACCAGCGCTATTCCAGTCTCGGACTCGGCACGCTCTACGAGGGTTATGACGACGAGCCGGAGAGCATGAAGTGGGTGAGCCAGTACGCGAATGCGAACCTGGTCAAGACAGACTTCTTTGAGGCGCGCTCCACGGCTTACGCCAAGAGCAGCGCCCTGGTGGACGATCTGTAAAAATCGATGGTCCTTCGGACATAGGGCGATATAAATACGTCAGAACAATCCGGTATAAGCAACAAGGCAGATGTACAGGGAACTGTACACTGCCTTGTTTGCATTCATCCGTATTTTTTCGTGAGCTCTATACTAGAAAGCAAAGCCCTCCACAATATCCACGAGTTCGGCACCGACGCGCTGCTGTGCCTCCTTTGTGCCTGCGCCGATGTGCGGCGTGCAGCTGACGGCAGGATGGGAGACAAGTGTCCAGTTCGGATTCTTTTCGTCCGCCCACACATCGAGACCCGCAGCGCGGACCTTTCCGCTCTCCAGTGCGGCAAGGAGCGCCGCCTCGTCGATGTTGCTGCCGCGGGAGACATTGATGATGACGACGCCGTCCTTCATGGTATCCAGCTTTTCTTTCGTGATGATCGGACCGTCTCCTCCGGGCGCACACAGGATGAGGATGTCAGACTTCGCAAACAGATCTTCCCAGCTGACGAACTGCATCGTCTCCGATTCGCACCCCTCTGGTTTGTTGCGGTGTACCGCGGAGAGCACATGCATGCCGAGCGCCTGGCATTTCTCGCCCACCATGCGGCCGATGCGGCCGTAGCCGACGATACCGGCGGTCTTGCCGGCGAGCTCAAAGCCCTTGGAATAGGCTTTCTTCTCCCACTTTTGCTCACGCATTGTGTGCCCCGCGATGGAGATGTTGCGCGCACAGGAGAACAGGAGCGCGAGCGCAAGCTCCGCCACGGAGTTGGAGGACGCCCGCGGCGTGTTGCGGCAGGCGATGCCTGCCGCCTCAGCATACGGGATATCGATGTTGTCCATGCCGACGCCGGCGCGGATAATAAGCTTTAGCTTTCCGCCCTTTGCGGCGTCAACCTGCGCCGCGCGGATTTTTGTGGCGGAGCGGATGATGACTGCATCAAACTCTCTGAGCGCAGGGCCCAGATCGTCGGGTTCATAGTATTGCTCGATGACTTCAAAGCCATCTGCGCGTAATTTCTCAATTGCTCCGGCATCCATGCCGTCTGTAACAAGAACACGTATTGCCATACTACCCTCCCTTTTAAGCGCGCCAACGCTTGCGTTGTTTAGGCACTGTATTTTGCTATTTGCTGAAGCAGCAGCCAGAATCATTCCGGGAGCCGGTTTACCGGCTCTGCGCCTGAACGCAGGTTCAGGCGCTATGTTCCGCCTCGTACTTCTTCAGGAAATCCACCAGCGCGATGACGCCCTCCTTCGGCATGGCGTTGTAGATGGAAGCGCGCAGTCCTCCGACGCTCTTGTGCCCCTTGAGGTTGTCAAAGCCGGCTTCCTTCGAAGCCGCGACGACATCGGCATCCTGCTCCTTGCTCGGCGTGACGAAGGGGACATTCATGAGGGAGCGGTCCTTCTTGTCGACCGCAGCCGTAAAGAACTTGCTGCTGTCCAGATAGTCGTAGAGGATCGCCGCCTTCTCCACATTGCGCTCGTGCATCGCGGAGAGCCCGCCGTTATCGATGAGATAGCGGAACACCTTGCCGCAGCAGTAGATGGCCCAGCAGTTGGGCGTGTTGTAGAGGGAATCATTGTCCGCATGAATCTTGTAGTTCATGTAGGTGGGAACGAAGGACGGCAGGTCATCGCGCAGCAGGTCTTCCCGGATGATGACGACCGCCATGCCTGCGGGTCCGACATTCTTCTGTACGCCTGCCCAGATCAGGCCGTATTTCGTCACGTCGCAGGGACGGGAGAGGAACATGGACGACTGGTCGGATACAAGGATCTTGCCCTTGGTGTCCGGCAGCTCGTAATAGGTCGTGCCGTTGATCGTCTCGTTTTCGCAGATGTAGACGTAGTCCGCATCGTCCGGGATCGGCAGATCGGAGCAGTCCGGGATGTACGCGAAGTTCCGGTCGGCGGAGGAGGCGATGATTTCGACCTTGCCGAATTTCTTTGCCTCGTTGATCGCCTTTTTCGACCACGCGCCGGTCTCGATATAGCAGGCTGTGCCGTTTTTTAAGAGATTCATCGGGACCATGGCAAACTGCATCGTGCCGCCGCCCTGGATGAACAGGACTTTGTAATTGTCCGGGATGCCCATCAGGTTCCGCAGGTCAGCCTCCGCCTCGTCGCGGATCTGCTGGAACACCTTGGAGCGATGGCTCATCTCCATGACGCACATGCCGCTGCCGCGGTAGTTCATCATTTCGGCGGCGATCTCCTCCAGGACCGGCTCCGGCATCATGGCGGGTCCGGCGGAAAAATTGTAGGTTCTGTCGTATTTCATAATCCTCCCCCTTTCACTGAATGGATTACATGCAACTAAGCGGTTTTTTAACAAGAATTAATACATTTTTCGGTTTGCGGCAAAACGAGGGGTCCTGCCGTGAAACCGGCATTTCAGGATTTGTCTACACAGTTTAAGTATAAAGAAAAGCGGCACACATGACAAGATGCCGCGGGCCGGAAACGCCCTTTTTTACGGAAAGACCGTTGTGCGAAAGAGTCCGATATATTATCATTTATGTATGCATTTCTAATCAGTCACATGCGCGTTGTTTTTCTATATCAGTAACGAACAAGGAGAAAAGAGAATGATGAAAAAGAGACTGGCAGCGTTATTTTCGGCGTTCCTCCTTTCCATGGCACTTGTTGCGGGATTGACGGCGCCAGTGCAGGTGCGTGCGGACAACTGGGATGATTTTGAAGGCTGGGACGACTTTGACGACTGGGACTGGGACGACGACGGGTACTGGGACGATGATGAGGATATCTATGCTTACATCATCGCCACGGTAGACGACAGCGAGATCCGCGAAGGGGAGACCACGGTGGGCGAAGCGAGCATCATGTCGAACGCAGCCTACAGCTCCCTTGAAGTGAGATGGAATTCTTCGGATTCCGGGGTCGCCTCTGTCAGCGGCAGCGGAAACTATGTGCATATCCACGGGAAGTCGGACGGAAGGGCGACCATAACGGCAAGGCTTTTACTGGAAGGCCGGGAGGTGGACAGCGACAGCTTTTCGATCAGGGTCAGGGAAAAGGATAACCATATCAGCGTCACGGGCATTTATGTCAATCCGACATCACTGAACATGTTTGTCGGGGAATCCAGGACGATTGATTCCGACGTTCGCCCGGAGCATGCGAGCGACAAGGGAATTGCATGGACTTCCAGCAATGATTATGTGGCGACGGTCGGCCAGAACGGCAATGTCTATGCGAGAAACGCGGGCACGGCTACGATCACCGCAAAGACAAAGGAAAACGGACACACGGCAAACATCAATGTCACAGTCTACGGCGGAGGCGGAACGCGGCCGGTGGAGAATCTCCTGCTCAATCCCACCTCGATGACGCTCGCGATCGGACAGTTCGGCTATATCACCCCCGGCATCTCTCCCGTGGATGCGGCGAATAAATCCGTAAGTTGGGCCAGCAGCAACAGCGCGGTCGCATCCATCACGGCCGACGGAAAGGTGACGGGAATCGCACCCGGCTCGGCGGTCATTACGTGCAGAACGGCCGACGGCGGAAAGACTGCGACGTGCTCGATCAACGTGACGAACGCGGTCGCAGGAGGAGCCGGCGTCCCCGTGGTGCCGGTCACGGCGGCAAACACGAGAGACGCGATGCTCTGCTACCAGTTCACGAAGGCGATCCTCGAGGCACCGCAGAACGGAACGGTAGCAATCCCTTCTTCGCAGCCGATGGCTTATGACAGCAATGTGGCCGCAGCCATGAAGGGAAGGCCGGATGTTACAGTCACCACGGCCTACACTTTCCAGGGACATAATTTTGTCCTGACGCTCCCCGCGGGCTATGACCTTGCAAAGCATCTTGATGCATCGGGCTATGCGGAGTGGACAAAGCTCAGCACACTGCAGGACGGCGTGATCTGTGCAATGGTCTATTAATACACACCTGACACAGGCGGCAGACAGGGCGGGCGCTCCCGGATTACCGGGAGCGCTCCTTTGATCTGTGGTAAAATAAAACGATATAAAAAAACAAGAGAGCGTCGAAAAAGAGTGTATGAGACAGGAAGAGATTACGGCAATTGATCTGCATATGCATACGACGGTCTCCGACGGCACGGATACGCCGGAGGAGATCATCGAAAGGGTAAAGAGCGCAGGCATCGGGATCTTTTCGGTGACGGACCACGACGCGGTCCTGGGAAGCCGCATTGTGCGGGATCTGCTTTGCGATGCGGATCTTTTTTTTGTGACCGGCGCGGAGTTTTCCGCCAAAGATGAAAAGGGAAAGTATCACATTCTCGGGTATCATTACGACCCGGAAGCGCCATCGATCCTCGCCGCGGTACATAAAGCACATGAACTGCGCATGCGCAAGGTGCATGCGCGGCTCGATTTTCTGAAGGAACGCTTCGGCATCGCCTTCCCGGAAGAGGACCTCAGTAAGCTCCTTGCGCTGAACAATCCGGGAAAGCCGCATATTGCCAATCTCATGGTGGAGCACGGCTTTGCAAAAGACCGGGGGTCTGCCATTCGGGATTTTATTGATCAAAAGAGATTTACGACAGAATATCTCACGCCGGAGGAAGTGATCCGCGCCGTTCTGGACGGCGGCGGAATACCGGTCCTTGCGCATCCGGTCTACGGGAGCGGCGATGACCTGATTCTGGGTGAGGATCTGGAAGAGAGGTTCAAACACCTCATGCAGTACGGGCTTGCCGGTGCGGAAGCATTTTATTCGGGCTTTAGCGACAAGCTCCGGCAGCAGGTGCTTGTACTTGCGGAAAAATACGGGCTTTATGTGACTGCAGGAAGCGATTATCACGGGACAAACAAGCTGGTCAGGCTCGGTGAGACGAACTACACCGGCAAAAGAGGGACCGTGCCGGGACTGGAACGTTTCCTTGAACGCGTACTGGATGACAGGGAAAGAGAGAAATAAAAAGTGAGCAGACTCAAAGACCTCAGAACGATTCGGCTGACCGGAGAGGCGATTGACGATTATTCCGAAACACTGGAGAAGGATCTGGAAATGCTTGGGATCGAGAGACAGAACCGGCTGCGGATCCGGCTTTCGATGGAGGAAGCGCTCCTTAGGATGCGCGACAGATTCGGAGAAGATGCGGTAGTGGATACGGAGCTTTCGTCGCTGTTCGGGAGATCCCATATCCAGATATCGCTCGAGGGCGATCCGTATAATCCGCTGAGCAAGACGGAGAGTGAGCTGGACGACTGGAACGGCCCGCTTCTCACATCGGTCGGCATGAATCCGCAGTACAACTACTTGGGCAGCCGGAATGTCCTGCGGCTGAATCTTCCGACGAGCGGGATCAACCCTGTGCTGAAGATCTTTGCTGCGCTGCTTGGCGGCGTCATCCTGGGCTTTCTGGGCGAGATGCTCCTTACGGAATCCATAAAGAGTGCCGCGGCGGATACGGTATTCACCCCGCTGTACGATGTCTGGCACAGGGCGCTGAACGCCATTGCGGGCCCGGTCATTTTCTGCATGGTGACCACGGCGGTGCTGAACCTGACGAAAGTCACGGAGCAGGGCGGCAGCGGTACGCATGCGGTCATCCGCTATTTCCGGGCGAGCCTGATATGCACCTTTCTGACGTCCCTTGTCGCAGTCCCTTTTTTCGGGATCCGGATCTATGAGGAGGAGATCAACACACAGAGAGCATCTCTCCTCCTGCAGGAGATCGCCAAGATCATTCCAGGCGAAATCGTAACGCCATTCATAGAGTCCGACACGCCGCAGCTGCTGATCATGGCGGTCGCTGTCGGCGTCGCGCTCAACACGATCGGCACGCAGGCGAGGAACCTGACCCGCATCATCAAACAGATGAATATGGTGGGACTTCTTCTCGCGGAGTGGATCGGGAGAATGTCGCCCTATTTCATTCTGATCCTGATCGCACTGGAGATCTGGGAGGGAAAGGGGCGCGTCATCTTCGACATTTTCAGATGTCTGCTGCTGGCGGTCACGCTGACGAGCCTGATCAGTCTCCTGATCCTGTTTTATGTGAGCCGGAAAAAAGGCGTAGAGATCGGAACGCTCATGCGAAAACTGAAGAAACCGTTCCTGATCGCGCTGCGGAAGGGTTCCGTGGACGCGTCCTTCGGCCAGACTGAGAGCAGCTGCGTTTCTGAACTCGGGATCGAGAGGAACTTTACTTCCTTCAGCCTTCCGCACGGCCTGATCTTTTATATGCCTGCCACGGCGATCGGCACGCTTGTATTCACCAGCTATGCCGTGCGGGCCAATGACCTGAGGACAACGATCCTGTGGCATGCCATGGCCGTGATCCTGACAGTGATCCTGACGGCGGCCGAGCCGCCGGTTCAGGGCGCATGCCTCCTGACTTATACGGCGGTGTTTTCGCAGCTCCGCGTCCCGTCGGAAATGATTGTCGAAGCAGTGTTTTTTGACCTTATTTTCGGGATCTTTTCTTCCGCGGTCAATCAGGCGCTCCTGCAGCTCGAGCTGATCCTGCAGGCCGATGAGCTAGGCCTTTTGAACAGAAAAAAACTGTGTCAGAAGGCCGGGTGAGAGGAGTCTTTGTCCCGGGCATCCGTCACCTTTTCGGATACTTCCGCCATCTTCTCGGAGATGTCCTTCTGAAGCGTCTGCATGCCGCTTCGAACAAGCTGGCGGAGCGTACCGGATATGGCTTCCTGCTCCTGCCTGTTCATTTTGCGGAAGGAGTTTAAGACCTTAAAACTTCCCGCGAGTTTTTCTTTGCTTAAATCTGTCAGTGTATCCGCGCCCCCCGAGGTAAGAACTTCATAGATCGCATTGGAAAAATCCGCACGCTCCTGCAGAGAAAAGCTTTCAATCCACTGCTGGAGCGTCTTTTCCATAAATGCGCTGGCCCTGCTGGTCGCCGGCACCTCGACAAAGCGGTTCCCGAGGACCTGCCAGGAGAGACCGTCATGCTGCATCAGGCCTTTGTTGTCGCTCTCGACGACGCGGTGAACATAGCCGCTGCTTAAAAGGAGCCCGAAGACGGAATCCTTCGGGATGATGCTGTGCACGAGGGGAAGGATGCGCCGGAAGTCTTCTTTTTCCGTAATTTCCGGAAGAAAACCCGGGCCGTCGTTTGTGTAGACGGACAGGATGCGCTCCTTAACCGCTTTGTCACAGAACGCAGACGCATAGACGGCAAAGTTTCCGCCCTTGGAGTGGCCGCCGACGCGCAGGGGCATATCCGAAGACGTACTGTACGAGGAGAGGTACTCCGCGGCGTGCTCCTGTCCGGAGGTCTGTGCGGAAAAGCTCAGGTTCAGGTCCTCCTTCCAGCCGATGATCGTATCGTCCGTACCGCGGAAGGCGACATAGGCTGTGCCATCGGGAAGGAGAAACTCCATGGCGCTCATCTGCTCTTCGGCGGATTTGGAGATCCGGTTCACGTACCGTCCGACGCGGATATCCCGGAACCGCCTTGTCTTTGCAGCTTCCTGCAGCACAAAGGGGGTTCTGCATATAAAATCGGTGCGTGCACGCAGCTCCTCCTCCGAGTGGAGCCGGAAGAACTGTTCGGATGCTTCCGCAAGAGGGATCGTCTCCCGGGATGTAACGTCCGGTGCGATGCCGTCGAGTCCGACATAGGCGATCTCGGACAGGATGAGGTTGTCGACGGCGCAGAAGGGGTCAAAGGAAAACGGAATGTCTCCCCGCCAGTTCAGATAGTCGAAAATATTTGCCATGGTCCTGCTCTCCTTTGTCTTTATTATACTTTGCGGCGGCCGGAAAGATAAACCGGAATAAAACAGGGCTAAGATGATAGAAAAATGTCGGAGAATTTCCTATAATCGTATTGGAAGTAAATGCCTTTTCCGGCAGAAGAAACGGATATAAAGGAGACGTAGAATGAATATTACCAAAACGCTGGACAAAAATGTACTGACGATCGCCCTCGAGGGAAGGCTCGACACCATGACGGCGCCGCAGCTGGAGGAAGAGCTGAAGAATTCCATGGAGGAAGCGGATCTTCTTGTGATCGACCTGGAGAAGCTCGACTATATGTCATCGGCGGGTCTGCGCGTGCTGCTTTCCGCGCAGAAGCAGATGGCGGGCCGCGGCGGAATGAAGGTCACACATGTGAACGACATTATCATGGAAATCTTCGAGGTCACCGGTTTCGTGGATATCCTTACCATTGAGTGACTGCGCCATGGCCAGGTGTCGGCGGCGCGGAAAACGAAAAGACTCAGGAAAAGAGGGTCCCGTGAAAGAGATCACAGTTGAGGCACGAACGGAGAGCATTCCGGTCGTTACGGATTTTGTGAACGAGCAGCTCGAGGCGATAGGCTGCCCCATCAGGGCGCAGATGCAGATCGATGTGGCGATCGACGAGCTGTTTGCGAATATTGCGCTCTATGCATATGAGACGCAGAAGGGAACCGCGACGGTGCAGGTGGAGACGGTGAGCGACCCGCCTTCGGTCGCGGTGACGTTTATTGACAGCGGTATCCCGTTTAACCCTCTTACGAAGGAGGATCCAGACACGACGCTTTCCGCCGGGGATCGGCAGGTCGGCGGACTGGGCATCTTTCTGGTGAAAAAGACGATGGATGATGTGACTTATCGCTACGAGGACGGAAAAAATATTCTTCAGATCAGGAAGAATCTGACAGCTTAAAGCTGCAGCAGGACCGGAGGAGACAGAGAATGGAAAATTTACAAAGCAGCCTGGAAAACGATACATTGAAGCTTGTACTTTCGGGACATATCGACTCTTCCAATGCGCCGGAGCTGGAGAAGGCGGTCGAGGAGGCGAGGACTGCATATCCCGCATCAAAGGCGGTCGTGGACTGCGAAAAGCTCGAGTATATCTCCAGTGCGGGGCTTCGGGTGATCCTGCGGCTGAAGAAGGCCGTACCGGATACAGTTCTGGTCAATGTGTGCCAGGTGGTCTATGAGGTCTTCGAAATGACCGGTTTCACGGAGATGATGGATATCCGCAAAGCATATCGTGAGATCTCCGTGGAGGGGTGCGAGGTCATCGGACAGGGCGCAAACGGCAAGGTGTATCGGATCGACCCCGATACGATCGTCAAGGTGTACCTGAACCCGGACGCACTGCCGGAGATCCACAGGGAGCGAGAGCTGGCGCGGACGGCGTTCGTGCTGGGCGTTCCCACTGCGATCCCGTACGATGTGGTCCGCATTGCGGGAGGCGGCTATGGCTCCGTCTTTGAGCTGCTTAATGCCACGAGCTTCGCAAAGCTTCTCATCAACAGGGAAAAGACGCCGGATGAAGTCGCAAAGCTGAGCATCGATCTCCTGAAGCTGATTCACGGCACGGTGGTGAAGCCGGGCTCCATGCCGGACATGAGGGCAGTAGCACTCGACTGGGCAGATTTCCTGAAGGATTATCTGCCGGCAGAGCAGTATGAAAAGCTTCACAGTCTCATCGAAGCGGTCCCGGAAGACTACCACATGATGCACGGGGACTATCACATCAAGAACGTCATGCTCCAGAACGGCGAGAGCCTTCTCATCGACATGGACACGCTCTGCTACGGACATCCGGTCTTCGAGCTGGCCAGCATGTACAACGCATACTGCGGCTACGGAGAGACGGAGCACGAGAATACAAAGAAATTCCTCGGTATTCCCTATGAGGAAGCGGGAGAATTCTGGAAGAAATCGCTGGCGCTCTACTTAGACAGCACGGATGAAACGAGGATCCGCGAGGTGGAAGAGAAAGCGATGATCATCGGCTATACGCGTATCATGCGCCGCACCATAAGGCGGAACGGCCTCAATACGCCGGAGGGACAGGCGGTGATCGAGAACTGCCGCCGTCATCTTGCGGAGCTCCTTCCGCGGACAGACACGCTCCTGTTCTGACGGACGGGGGTGCCCAAG